>NZ_CP071249.1:1455000-1572500 GCF_024499055.1 Turicibacter bilis | reverse complement strand
GAATAGGCCCAGGCGACTGTTTATCAAAAACACAGGTCTCTGCTAAACCGCAAGGTGATGTATAGGGGCTGACGCCTGCCCGGTGCTGGAAGGTTAAGAGGAGAGGTTAGCGCAAGCGAAGCTTTGAATTGAAGCCCCAGTAAACGGCGGCCGTAACTATAACGGTCCTAAGGTAGCGAAATTCCTTGTCGGGTAAGTTCCGACCCGCACGAAAGGCGTAACGATCTGGGCGCTGTCTCAACAAGAGACTCGGTGAAATCATAGTACCTGTGAAGATGCAGGTTACCCGCGACAGGACGGAAAGACCCCGTGGAGCTTTACTGTAGCTTGATATTGAGCACTGGTGGCACATGTACAGGATAGGTAGGAGACGAAGAAACCAGGACGCCAGTCTTGGTGGAGTCGCTGTTGGGATACTACCCTTGTGTCACTGGGGTTCTAACCCGTGGCCCTTATCGGGTCAGGGAACAGTGTCAGGTGGGCAGTTTGACTGGGGCGGTCGCCTCCCAAAGAGTAACGGAGGCGCCCAAAGGTTCCCTCAGAATGGTTGGAAATCATTCGAAGAGTGTAAAGGCAGAAGGGAGCTTGACTGCGAGACCTACAAGTCGAGCAGGGACGAAAGTCGGGCTTAGTGATCCGGCGGTACCGAATGGAAGGGCCGTCGCTCAACGGATAAAAGCTACCCCGGGGATAACAGGCTGATCTCCCCCAAGAGTTCACATCGACGGGGAGGTTTGGCACCTCGATGTCGGCTCATCGCATCCTGGGGCTGTAGTCGGTCCCAAGGGTTGGGCTGTTCGCCCATTAAAGCGGTACGCGAGCTGGGTTCAGAACGTCGTGAGACAGTTCGGTCCCTATCCGTCGTGGGCGTAGGAAATTTGAGAGGAGCTGTCCTTAGTACGAGAGGACCGGGATGGACACACCGCTGGTGTACCAGTTGTTCTGCCAGGAGCATAGCTGGGTAGCTACGTGTGGACGGGATAAACGCTGAAAGCATCTAAGCGTGAAGCCCCCCTCAAGATGAGATTTCCCATTCGAAAGAAGTAAGATCCCTTGAAGACGACGAGGTTGATAGGTCAGGAGTGGAAGTGTGGTGACACATGGAGCGGACTGATACTAATCGATCGAGGACTTAACCAAAGAAACTGAAGAAGATATCTAGTTTTGGAAGATTAACAACATCTTTCAATGGTCTAGTGATGATGGCAAGGAGGGCACACCTGTTCCCATACCGAACACAGAAGTTAAGCTCCTTAGCGCCGAGGGTAGTACGCAAGTGCGAGAGTAGGACGTCGCTGGGCCAAAATAAACCTGCCTCAATAGCTCAGTTGGTTAGAGCACTTGACTGTTAATCAAGGGGTCCTAGGTTCGAGTCCTAGTTGGGGCGCCATTAATTACTTAATGGCCCGTTGGTGAAGCGGTTTAACACACATGCCTTTCACGCATGCATACACGGGTTCGAATCCCGTACGGGTCACCATTAAGTGGAGGATTAGCTCAGCTGGGAGAGCATCTGCCTTACAAGCAGAGGGTCGGCGGTTCGAGCCCGTCATCCTCCACCATAATTAAATAACTGCCGGAATAGCTCAATTGGTAGAGCAACTGACTTGTAATCAGTAGGTTGCGGGTTCAAGTCCTGCTTCCGGCACCAGCTGGTGGGGTAGCGAAGTGGCTAAACGCGGCGGACTGTAAATCCGCTCTCTCCGAGTTCGGCGGTTCGAATCCGTCCCCCACCACCACTTTAATCATGGGCTATAGCCAAGCGGTAAGGCAACGGACTTTGACTCCGTCATGCGCTGGTTCGAATCCAGCTAGCCCAGCCAATGATGTCCTGCTAGCTCAGTTGGTAGAGCATCTGACTTTTAATCAGAGGGTCAGAGGTTCGAGTCCTCTGCAGGACACCATTTTTAAGAAATAGGCGCGTGCCTTGAAATAAATGAAATGCCTGGGTGGCGGAACTGGTAGACGCACAGGACTTAAAATCCTGCGGGTGGTGACACCCGTGCCGGTTCGATTCCGGCCCTAGGCACCAACTAAATAGCGCCCATAGCTCAATTGGATAGAGCGTTTGACTACGGATCAAAAGGTTAGGGGTTCGACTCCTCTTGGGCGCGCCATAAAAGTTCGGGAAGTGGCTCAGCTTGGTAGAGCACCTGGTTTGGGACCAGGGGGTCGCAGGTTCGAATCCTGTCTTCCCGACCATTAAATGAATACCCATGGGGACTTAGCTCAGCTGGGAGAGCGCCTGCCTTGCACGCAGGAGGTCAGGGGTTCGATCCCCCTAGTCTCCACCAATTGAATATTAGCAAATAACAATAAATGGCGGAGTAGCTCAACTGGCTAGAGCGTACGGTTCATACCCGTGAGGTTGGGGGTTCGAGTCCCTCCTCCGCTACCATGAAAGACCCGGACCCTTAGCTCAGTTGGTTAGAGCTATCGGCTCATAACCGATCGGTCGTAGGTTCGAGTCCTACAGGGTCCACCAGTTAGTTTGCATCATGATACGGAGGAATACCCAAGTCCGGCTGAAGGGATCGGTCTTGAAAACCGACAGGGCGTGAAAGCGTCGCGGGGGTTCGAATCCCTCTTCCTCCGCCATATTAAATTTAAATATAACATCGCGGGGTGGAGCAGTTGGTAGCTCGTCGGGCTCATAACCCGAAGGTCGCAGGTTCAAGTCCTGTCCCCGCAACCAAAAGGTCCAGTGGTGTAGCGGTTAACATGCCTGCCTGTCACGCAGGAGATCGCGGGTTCGATTCCCGTCTGGACCGCCATTTTAGAAAAGGCTTGGTAGCTCAGTCGGTAGAGCAAAGGACTGAAAATCCTTGTGTCGGCGGTTCGATTCCGTCCCAAGCCACCATTAAGTGGAGGATTAGCTCAGCTGGGAGAGCATCTGCCTTACAAGCAGAGGGTCGGCGGTTCGAGCCCGTCATCCTCCACCATAAAAAAGTCCTGCTAGCTCAGTTGGTAGAGCATCTGACTTTTAATCAGAGGGTCAGAGGTTCGAGTCCTCTGCAGGACACCATTTTAAATGCGGGTGTGGCGGAATTGGCAGACGCGCTAGATTTAGGCTCTAGTACCTTTGGTGTGCAGGTTCAACTCCTGTCACCCGCACCATTTACTTTAATAAACTTAGGTAAGATTTTTAAAAGTTTTATCTTTTTTTATTTTTAGAGAAAAAATACCATTGCATATTAAAAAAACCAGTTATTAAAGAACTGGTTTTTTTAATGGATATTTTCACAGAATGTTGCTAATCAAATTATAGAGGTTCTTTGGTACTATAAAACTTGTAGAGAAATACTTTGATTGAAAGTGTTTATTCTACAAGTTTTTTTGGCTCTTTGTCAACTGGTGTGGGTGAAGAAATTTTATACCTGTAATCGTGAGGGATTAAGCTGCTCATTGAGCAGTTTGATTCCTTTTATTTTTTTGTTCAAAGGTGTACTTATGGATAATCAAAATTCTAGCTTTGAAATGATAGAAACTACGGTATCCAAAGGCCATGCGTTTAATCACTTTAATCTTGTTATTAATCCCTTCAAGCACTCCATTGGTATAAGATGTTTCAATCGTATTTTTGATATAATCTTGGTAGTTAGTTAATGTTTTTAAAGCTGTTTTCATTTCAGGTGAAAGTAAGTCAGAGGGGTTTTGAATGGCATGATGAAAAGCATCAAAGTTGCGAAGTTTGATGGCCTGTTTGATGGTTTGATAGAAGTCATAAGTGGCTTTTAATTCCGGATCTAAAGCGAGTAAAAAGTCGATGATTTCTTGTTGAGAAATCTGCTTTTTGAAACAGTTAGAATAGAAGTAGTGGGTAGAATGGATATCCTCTTGGGCTTTTAATAAGAGGCGCCAGTAATGTTTGAATTTGTTGTAGAACTCTTTGTTTTGGTTCATGAAACGAATACGAGTTTTATTAAGGGCGCGAGATAAAAGTTGAACAACATGAAACTTATCTAAAACAATCTTAGCGTTGGGAAACACCTCTTTAATGAGTGTCATATACGGAGCATACATATCAATAACAACGTGAGTTACACCTTCACGGGCCTCCTTAGAAAATCGCATGAAATAAGGTTTTAAAGTGCTTAGACGACGGTCTTCAACGATATCAATTAACTTCCCATTAGAAGCATCACAAAAAATGAATGACATAGCCCCTTCCGCTGATTTGACCGACTTAAACTCATCAAAACAAAGCACCTTTGGAAGAGAGTTAAAATGAAGGGGTTGTTCCTCGTACGATGTATGAATGATCCGATTGATGTATATTGCAAGTGAAAAGTTAACTTAATTGAAATTTAATTTTTAACTTTCATGATTTTCTAAGAATTTTTTTGATTGTTGTAGACGATAGCTTGTTCCATTCATGTTAATCACATAAGATTGATGGGTAATGCGATCAACCATGGCCGCTGTGATAATCGGATCATGGAAGATTTCATTCCATCTTGAAAAGGGCAAGTTAGTCGTAAACATTGTTGATGCTTTTTCACATCGAGTAGAGATAAAGTTAAAGAGCAGCTCTGCGCCTTCTTTATCAAACGAGATATAACCAAGCTCATCTAAAATAACGAGATGATATTTATCAAACTTCTTTTTTAAACGTTGTAGGACACGTTCATTTTTTGCTTCTTTTAACTCAATAATTAAAGTCGGAACATGCGCAAAATACACATGATATCCAGCTTGACAGGCTTTAATTCCAAGTCCAATGACCGTATGACTTTTACCAGTTCCAGGGTTACCTGCTAGTATGACATTTTGTTTCTTTTCAATAAATTCTAAGCTTTTTAATGTTTGATAATGTTTTTGAGCCTCTAATGGTAAAGCAGCGACCTCTAATTCCTCTAAATGTTTTAGATATGGAAATTTAGCAGCTCTTATACGCGTATTAACCCCATTCTGTTGTCTAAGTTCAACCTCATATTGAAAAAGATTCAGTAAGAACTCTTCATAGGATTGATTTTCTAACCGAGCTTGTTCTAAATGAAAAGACAAATTTTGATGAATATAAGGTAAGCGTAAATGTTTGGTGTAAGTTTTAATTAATTGATCCATGAGTTTTCTCCTTGACTATACATTGAACTAATTTCAGATAATTGATGATAACAAGCTTGTTCAATAGGGGCTTCAATTAAATCTTTGGTATTGAACTGACTAGGGTTTAAATTCAATAAGTAATTGATGATGTGATGATTTTGAATCGGTAACCCTTGTCGTTTTAAAGATTCAATCGCAAACTGAACCGTTTCAAGAGAGTTCTGCTCAATTATTGTTAATAGATAGATAAAGTCTCGTGGATTTGTGTTATAATAAGTTTGGAATATGTTTTGAAGCCAGGGAGTAGCTTGTTTGAGAGCCAAGCTATGCGCAATTGCCCCGGGCTTCTTTTTTAATGTCGCTAAATAGTGATGAATATCTATATGATATTGGTGACGTCCGATTAATCGGTTAGCCTTAAATAAAAATCGATCATCGAAATAAACTTTAATCTGGTTAATGTTTTTACGGACAGTCACCTCTTTTCCTACTAAGTAATCCGGAACAGAATAAAAATTGGAATCGACATGAATAAAACTATATTTATTCACTTTATAGGTAGAGGTTAAATAAGTATCCAAGGGTAACCTATATGGAAGTAAATTCTTCTGTTCTTGTGCAAATACAGTTTCTGCAGATTGGTTCGTTCGTTGTTTTATTTTTTGATTTTCACGGTGAGTTGCTTCTAAAAGTGCAGTAACAGCATCTGCAATTGTTTTGAAATGGTGAGACTTACTATAAGCTTTTCGTCGAATTAATTCAACAGAACGCTCCACATGACCTTTTTCATGACCACTGTAAGGATTGGTGTATCGGGGAATATAACCGTAATAATTCATTAATTTTTTAACCACCTCAGTGGGTTGTTTTTCTCTACCAGCTAGATGTTTCACTTGAACACGTGCATTGTCATAGACGATTTCAGTCGGAACCCCTTTGATTTCTTCAAAGAAGCGAGTGTGAATATCAAGAAAAGCTTCCGTATTTTCATGTGAATAAAGGTAAGCAAATCTCTTATCACTATATTTTAAGTCAAACACTCCAATTTTAAATCGTCGCTCAGCACCCAATTCCTCAATATAAAGAGTAACATCTCCCCAATCAAATTCAGCCACTTGTCCAGGCTCATAAACTTGCCTAATAAATGCCTCTTTTGAACGTTGGGCTTGTTTAGAAACATAAGCACAAACTGAACGATAGCTAATATCAATATTTTTCGAAATCAGCCATTCATAAATATCTGTATTTTTCATGATGAGTTTCCGTTTCCCCTGTTGAATCTTTTGTTTATTTTCTTCTAAGCAAGAATCAATCATTGACTCAACATCAGGTGTTAATTTAATACGTTGACGTTTACTACTATCGTACTTAGGCTTAGCAGATGAACGGATAATAATCTGTTCTTTTTCTTCAGCGGTCGTAGCTAATTCTAATTCTTGTTGATCCTTCTCATATTGCTTAATATATTTACTAACCGTTTGTCGAGTCATTCCTATCTCTTTAGCAATGTCGGTATAAGATAGACCTTTTAGATATAAACGAATCATTTTTTCTTTCTTCTCCAAAGTTAGCACTCCTATCTCCTCCATATCTCTAGTTGATATGGATAATTTTACAAAAGAGATGTTAACTTTTCAAATGCATCCCTGTTAATTATTAGAATACTATAAACAATTGACCGTTGAATGGGATACGTTGAGTTCACGGGCAATATCTGACTCGGATTTTTTATGGCTAGCCTCTAGGAAAATGGCTTGTTTAAGGGGATTAGAAAGGTAACAATTAGATTCTACGAGAGAGGTTTTAAGCGTAAAGGTACGATCACAATGACGGCATTTATAGCGTTGCTTTTTTAAATCGAGATAGGTATCAAAGCCAGAGAGTTTCATCATCTTAATACGAGAGGTTTTGAAGCCGTGTTTAATAATGTTTGAATCAAAAATATGGCCACACTGATAACAATGGGTAGGCTGAAAAGACAAGATTCCTGAGATAAGTTTTGAACGAACCACGTTAATCATCACTTCTTTCATCCAATCTTCTGGAAAAGTGATTGTTTTATCTTTTAAATCAAGTAAAGTTGAGATACAATGAGTATGAGACATTATTCCAATCCTTTCGTGTTTTTTTGGTCAATTACATGGTATAGAATTTGGGACATAATGTCTCTTTTTTTTGTACTTATTTTTTACTTCAAATAAAAGAGGTGTGGGAGTCACCCACACCAAATATTATAGAACCATTATAGATAATAGTGATATAGTTTTAGTTTAGACAAGTCTTATGCAAAAGGTCTTTATTATAAATATACGAGATTCTATTGTATAATTTTTAAAAAATAAGACTCTCTTTTATTAATCATCTTCTTGATTTTAGTCTATCCATTATTGAGGATTTAATCGACCCTTGCTATTCGATTAAATCCTCTTTTTTATTGTTGAAAAGTGTGGTTGCTAATTTAAGTAATGTAAATTGTTTATATGAAAAATTTTATGAAAGTTTTGAATGAAAGATATAGATTAAACCATTTTTTGTAAATTATGTGATAGAATGATTTTATATGGCAATTTAATTTCCGACTTTGGATTATAAGTATTAATATGAATCATTTAGCTTGCGAAGTAAAGGTTTTCTACTACTAGGGAATGAAATTGAGATGTAATGCCTTTAAGGTATGGATAGAGTAGAGAGTCGAAGTCAGTGATTAATAAATCAAATTAATTATATATAGGGGGATTTAAAGATTAATAAAGAAGTGTAATGGAAATGATAATGCTGTACTTTTTTAAAGAAATAGGATCGGCATAAATAAGAGAATAAATAGTATATGGTCACATAAATGTGTTGGGAGGAAAATTTCATTTGAAGTATTTCATACAATTGTATTGATTATTTATATTTTAAAAAAGAGAATTTTTTTGAGTTATTTCTGTTGACTTTATCAGGAAACAAATATATAATAACAATATCAGTAATGATTACTATAATTTAAGGGAGGAAATAATAATGTCTTTAATTAACACTCAAGTTAAAGAATTCGCTGTACAAGCGTACCACAATGGAGAATTCAAAGAAGTTACTTCTGAATCAATCAAAGGAAAATGGTCTGTATTTTTCTTCTATCCAGCAGATTTCACATTTGTTTGCCCAACTGAATTAGGTGACTTAGCAGATAACTACGCTAAATTCCAAGAAATGGGATGTGAAGTATACTCAGTATCTACAGATACTCACTTCGTACACAAAGCATGGGCTGATGCTTCTGAAACAATCGGAAAAATCAAATACCCAATGTTAGCTGACCCAACTGGTACTTTAACTCGTAACTTCGAAGTTATGATTGAAGAAGAAGGTTTAGCATTACGTGGAAGTTTTGTTGTAAATCCAGAAGGTGTTATTAAAGCATATGAAATCCATGATAATGGAATCGGACGTAATGCTGAGGAATTATTACGTAAAGTTCAAGCTGCACAATTCGTTGCTGAGCACGGAGATCAAGTGTGTCCAGCTAAATGGCAACCAGGTGCTGAAACTTTAACACCAAGCTTAGACTTAGTAGGGAAATTATAAGATATAATTTATAAATAAAGGGGCTGTCTCAAAATAGATGGCCCTTTGAATTAAAAAACTACAGTTTACAAAAAAAGGCAGTCCCATTCGGGACTGCTTTTTTGTATACTTTTTTTATGCTAAAAAAAGAAAATATACCTCAAGATTATACAACTTATTCAGCTGGATATCAACTCTCTTTAACGATGGATATTCAAGTTTATATTGCACCTCATGACCCTGTACGTTTGCTTAATCAATTATTGGAGGGATTAGATGATAAAAAATTATTAAGCACTTACTCTGATAAAGGGAGAAATTCTGTCGTACCACCGGTTATTATGTTTAAGATTTTAGTTTACGCGTATATGAATCGCGCTTTCTCTTCGCGAGAAATTCAGCGACTTTGTCAACGGGATATTCATTTTATCTGGTTGTTAAACGGTTATCCCGCGCCTAGCCATCATACGATTAATCGATTTAGAAAACATCATTTAAGCGATGGTGTCATGGAAGATTTATTTGATCAATGGATTGAGCGTCTTCACGCCTTAGATGAAATTCATTTTAAAAACCTATTTATTGATGGAACAAAAATTGAAGCGAATGCCAATCGTTATTCCTTTGTTTGGTTAAAATCAGTCACTAAAAATGAATCTAAACTTCATACAAAAATTGAAAAACTGCTTCAACAAATCAACGAAATGTATCTAACAACGTATCAGTTCAATTCGAATCAACCCTTAGATGTTTTAGAATCTTGTTTAATGAATTTGAAACAACGAGTGATTGAACAATCCATTGAATTTGTTTCTGGAAAAGGAAAGAGAAAAACCGTTCTCCAACGTCAAGTGGAAGCACTCGAGGATTATATTGAAAAACAGAACATGTATTTGACGTATCAAGAAAGGATTGGCGAGCATCGTTCAAGTTGTTCAAAAACGGATGTTGATGCCACTTTTATGAGAATGAAAGACGATCACATGAAAAATGGTCAATTAAAACCAGGATATAATGTCCAAATTGGCGTTGAAGCGGAGTATATTGTGCATGTTGGAATCTTTAGTTCGGCCAATGATGTCACGACTTTGATTCCCTTTCTGACATCCATGGAATCTCGATTATCTAACACATTTGAACGGGTGATCGCAGATGCAGGTTATGAAAGTGAAGAAAATTATGCTTATTTGAAGGAGAACCATCAAAAAGTTTTCATTAAGCCTCTCAACTATGAAGCCTCAAAAACAAGAAAATATAAAGCTCAACTGGGGAAACGAGAAAACATGGCATATGATGAACTCACAGATACCTATACGTGTGCCAATGGAAGAGTGTTAAAACCGATCGAAGTTAAAAGTCGAGAAAGTCGGACGGGATATCGAAAAGAAGTCACGATTTATGAATGTGAAACTTGCCAAGATTGTCCCTTGCGTTCCAAATGTACAAAAGCGAAAGAAGGAAACCATAAACGAATAGAAGTGTCTAAAAAAATGCTTTCGCTAAGAACAGAGTCACTTGAAAATATCCAAAGTGAAGAAGGGATTATTTTAAGAAAGAATCGCTCCATTCAAGTTGAAGGTGCTTTTGGCGTGTTAAAACAAGATTACGGCTTCAGAAAATTTTTAACCCGCGGAAAAGTTCATGTCACAGTAGAAATGTTGCTTCTATGTTTTGGATATAATGTACAAAAATTACATAACAAAATCCAAAACAATCGTTGCGGGCAACAACTCCATACACAAAAAGTGGCTTAAAAAATCAGAATATACGGTCATTTTGAAGGAAAGAAACGTCCTTCTTTTCATCGTACTCAAAAATAAATTCAATCCATAAAATTCAATCCAGGGCCTAATTTTTTTACGATGAATAGCCAAAAAAAGGAGCATGTAGCTCCATGACTATGAAGTTTTAGTCATTTTGATACAGCCCCTTTATTATAGGTTTTTAAATTGTGATTCGTATAGTTCAGCGTAGTATCCATTGGCTTTGATTAATTCTTTGTGAGATCCACGTTCAGAGATTCCTTGTCGTGTTAAGACTAGAATTTCATCTGCTTTTTTAACTGTGCTTAGGCGATGTGCAATAATAATGGTTGTTCGACCGACTGTCAATTCATCTAGTGCTTCTTGAATTAGCATTTCAGTGATGTTATCTAGCGCTGATGTGGCTTCATCTAAGATTAAGATAGCTGGATTTTTTAAGAAGACGCGTGCAATGGCAATACGTTGTTTTTGACCTCCGGATAGTTTAACGCCGCGTTCACCTACTGTAGTGTCGTATCCGTTTTCGAGGGACATGATGAAATCATGGATGCGTGCTTTTTTAGCGGCGGCGATCATTTGTTCTTCGGTCGCATCTGGGTTTCCATAGAGGATGTTGTCGCGGATGTTTCCGTAGAAGATATAGACGTCTTGTTGCACGTGTCCGATGTTTTTGCGTAATGTGTGTAAGTCATAGTTTTTGATATTGGTATCATCGATGAGTATTTCACCTGATGTGACGTCGTAGAATCTTGGGATTAGTAAAGAGATGGTAGATTTTCCAACACCGGATTCTCCTACGAGGGCGATTTTTTTGCCTGGTTCGATGGTGATGTTGAAGTCGGTAAGGACGTGTTCATCGTTGGCATCGTATTTGAAGTTGACGTGATTGAAGGTGATTTTTCCTTTTGGATTTTCTAATGTAATAGCTTGCGGCTCTGTTTTAATTTTTGGTTCTAGAAGCATAATTTCATAGAAACGTTCAAAGCCTGCCCATCCAGTTTGGAATTGTTGCATGAAGTTGATGAGGCGTTGGATTGGTTTAATCAAGAAGTTAACGTATAGTAGGAATGCTGTGAAGTCTCCTAGTGTAATAGTGCCTTTAGCTACGAGGAGACCACCGATAATCAGAAGAGCCAAGTTTAGGATATCAATTAAAAAGTTGTTTCCACTTTGAAAGACTGACATTTGGAAAAGAGCATTTTTCCACGAGTCAGCGTATTGTTCATTGTTTTCGGTGAATTTTTCATATTCGTATTTTTCATTAGCGAATGATTTTGTTAGACGAATGCCGCCGATGCTACTTTCGATTTGAGCGGTGATTTCTCCCTGGGTTTGTCTTGTTCGACGGAATCCAATCATCATAGCATTGCGTCTCCAGAGAGAGAAGATAATAATTAAGAGAATGATTGGAAAGATTAAGAGGGTAAAGAGGGCATTGATGTTAAATAGGATGATAAAGCTTCCGATGATCATGATAGCAGAGATGAAGATATCTTCTGGACCGTGATGGGCGAGCTCGGTGATGTCACGTAGATCGCCAACAAGGCGTGACATGATGACACCGGTTTTGTTTTCGTCATAGTAGCTGAAGTTTAAGGTTTGGAACTTTTTGAAGAGGTCTTGTCTCATGTCAAATTCCATTCGAGCTCCCATGATGTGCCCCCAGTAGTTGACAATGTGTGAACAAATCAATCGAATGATAAATAGAATTAGTAAGAAGAGGCTGATGTTGATCATGGCACTCACATTACGGTTGGGAATGTAGTCATTCATAAATGTTCTTGTGAATGATGGATAGATTAAATCAATTCCTGCCATGATGAGTGCGGCAGCCATATCGATTAGAAATAGTCCTAAGTGGTTTCGATAATAAGATATAAATTTTTTGAACATAATTTTCACTCCTTTATTTTATTCAGTTTATCAAATATACAAAATTTTTCCAATGTTTTTGTGTGGTTATCGTCGGATTTTCATGACAATTAATTAATAATCTTGTTATAATGTTAGATGTATGAAAATCACCTAGATTAGTTTTGGAGGATGTAGTAGATGAAGCGTTTTGATGTATATATTATTATTGCTGTCGTTGCGATTAGTGGGTTTTTACTTGCGATGTTTGCGATGCAACCAAATGATAATCAAGAAGTTATTATCTCATTAAAAGGGGAAGAATATGCACGTATTGACATGGATGGTCAAGAGCATGTCTTCGAAATTGAGACGCAATTAGGTTATAATAAGATTATTGTGGATAAAGATGGTGTGCATATTGAAGAGGCTGATTGTCCAGATCATGATTGTGTTGAAGTAGGGACAATTAGTAAGGTGGGACAAAGTATTATTTGTGCACCTCATTATTTAGTGATTGAGATTGTTGGAAGTGCAGATGCTGATTTAGATGGAATGGCTATTTAAGTCGTTATGAATTAAAATATATAGGGTGGTGGAGCTCGGTGTCAGAGATGATTCGATTAGAAAATGTGACGTTTGGTTATGATGAAGGTCAGACGGTTTTAAAAGATTATAGTTTAAAGATTAATCAAGGTGAGTTTGTCACAATTTTAGGACATAATGGTTCTGGGAAGTCGACGTTATCAAAGTTATTAGTTGGTTTAATAGAAGCTCAGGCTGGGAAGATTGTTGTAGATGGTCAGCCATTAAATGAAGAAACAGTGTTTGAGATTAGACAAAAAATTGGGATTGTTTTTCAAAATCCTGATAATCAGTTCGTTGGAAGTACTGTGCGCGACGATATTGCATTTGGTCTTGAAAATAAGTGCGTATCGTATGAAGAAATGAACCGCCTGGTCGAGGAGTATGCGACGAAGGTGGGGATGAAGCAGTTTTTAGATCGTGAGCCACATCATTTAAGTGGTGGTGAGAAGCAACGCGTGGCCATTGCTGGGGTATTAGCTTTAGGTGCTAAAATTATTATTTTAGATGAAGCGACAGCCATGTTAGATCCACAAGGGCGTGAAAATATGATGGAGCTTGTTCATGAATTGGCGCAAGATGAGGATAAGACGATTATTATGATTACGCATCATTTAGATGAGGCAGTGAAGAGTGATCGTATTGTTGTGATGAATGCCGGTCAAATTATTTTAGAAGGAACGCCGAAAGAGGTCTTTGCAGAGAAGGAATTGTTAGAATCAGTGAAGCTAGATGTTCCGTTTGCGGTAAAAGCGTCGTATGATTTAAAGCAAAAAGGGATTTTAAGTGAGATTTGTACAAGTGATGAGGAGTTGATGGGTGAGTTATGCAAATTAAATTTGAATCAGTAAATCATGTTTATAATGCCAATACTCCGATGGAACAGCGTGCACTTTATGATATTAATTTTGAGATTAAAGAAGGACAGTTTTTGTCGGTTGTTGGACATACGGGGTCTGGAAAGTCAACGCTTATTCAGCATATGAATGGGTTATTAAAGCCAAGTAGCGGAAGTATTACGATTGGTGAGAAAGTCATTAAATCAGATGAGAAAAATAAAGGGTTAAAAGAAGTTCGTCAGCATGTTGGATTAGTTTTTCAGTTTCCGGAATATCAATTATTTGAAGAGACGGTTGAGAAGGATATTATGTTTGGACCGATGAACTATGGTGTGTCTGAAGACGAGGCACATCAGCGAGCACGTGATGTCATTCAGATGGTCGGATTAAATGAATCTATTTTAGAGCATTCACCATTTAATTTAAGTGGTGGGCAGATGCGCCGTGTCGCAATTGCAGGTATTTTAGCGATGAATCCAGATGTGTTAGTGTTAGATGAACCAACAGCAGGTCTTGATCCTCAAGGTCAACATGAAATGATGGAAATGTTCAATATATTACATAAGCAGTATGGAAAAACGATTGTGTTAGTGACGCACGATATGAATTTAGTGGCAGAGTATGCTGAGGAAATGATTGTGATGCATCGTGGTGTCATGAAGTTAAAAGGAACACCACAACAAGTGTTCAAAGAAGTTGAAGCATTAAAAGAGTGTGGAATTACATTGCCGATTGCCGCACAAAATTATCATCAGTTAGCGAAAAAAGTCGGATTATCTGTGGATAAACTGCCGTTAACGACAGACGAGTTTGTTAGTCAGATTGAAGCTTTAGTAGGGAGGCGATAGTTGGTGAATGGGATTGTTATTGGTCAATACTTACCAGGTCAATCATTTTGGCATCGACTAGATCCACGTGCTAAGCTTGTGGCGACGTCATTATTCGTGGTGGCAAGCTTTTTGATTGATAGTTGGTTATTCATGGGGTTGTTAATTGTAGCGGAGTTAGTCGCCATGACGTTAACGAAAATTCCATTGAATTATTTTATGAGAAGTTTAAAACCTGTGTTTTTCTTTGTAATTTTAACGTTTGTTTTGCAAATAATTTTTAATAGGCAAGGCCAGGTTATTTTTAGTTTAGGACCGATTGAAATTTATGATGAAGGCTTAAATTTAGGATTCTTTATGAGTATCCGATTAATCATTGTTGTGTTGATTTCAACACTTCTAACGTTGACGACGAAGCCGTCTGATTTAACGTTAGCACTGGAGTCATTATTTAAGCCTTTAAAGAAGATCGGATTCCCTGTATCTGAGTTAGCCTTGATGATTTCAATTGCACTGCGATTTATTCCAACGTTATTCGAGGAGACTCAAAAGATTTTAAAGGCGCAGGCGTCACGTGGTGTGGATATTAGTGAAGGAAAATTTAAAGATAAGGTGATGCAACTGATTTCTCTGCTTGTACCTTTATTCATTTTATCCTTCAAACGTGCCGATGAGTTGGCGAATGCGATGGAGGTTCGTGGTTATGTGCCGGGGCGTTTGAGAACGAGTATTAATCGTTTAAATTGGAAAGTATCAGATACGGTGCTTGTTTTAGTTTGTGGGGCTCTATTTATTGGGGCAATTATTTTTTAAGGTGGCGAATTATGAAAAGAATTAAGTGTACGGTGGCGTATGATGGAACGTTATTTAATGGTTATCAGCGTCAGCCAGGACAGCGTACGGTTCAAGGTGAGATTGAGGCAGCATTAGAGAAGATTTGTAAGGTACCGATTACGATTCATAGTTCAGGACGTACGGATACAGGTGTTCATGCTTATGGACAGGTATTTCATTTTGATAGTGAGGTTAATATGGATGGAACGCGTTATGTTAGGGCGCTCAATTCGATGTTACCAGAGGATATTTATGTTTTAGATAGCCATGAGGTTCATCCTGAGTTTCATTCGCGCTATCATGGTAAGATTAAAGAGTATCGCTATAAGTTGTCATTAAATACGTATAATCCCATGAAGCGTCATTATGTTTATTATCATCGTCGTCCGTTGGATGTGGCGAAGATGCGTGAGGCGATGACGTATTTATTAGGAACGCATGATTTTACATCGTTTTGTGGGAACTTAGATGAGATCAATAAAGAGCGTACGATTTATCGGGCGGAGTTGCTTGATGAAGAGGGTGAGTTAACATTTATTTTTGTTGGAAATGGATTTTTACGATATATGATTCGTATTATGGTTGGGACGCTCATTCAGGTCGGTGAAGGGCGTAAACAACCAGAAGATATTAAAAAAATCCTTGAAATGAGGGATCGTCGTTTAGCAGGACATACGGCTAAACCACAGGGGCTTTATTTACAGCGTGTCGATTATCCAGAGGAATTATTGAAACCTTTGACGGATATCGAGGAGTAAAATTGATATTTGTCAGATGTTGTCTTTCAAGGTGATGGAGAGGTAAAAAATGAAAATATAATTATAAGGTCTTTGTTTGTTTATCAAAGAGTTTATGTTATAATTTATAGTAGATAGGGTGAAATAAGGGGAGCAACGAGTTATTTGTTGAATTATACAGGAGGCAAATATGGCACTAAAATTCATAAATAAATTATTCAGTCGACAAGATCAACCGACACAAAGCATGATTCAACCTAATGACGCTTTAAATCTTGAGGATCTTTCGAAATATACACAAGTGATTACGAACAAAGAAACTTCAGGGTATAAAGGATTAAAGCGTGCGTTTGATGATAAATTGCCAGTTCAGCTGACAGTGGCTGATGAAAATGGTGAGTCTTTTGTAGTTTCAGGGACAATTTCTCATTATGACGAACATTATGAACAACTTTTAGTTATCACAGATTCAACTTTAAAGCGTGTAGTTTTTAGTCAAATTGTTGACGTTAAAATTGAAGAAGAATAGTTTTTATAGAGTAAAGAAAAGAGTCATCGGTTGATGGCTCTTTTTTTGTTATGTACAGATAATAATTAGGAGGAGACATCATCGTTGAAGAAAATTCTATAATGGGCATTACAGAGAAAGAGGGCTAACCGATCTTTCTCTCATAAATAAATTTTCTAATGATTTGTCTCCTATTTTTTTTATTACCCATAGCTTCCCGATGCTACGTGACTCAATCTATTATTGAGATGGTATCTGTTATCCACACATAGGGCCGCCCCCCGTCTATGTAGATAAATGTTTCTTTAATAGATAGGGGAATTTTAAAGTTTGACTATGATGAATGAATGAAGCGATGATATAGTTTTTATGTTTTATCCTTCTTAATAGAGTTCACGTTTTAAATGATTGATGTTTTCGTACATGATGCTAAAGTAGTCGTCACCGTTTTGGATTTGTTCTTCGGTGAGGGTGGCGAGGGTATAGAGGGGGATGCTTTCTAGGTTAAGACTGTTTTGGATTTGTTCGATGATGCTTGAGTCGATGTTAGGTTCTTGGAAAAGGTAGTATAGGTTTAATGTTAGCGAGGTATTGATGAGCTGCTGAAGGTCTTGTTGTGGGAGTTTGTTTTCATAATAGTCTAGGATGGGGATTTGAATGAGTCCATAACTTTGCCATGTAGAGAACGCGTCATGTGTCGTGATGAAATATTTGTTTGGAGCATCACTTAAGCTTTCGAAGGCTTGATTGAGTGTGAGGAGTTTTTCCTTTAATTGATTGTAGTTTGCTTGGAAGATAGCTTCGTATTCTGGTCGAAATGCGGTGAGTTCATTTTTGATGACTTCACACATGATGATAGCATACGATGGATGTAGCCAAAGATGGTTATATACTTTAGACAAGGTTTGTTCTGAGCGACCATCTTTATGTTGTGGGATAGCTTGGGAGTGTCCAGATGATTCTTCGACGGTGAGTGTTCCACTAATGAGGGTTTGTCCTTGTCCAATTTCGGGGGCTGTTTGTTTTTTTACTTCGGTTAACATATTAATTGAAGGAATATGTTGCTCGTCAATAATAGAGGTAAGGTCGAGGGTATAAGGTTCGAGGGTTGGATCGATGTAAATGACTAAGTCTGATTTTTGAGCAGTGTTTAAGGCGTTTACCGTGAGCTTATAGTTGTGGATATCAGCTTCGTCTTGTACTAGTTGGGTTGTGTTGACGTATTGACCTCCAATTTGCTGGGTAAAATAGGTTAATGGGTAAATGGTTGTGGCTACTTTGAGGGTAGACGTCGTTTTGTTTTCGTTAGTTGTGTGAGTACATCCTAAGGTGATGATACAAAGTAGGAAAATAAGATATTTTTTCATCATGTTGTTAAAACTCCTTATCGTAGGATGGTTATATTTTTTCCAATACAATGCTTTTTAATCCATAATGAGGTGGAGATAAATTTCTTTAAAATAGGGGGTATTTGTGAGATAATGTTGTTTGATATTTGATTTTTTGATAAAGGAGTTTAGACGATGAGTGGATTATTTATTACACTAGAAGGCGGAGAAGGTGCCGGAAAGACGACGATTGCGAATGCGGTAATCGATAAGTTATCAACACTTGGAATCGAGACGTTATATACACGTGAACCGGGTGGGATTAAGATTGCTGAGAAAATTCGTGAGGTCATTTTAGATCGTGATCATACGGAGATGGATTGTCGTACGGAAGCTTTACTTTACGCTGCTGCCCGTCGTCAACATTTAGTTGAGAAGGTGAAACCGGCTATGGATGAAGGTCGTATTGTGTTATGCGATCGCTTTGTGGATAGTTCAATTGTGTATCAAGGTTATGCTCGTGGCATTGGGATGGATGAAGTTCGTGAGATTAATCAGTTCGCGATTGAAGGGTTTATGCCGGATTTAACAATCTTTTTTGATATTAAGCCTGAAATTGGGTTAGCTCGTATTGCAGCGAATGATTCTCGTGAGGTAAATCGTTTAGATTTAGAGGGATTAGCCTTCCATGAGTTAGTTTATGAAGGATATAAAAAGCAAGCAAAAATGAATCCAGAGCGTATTGTTTCTGTGGATGCGACAAAGTCTGTTGAGGCATTGACAGATGAGGTTTGTGCATTAATTTTAAGTAAGTTGAATAAATAAGCAAGATGGATTTGAAAGGAGGTGACGCGTGTGCGCGGATGGGAAAAAGTTTCAGATCGCCAGTCTGAGGTGGTTCGATTTTTAGTGAATAGTTATCATAAGAATCGCTTAGTTCATGCGTATATTTTAGAGGGCGCTAAAGGTGTCGGAAAGTTGTTTGTTGCGAAGAATTTTGCTAAAATGTTATTGTGTGAATCAGAGGATAAGATTTGTGGAACGTGTCGAAGTTGTCAGATGATTGAGAATGAGGGACACGTGAATGTTTATGTGATTCGCCCAGAAGGAAATAGTATTAAAAAGGAGCAGATTCAGACGTTGCAATCGGAGTTTTCAAAGATGGCGGCGGAGAATTCGGCGAAGGTTTATATTATTGAAGATGCTGATAAGATGTCGGTGAGTGCAGCGAATAGTTTGTTAAAGTTTTTAGAGGAGCCAATGAAGAATACTTATGCGCTTTTATTAACGGAGAATAAACAGATGTTGTTACCGACGATTCGTTCACGCGCGGTTATCCTTTCTTTTAAATCGTTACCCCATGAGGAGTTAATTAAGCAGTACTGTGAAGCGGGAGTGAATCAGTATGCGGCGATTGTCGCGTCGTTAACGCAAAATTTAGATGAAGGGATTAAGTTAGCGGAATCGGAGCGTTTGGCATCGTTAATTGATTTTGTTTTGAAAACTGAGGATTGTTTTGTAAAGACGAAGTTAGATCCGTCTATTTTGTTCATGCAACATCAGGATCTTTTTAAGGAAAAGGATTCTCAGTTATTATATTTAAAGCTTTTTATGATTTATTATGAGGATGTACTAAGGATGAAGCTAGGTAAGACTGAGCAGCTTGCTTTTAGGTTGTATCCTTCTTCACTTTCCACAAGTGAGCAAGCAAATACGACGACGTCGTGTTTGAATAAGTTGCGTGCGCTTTTGGAGGCGGAGAAGCGTTTGATGGCGAATGCGAATGTGATGCTTTGTTTTGATCAGTTATTCTTAGAGATGAGAGGAGGATTTTAGTCATGCAATATGAAGTAGTAGGGGTTCAGTTTAAGCAGGTTGGGAAGAAGTATTTCTTTGATCCAAATGGGTTTGAGCTTAAAAAAGGCGATTATGTTTTAGTTGAAACGGTTCGCGGGATGGAGTTTGGTACGGTTGTAATTGCTCCGAAGCTGGTTGGTGAGGAAGATGTGTTTTTACCGCTAAAACCTGTGATGCGAATTGCGACGGAAGAGGATATTGAGAAGCATCGTCAAAATAAGGCGGATGAAGCTTATGCAATTGAGGCTTGTGAGCAGTTAATCGTTAAAAATAAGTTAGATATGCAGCTTTTAGGTTGTGAATATACGTTTGATCGTACGAAGTTAATTTTCTATTTTACGGCTGAAGGTCGCGTCGATTTTAGACAGTTAGTTAAGGATTTAGCGTATACGTTCCGTTTACGTATTGAACTTCGTCAAATTGGGGTTCGTGATGCAGCAAAAATGATTGGTGGATTAGGTCCATGTGGACGTGTGTTATGTTGTACATCATTTTTAGGGGAGTTTGCAACGGTAACGATTAAGATGGCGAAAAATCAACAGTTATCATTAAATCCATCAAAGATTTCGGGGATTTGTGGAAAACTTTTATGTTGTTTAAAATACGAGAATGAGACGTATGTGGAATTAATGAAACGATTACCTGACGTTGGAAACCGCGTGTTAACAGAGTTAGGGGAAGGGCGTGTTCGTTCAATTAATATGATTTCTGAAACGTTAATGGTGGAGTACAAAGATACAATCCGTAAACATGACGCCTCAGAAATCCTTAAAATCTTAGACCGTAAAGTCAAAAAAGAAGAAATCCAAATCGATCCAGAACTAAAACAATTGATTGATTAAAAAGTTGAGAGTCGTGTTTAGTCTGCTCGTAAAAGTCGTCTAAACTGATATTGACTCTTTAAGAGTCGATAGGCAGTTTAAGACTTTATAGAGAGACTGCGACTCGAAACTGGATTAGCTAGTGCTATCTATTTCGTAATCTATATTTATAAGGAATAAGTTTTTAGTTTAGCATTTGAGTTTTTCCAGGGAGAGCTCATTAGTGTGAATACTAGTTATTTGTGGTTCATTATTAATGATGCTACTTAGATTGTGGATAAAGTGTTTATTAAATGATATTGTTTCAAGTTTTTTAATATTTAAAAGTCCTTCACCTATATGAAGGACTTTGTCTTAGAAGTAGAATTTTACCGTAGTTTATATTTTTTCATTGGATGGTGCTTGATGTGTTAGATAAGGAAAAGTTTTTGAAAGAGAATGAGGTTTTGAATGATTTATTAGGTTATGATGGTTTAAAAATTATTCAAAATCCTGAGATGTTTAATTTCTCGTTAGATTCGACGTTGCTTGGTGATTATGCGACGTTAAATAAGAATGCGAAGTCGATTGTGGATTTATGTACAGGGAATGCACCGGTTCCTTTATTTTTATCACTTCGTAGTAAAAATGCTCATATTACAGGTGTTGAAATTCAAGAGATGTCTTATGACTTAGCAACACGTAATGTGGCAGTGAATGGTCTGGAAGATCGTATTACGATTGTACAGGGCGACTTAAAAGGGATTCATGAGAAACTTGGAAAGTATGCACATGATGTGGTGACGTGTAATCCACCGTATTTCAAAGTGAATCCAGATAGTAATTTAAATAAAAATGATTATTTAACGATTGCACGTCATGAAGTATTAGCAACGCTTGATGATGTCGTGAAGGAAGCGTCATTATTGTTAAAGCAAGGTGGACGTTTTGCGATGGTGCATCGTCCGGATCGTTTAATTGATATTATTGAAACCTTTAGAAAATATAAGATTGAACCCAAGCGTATGCGTTTAGTGTATCCTCGTATTAATCGTGAAGCTAATGTGCTTTTAATTGAAGGGATTAAAGGTGGTAATCCAGGAAACCTTCGTATTGAAAATCCACTATTTGTTTATGAAAATGAAAAGAGCTTAAATTATAGTCAAGAAATCTTAGATTTATTTATGCTTGGTAAGAAAGAATAGTCGTCTCGATTAGAGGCGACTTTTTTACGATTAAATGAATCTTGTTATAAAGAGTTTGCTTCATGGATAGAATAGTTTTAGGTGATAAGATGAAAAGATCGATTGTATTAATAGTACTGGCTATTTTGACGGTGATTGTTTATTTTTCAAGTTTTTATTATTCGTCAGTAATTGATAGTGTGGCAGTCGCGACAGGGAGTTTAATTTATATTGGACTTTCGGTGGCATCCATTTTAGTGTGGCTACTTATTTTTATTTACTCGGACTCGAAGAATAAATTACCGTGGTTGTTTGTCATTGCATTGTTTCCGGTGATTGGATTGATTTTGTATATTATGCTTGGAAATGGATTCCGAGAAACGTTCCGTTATCGTCGTCGAATGAAACAGCTTGGATCAGACTATGTGGTACCGGCGAGACATCATGATCATTCGGATGTTGAAACGGAATTGAGCTACGAGGCATTAAGATTAGTAAAGTTAAATAAAATAACAAGTCAAAATGATGTCACCTTTAAGACGAAGACGCGTATTTTAACCAATGGTGAGCAAAAGTTTCCGGTCTTATTAGAGGCGATTAAAAATGCAAAAGAGTTTATTTTTTTAGAATATTATATTTTCCACAGTGATGAGATGGGGATGCGTGTCATTGATGCACTCATTGAGCGTGCGAAGGCAGGCGTTGAGATTCGTGTCTTAATTGATTCGATGGGATCTTCAAAACGAATGTCAAAGGATGCGATTCAGATGATGAAGAGTGCTGGAATTATGTTTGCGGAATTTGATAAGGTATGGATTCCATTTTTATCGAATAAAATGAATCATCGAAATCATCGTAAAATTTTAGTGGTGGATGGGAAGTTGGCGATAACAGGTGGTATTAATATTGGGGATGAATATATTCATCGTTCCGTAAAATTTGGCTTTTGGCGAGATACATCTATTCTCATTGAGGGCGAGGCCGTCCATGATTTAGCTGTGATTTTCTCAGGCGACTGGTTTTTTGCAACGGGAGAGAGACTTGAGGATGATCGTTACTATGTGTCTTATCCGAGTGAGGAAGATGGTGGGGTACAAGTCGTTGATGCTGGACCACAATCAACAATCGCGCCGATTAAGCAATCGATTTTTCGAATGATTATGGATGCAAATCATAGTATTTACATTATAACTCCATATTTAATCCCTGATTTTGATGTTATAATGGCTTTAAAAAATGCGGCTTTGTCTGGAATTGATGTTCGAATCATTGTTCCAGGTCGACCAGATAAGAAGTTTGTTTATTATGCAACTCAATCTTATTTTGAACAACTATTGGCCGTTGGAGTTCGTATTTTTACGTATGATGGGGTGTTCTGTCATGCGAAGGTGATTGTTGTGGATGAGAAGATTGCGACGGTAGGAACGACGAATATGGATATTCGAAGTTTTTATTTAAATTTTGAAGTAAATGTCATGCTGTATCAAACCCAATCGATTGAAGCTTTACTAAATGATTTTAATATTGATTTTTCACGTTCGACTGAGATTATTTATACTGAGTGGCAAAAACGTTCAATTATAGCGAGAACAGCACAGTCACTGGCTCAATTATTTTCAGCAGTCATGTAGAAAGGATGGTTAGATAATGATTGCAAATACGCATCGGATGGTAGGTGAGTTTTTATATCAACAGTTATCACCATCAAATCAAGCCTTTATCCACAAACGACGTTTTGTGTATGGAAATATCAAGCCGGATATTCATCAGAAGTATTTACGGATGAGCCATTATCATCGAGATAATGAAGAAATCATTTTTGATATGCTTCATCGTTTGTTAAACAGTAAAGCGAGTATTCCAGAGTTTTCTGAAAAATTAGGGATTTTAATTCACTTTTTCTGTGATTATGCGTGTATTTATCATGCGAATGATTATTTATATGACAATCATTCGATTGCCAAGCATTTGAAGTACGAAGTGATGTTACATCGTTATGCTGCGAAGAAATTTGCGACACTTGATACGGTGAAAATTATTCCGTTTCGAAGTGTGAATGAAATTCGAGAGTATGTCTATAAGTTAACGCATCGTCTTAATCAGGTGCCTATAACTAGAAGTGTGGCACAGGATTTTGAGGACATGGTGGTGCTTTCGGTATCAGTGATGCAATATGTCATCAATCGGTATGAATTTCATAAATTACTGATAAGTCATAACAAAAAAGAAGCCTAAAATCTGTTATAATAGAGGGGATCATTGATAGATGGAGTGACCAAAATGCAGATTCAAAAAAGTTTTAAGCAAGAATTAGCGTGTTTATATTTAGTGGCAACGCCGATTGGAAATTTAGGTGATATGACGCCACGTTGTATAGAAGTTTTAAAGTCAGTGGATTTAATTGCGGCAGAAGATACACGACATACGAAAAAGTTATGTCACGTTTTTGAAATCGAGACACCGTTAACGAGTTATCATGAGCATAACAAGGATTCAAAAGGTGATTACATTATCGAGTTATTAAGCGAAGGGAAAAATATCGCATTAGTAAGTGATGCGGGATTACCTTGTATTTCTGATCCAGGTTATGAAGTGGTCGCTGCGGCGATTGAAGCCGGATATGCTGTGATTCCAGTACCAGGTGCGAATGCAGCGCTATCCGCATTAATTGCTTCAGGTTTAGTGCCACAACCATTTTTATTTTATGGATTCTTAAATCGTGTGAAATCGAAGAAGAAAAAAGAGTTAGAAGATTTAAAATATCAACCGTTCACAACGATTTATTATGAGTCTCCACACCGTATTAAAGAGACGTTACAAGCGATGCTTGAGGTGTTAGGAAATCGCCGTATTGTCATTGCGCGTGAGTTAACGAAACAGTATGAAGAGTTTGTGCGCGGAAGTATTGAAGAAGTGTTAGAGATTGTAGATGAGTTACGCGGTGAGATGGTTGTCATTGTTGAAGGCTCAACTGAGAAAAAAGAGGAGACTCTTTGGTGGCAAGAGCTTGATGTAGTGGATCATGTTGAGCATTATGTCGGGGAAGGATATAGCACGAATGAAAGTATTAAACGTGTCGCTAAAGAACGTAAGATGGCGAAAAACGAAGTTTATCGTGCATATCATATAAATTAACAAACGGGTAGAGGTGAAGAGTATGCAAGAGTATTATCGTGATACATGGGCAGAGATTGACTTAGATGCGATTACTCATAATGTAAAGCAAATTAAAGACTTACACCCAACGAAGGAAATCTTCGCTGTTGTGAAAGCCAATGGATATGGGCACGGGGATGCCGAAGTTTCAAAAGTTGCGATTGAAGCGGGGGTTAGTTGTTTAGCGGTAAGTGGTCTTGATGAGGCATTACGTCTTCGTAATTCTGGGATTGAGGTGCCAATTTTAGTACTTGGAATGACCCGTCTAAAAGATGTACCATTGGCTGCAGAAAATAATATTTCATTAACAGCTCACGATGAAATGTGGATTGAACATCTTGTTTCATTGCCTCTAACAACACCTGTTAAAGTGCATTTGAAAATTGATAGTGGGATGCACCGTTTAGGGTTGATGACGGAGGAGCAGGTTCAAAAGAATTTTAATAGGCTGAAGATGGCACCGATGGTTGAGGTTGAAGGTGTCTTTACTCATATGGCGACGGCAGATAGTGATAAAGAGTATTTAGGGCATCAGATTGAGACGTTTAAGCATTTGATTGCGAGTTTAGATTTAAGTGATGTGAAGTATGTTCATTTAGAAAATACGGCTACATTACTTCAAAAAGAGTTCGATTTTGATCATGGGATTCGTTTAGGACTTGGTCTTTATGGAATTAATCCAGATAAAGAGTTTATCCCGATTGAGTTTGAATTAAAGCCAGCGCTTAAGTTGTTATCAAATTTAGTTCAAGTAAAAAAAATTAAAAAAGGTGATAAAGTTGGATACGGGGCCACTTATGAAGCGCAAGAAGATGAGTGGATTGGCGTTGTTCCAATTGGTTATGCTGATGGTTGGACACGTTCGCATCAAGGACGACATGTCATCGTTAATGGTTATGAATGTGAAATCATTGGACGTGTGTGCATGGATCAGATGATGATTCGTTTGCCAAAACAATTTCCAATGGGAACAGAGGTTACATTAATTGGAGATGGTATGCCAGTTGAACGCGTTGCTGCAGAAGTAGGAACGATTAGCTATGAAATTTTATGCTTAATCAGTGACCGTGTTCCACGCGTCTATAAACAAGGTGGAAAAATAATCGCCGTGAAGAAGATGCGATTTGAGTAAGCTTCCCTACGCTAAGAAGCGAAGCTCTTAGCTATCTTCTACTAGCAGGGTAAAAGAAAGGTTGAGTGTGATGGTTAGACTTCTGTATAGGTCGTATCTAGTGATCGAAACTCATGTTATGAGTTTAGTGGTGCTAGAAGAGTTAATAAGAAGTCTGTCACACGAAGCTGCATTGATGAGTGCCACCATATTATAGAATTATAGGTGTGCAGAGCATTCTCAACTACTAGGTAAATGTTAGCTGAAGTGAGAGCAGCAGTGATCTCTTATTACAAAGGTTAGATTAGCATTTTAAATAATAACAGAAAAGGCAACTCTATCGAGAGCTGCCTTTTCTGTTATTTTGATAGGGGAAAAACTGGATTTTATATTCATGAGAATGTGAAACTATATATAGGATGATTTATTAAAGGGGAATTTTTAATAAACAAGATGGATAAGCAAAAGAAACTGATGACTAATAAGGATTTGATAGTGGCTTATATTTACACGATAATTGTTTTATTTATTTAGACAGTTATTGATTTAAGTAATGGAAAATCGAGCTTAGTCTTATTTTTGTTAGTAACACAAAACCTTATTTTAATAGGTGCTCGTTACTTTTATTAGAGAAAATAATCTGAAATTTCATGATAGTGAGAAGTGGTAAAGATATGTAATGGGGTTATTATTTCTTATGACAATCAAGCTCAATTGGTTTTGATAAATAACTGAAGCATGGAACTCTAGTGCCTCAACAGACCCCTCCTCACTTTATATTTAATCTACAGGAATTGGTTGAGTAATATTTTAAATTGTAGGAGTTAGTAGCATAGTCGTAGCTTTTATTCAATAAGATAAAAAAGATCATGTAAAGCATTATTTTTTTGTGTAAGTTAGATATTGTTTTTATTTGGCTCTTTATTTTTAAGTTGAACTAAAAAGAAACTTGAAGTGAATTTATTATATTTTGAAGCTGAGGTCTCAAATTATGTAAAGCTAAAGCTTTGAGATAAGAAAATATAGCTCTAATTTATATTAGAGGAAATGTGGAAATGATATATATGAATAATATACAAGAATACTAACGTTAAGAAAATCAGTAATAAAATAAAAACTATGATATCTAAAATGAGAAATAATAATTTGTCAGATAACTTTTTCACCTTTTTCTCCTTTCAATCTTTTGGTGTTAAATTTCATCTTAGTAATAGATGAAGGTTAATTAAATTTGACTGTTTAAATTAATTATAAAAAAGTTGATAGCCTATTTTGTTAGTATGGCATCAAATACTAAATAAGACAATATATCACATTTTTAAATTATTAAAGTGATAGGTTTTGAAAATACAAATAACACGATATATTATTATATATAGACCATCACGCCCTAGAGGCACCACAATAAACGAAAATAAAGTGTGCGTTGAATGAGATGGCTTAGGTTCACTCACAATATGTTGTACAATCAAGGACGATGTTTCTTGGATCGAATAGACCGATATATAGACTGTTCTGACAACTTCTCTTTGAACCACATTTTGTCCCTGAGGACGTATAGTAGAATAATAATCATGAAGTTGGCATTGTACGTAAATTATATTCAAAGGAGAATTCAGACCATGGATGTTCTTTACAAAACTTGTTGTGGGATTGACGTGCATAAGATGAAATTGGTTGCCTGTTTGTGTAAAGGCCACAAGCAAGAAATCAAGGAATTTAGTGCCAAAACAAAAGATATCAAAGCAATGGCTAATTGGCTTGAAGAGAATCAATGTGAAATGGTAGCGATGGAATCGACTTCTGTTTATTGGAAACCACTGGTTAACATCTTTGAAATGCGCGGTTTAAATTATATGATCGTGAACGCCAAAGACTTTAAAGCTGTTCCTGGTCGGAAGACAGATGTTTTAGATAGTGCTTGGTTAGCCGATTTACTTCGCCACGGTTTACTTAAATCAAGCTTTATTCCAAGTCGTGAACAACGTGAATTAAGAGAGGCGACAAGGTATCGCAAAGCGATAACTGAAGAAAGAGCTCGTGCCCTTAACAGACTTCAAAAATTATTAGAAGGTGCAAATATTAAAATTGGTTCGGTTCTTTCAACTATTACAGGTAAAACAACGATGAATCTACTGGATTATGTTCTAAACAATGATGAAATGATGGATGAAAAAACAGCTGAAACCTTAATTATCAGTCGGATATCGGCTTCTGTTAAAGAGGTGACAGAGGCGATGGAAGGAATTATGACCCCTTTTCAAAAAATGATGATGAAACAAGTTCTCACGCATCTTCATGAATTATCTGAAAGAATTGAAGAGATGGATATCATCATTGAGACGTATATGGCAGAATATTGGGAAGCGATTAAGAAGCTTGAACAAATTCCTGGAGTCGGAAAGAAAAGTGCGGAAATTATTTTAGCTGAAATCGGATTGGATATGAATCAATTTCCAACTGCGGGGCATCTAGCTTCATGGGCAGGTGTAGCTCCTGGAAATAATGAAAGTGCGGGCAAAAGAAAAAGCGGGCGAACCCGCAAAGGAAATAAGATACTAAAATCGACCCTCGCACAGGCTGCGAAATCAGCAGCTAAGAATAAAAATAGCTTCTTTCATGCTCAGTATCAACGAATTGCCATCAGAAGAGGAAAAAATAGAGCCACCATGGCGGTCGCTCATTCCATCCTAATCGCCATCTATCATATGTTGAAAGACGACCAGGAGTTTATTGATTTAGGATCCGACTACTACCATCAATTTAATACCGAGAAAAAAATCAACTCATACCTGAAAAAGTTAGCTGCTTTAGGATACAGAGTTGATGAGCATTCTACGATATCACCAGTCGGATAATTTATTATCGTAAAAAACAAGTGATTTAAAACATAAAAACACAAACAATTGTTGTTGAAAGTTGCCTTTATTTCGACAGTAATTTATGACATGATTCGAGGCCTACAAGGGAGGTCTTTTCAAAGCTGACCTCACGGAGGGAGTTTGTATTTATTTTCATAGTAGAAACAGATAAGTTTTTCACATTTTTTCGCAGAGTCTTTGGATCACTTCTGAAGGTCTTTCATTGATATGTTGAATAAATCCTTGAACAGCGTTTCTAATCTCATTTATATTTTTATAAAAGACATTATGAATCACAGATTGTTTTAACCATTTCCATAATCCTTCAATTAAGTTTAATTCAGGACTATAAGGTGGTAAAAAAACTAACCTTAATCTATTTTTGTGTTCGTTTAAAAAAGGTTGTATGACTTTAGCGTGATGAATTCTTGCATTATCTAAAATCAAAACAATCTTTCCACTTGGATATTCCTTTAAAACATTGTTTAAGAATTTAAGAAAAATCTCAGCTGTGTAACGTTCTTCTTCTTGAACATAAACGTGACCTGTCTCATAGTTAAGGATTCCTATTAATTTGACACTTTTATTATTTCCGTAAGTAGGAATGATCCGTTGTTTTCCTTTGGGAAACCAATTATTGACTAATGATTGATAATCTCTAATGGAACTTTCATCTTGAAACAATAAATGATCAATCTCTCCACGAATCAAAATTTTTTAATTGTTCAAATTCCTGTCTAAATCCCTCTTGTTTTTCTTGACTAGCTCTCGCTAATGAGTAAGTCGGACGTGTGTAGCTAAAACCTAAGCGTAACAACATGTCACGCATTCCTCCTTTAGTAAATGAGATATCAAATTCTCTTTTTACCCAAAGACATAGAAGCTTACAATTCCAAGTCATATAAGGTTCTAGCCCAACACTTGAAGGTGTTTTCTCAACTATTGTTTCAATTAAAGAAGCTTCCTGTGAAGGTGAAAGTTTCTTCGGACAGCCTGATTTTGGGCGTGGGTTTAATCCCTCAAGTCCATACTTTTTATAATTTCTAACATGTGTTCCGATGGTCTGAGCAGTGAAGGGAACCATCTTAGCGATTTCTACATTTTTGTATCCTTGTAAGTGTAAATAGATCACTTGATAACGAGTATAAAGTTGTTTAGATGATGTTTCACGCATCGCTGTTTCAATTGATTTTAATTCTGTCTGATTCATAGTTGCCCCAATTTCTATTTTAAAATGTATGTTTAATCCCTACTATTTTAACATAGATTTTGACGAATTTTGACCACGAATGTTTGAATTTAAAACTATGAAATACATTTCTGTTTATATATATATGATTTAAATTTATATAAAGATGGGGTTGTTTTTTAGGGAGAGGTAGAATCATAAGTAGTTAATTATTAAAAAAGAAATGGTGGAAGTATGCTTTTAAGTGCAGCGAAGAAAATCAAAAAGTGTCGTGAACACTTTGGAATCTCACAATATAAATTTAAGCAATTTGGTATTAATCAACATTATTTAAGTATGATTGAATCAGGAAAACGAGAACCCTCATCTGATATGATGAAAGATATTTATAATGCTTTATATCAATTAACAGATGGGAAAGTCGAGAATCTTTATACAAAAGAGCAGTTTTTGATGACACAAGATGATCAAATACGATATTGGTTTGAAACAAATTATTCTTCAATCGATCAAAAGATTAAAGATTATGAAAATTATAGTAAAATATTAAGAAAATATAAGATGTTTGACCTTATCATTGAAAATGATATTGCCATTGGTCAATTTTACAAAGAAAAAGGGGAATTTGATTTAGCAAATAAGTTCTTCTTTCAATGTTTAAAAGAAAAAGAAATCACTAAATTACAAAAATCAAAGGTGTATCGAGAAATCGCTTTGAATCTACGTCGATACTCTAACTATAAACAGTCGTGGTACTATTGTTTATTAGCATTAGATGAGTTAGAAGATAAAACGTCAAACGAATATTATCAACTATGTTTTGATATTGGGGCTATGTATTATAAGCTTAACAATTTTGAGGAAAGTAACAAATGTGTAAATTATCTCTTGAATCATTGTGATGTTCCACAATTCATTTCCTTAGGAAAGTTGTTAAAAGCGTTGATTTTACAAGAGTTAGGAGAAAACAAGGAAGCACAGAAGATATATAAAGAATTAATCCAGTTTCCAGTTGATTATACAGATTTCATGTATGCCAATTTCCATCTATCTAGAAGTTATTTTATTGAAAAAGAGTATGACAAGGCATTATCTTATTCACAGCAAGCACTAGATTGCTCCTTGAATGATTATCGCCGAGATTTGATTAGACTTTTAATTTTTAGGATTCATAAAGAGTTAGGAAATTATGAAGAAGCATTAAAATATAGTAACCTATCTAAAAAGGGGATTCTCTCATCTTCAATCTTAGTTCATGTAAAAGAATGGTACGAGGAGAGCATTAGCCTTTTTTGTTTGTTAAAAGACTATGAGACAGCAAAGCAACTGCTACAAGAAGTTAGTTGCCATCATCAATTCTGTAGTTTATTAAATGAGTTTAAATTATTATATTTAAAATATTTATCTCAAGAAAATACCCCAATAAAAGACTTAATGATTGAGGTATTAAATTTGAGTTAAACAATAGAGCAGTGAAGTCTTTAAAGGGAAAAGACTTCTTTTTTATTTGCCAGTGCAGTCAATAGATAGAAAGTAAAAAGTATTTTACAAATTTATAATAGGCTAGGGTGTAAATCTACTTGAATACTAATTCCAGTAAAAAGTTTTCAAAAATAGTGATATTTTGGGGTTATTTTGCAGGGCTTCCTCGTATATTGTAAGGTAAGCGTTTTTTGAGGGAGGGCTGCATTTGATGAAACATTCTGTGAGAGCAGTCATCGTGGAGGATGGCAAGCTACTTTGTGTGAAGTTGGTTGATTGTGCAGATGATGGGCAGTTCTATTATATGCTACCTGGTGGAGAGGCCCTGAAAATAGAGAATATATTTGACGCGACTGTGCGGCATTGTTTAGATAAAGTGAATTTAAAGGTGAAAGTACATGACTTATTGTTTGTGCGGGATTATAAGACCCAGCATTATAATGGTCATGAATCACAGGTTGTTCATGAAACGGAGCACATTTTTTTGTGCCATGTGTTACAGAAGCGGGATGAATTATGGGGGTCAAATCCTGAGGAGAATCAAATTGGTGTCGAGTGGATTCCAATTCGAGATTTAACAGAGTATGAATTTTCACCGCCTGAACTGAGTCACGTCATTAGTTCATTTTGTAAAGGGGAGATTGTGGATATCTATTTAAGCGAATAGTAAAAAAACACCCGATGGGGTGTTTTTTTACTTGAGCGAGAGACGTTTATAGATTTGTGGGAGGTTTTGCAGCGTTGCATTAATTTTATATGATTCATTCTCCTTGTGAATCGTTGCCGTGAGAAGCTCATCTTCAAAGTGATAAGTTTCGATTTCAAAACCATCGGACCGAATATCATAAAGTAACTGACTGAATGGATAATTTTTTAAATCTTTTTTATCGCTGTAATAAATGTACGGTTGGTTCACCACTAAGCGCTCCGTTCGTTTCAGTTGTTTAAGATTATGAATGGTCGTCAGTCTTCGTTGAGCGATATATTTATTTGGATAAAAAAGTGCCGCTGCGATATCACTATTGATTGGTAAGTGTGCGAGACAGTATTCAATTAAGTTAATATCTCTTTTGGTGAGTTGACCTTTCACATTTTTCATATTAGTATCTCCCCCTTGGCAAACAGTTTAGCAAACCTTAGTTGTCGAAGGTTAGAGAAATACAGATTCCGTGTGTATACCTAGATGGATAGTCAAATTTATACAGATGATTTTTGTCTAATTCAAAAGAAGTTTTGTTGATTTGACGAATAATTGGATGCTTTGGAATCAACAGGAGTGTCTGATTTAAAAGAGAATCTAGCTTCATTTTCACTTTAATGTCTAAAGGTGTCTGAAATATGCTATAATAAAGGCATTATGAATTTGAAGAGGTGAATTTTGTGAGTAAGCCAACGTTTTATATTACAACTCCAATTTACTATCCAAGTGGGAAATTCCACATCGGGACAGCTTATACAACTGTAGCTTCTGATGCGATGTCTCGTTATAAACGTGCTCGTGGATTCGATGTTCGTTTCTTAACTGGGATGGATGAGCATGGACAAAAAATTCAAGAGAAAGCGCAAGAAGCAGGCAAAGAGCCACAAGCATATGTGGATGAAATTGCAGATGCAGCGAAAAAGTTATGGGAAATGATGGACATCACAAATGATGACTTCATTCGTACAACTGAAAAACGTCATGAAGAGATGGTAGAAAAAATCTTCGCTAAATTTATGGAAAACGGAGATATTTATAAAGGACATTATGAAGGGTTATACTGTACACCTTGTGAGTCATATTATACAGAAACACAATTAGTGGATGGAAAATGTCCTGATTGTGGACGTGAAGTAAAAGTCGTGAAAGAAGAGTCTTACTTCTTCAACATGAAAAAATATGCGGATCGTTTAGTAGAATACTATAATGCAAATCCTGAATTCATTTTACCTGAATCACGTAAAAACGAGATGGTAAACAACTTCATCAAACCAGGTTTAGAAGATTTATCAGTGTCTCGTACAACATTTGATTGGGGAGTAAAAGTACCAGGTGACCCTAAACACGTCATCTATGTATGGGTAGATGCATTATCTAATTATATTACAGCGTTAGGATATGGATCTGATAACGATGAGTTATTCAACAAATACTGGCCAGCAGACGTTCACGTGGTTGGTAAAGATATCGTTCGTTTCCATACAATCTATTGGCCAATCTTCTTAATGGCATTAGATTTACCATTACCTAAGAAAATCTTTGCTCATGGATTTATCATGATGAAAGACGGAAAAATGTCTAAATCAAAAGGAAACGTTGTTTATCCAGAAATGTTAATTGAACGTTACGGATTAGATGCTGTGCGTTACTTCTTATTACGCGAATTACCATTCGGACAAGACGGAGTCTTCTCACCAGAATCATTCGTTGAACGCGTAAACTTCGATTTAGCAAACGACTTAGGAAACTTATTAAACCGTACAGTTTCTATGATCAATAAATACTTCGGTGGAGAGATCCCAGCTTACGCAGGTCAAGTCACTGAATTTGATCAAACATTAGAAGACTTCATCAAAACAACAGTTGAAAAAGTTGAGAAAAACTTTGAAGACATGCAATTTAGTATTGTGTTAGCTGATATCTGGGCATTAGTGGCTCGTACAAACAAATACATCGATGAAACAGCGCCATGGGTATTAGCGAAAGATGAAGCAAATAAAGAAAAATTAGCATCAGTTATGAATCATTTAGCAGAAAGCTTACGCCAAATCGCGATCATGATTGAACCATTCATGCCTCGTACAACACCACAAATCTTCGCTCAATTAGGAATTGAAGGAGAAGCGTCTAAAGTATGGGATAGCTTAACTAAATTTGATACATTAGCTCAAGGAACAAAAGTGGTTGAAAAAGGAACCCCTATTTTCCCACGTCTGGAGGTAGAAGTAGAAGTGGAATACATTAAAGATCAAATGTCACAATCAGTTAAACCAACAACTGAAGAACCTAAAAAAGAAGAAAAAATCGAAGAAGTTGAAACAACTCCATTAATCGGAATCGATGACTTCATGAAAGTAGAAATCAAAGTTGGTCAAATCAAAGAATGTAAACAACATCCGAAAGCAGACCGCTTATTAGTCTCTCAAATCGACTTAGGATCAGAAGTTCGCCAAATCGTATCTGGAATCGCAGAACACTACCAACCAGAACAATTAGTCGGACGTAAAGTCTTAGTTGTAACAAACTTAAAACCAGTAAAACTTCGTGGTGAATTATCAGAAGGTATGGTATTAGCTGCTTCAAATGATGGAACATTAACATTACCAACAATCATCGATGAATTACCAAACGGATCTAAGGTAAAATAACAAAATTAAACCAGCCTGAATGGCTGGTTTTTAATTTTGTTATTTTTTTATATTAAAGACTTTAGCCTGTTGAGCTCGCGAAGCGTGCGAAACATAAAACCACTTGAGATCTTTCAAAGGATTTAAAAAAATGTAAATAAACGTAAAAATATGTAATATATTGATGCATTATATAATGTATTGATATATTATGTCTTTTATTGTACTATATTCGATGAAAATACAAGGTATTCATAAAAAATACCGAAAATTATCTAAAAAGATGATTGTTTTTTATATATTAGGTTAGAAAGGAGAAACGTGAAGAAATGAAAAAACGTTTATTAACAGGTCTTGTATCTATATTCATGGTTTTTACGATGTCGACAATGATGGTATTTGCAAATGATATTGTGGAAGGGAATATGACTAGCACAGAATTTTTAGAAGAAGGTAATGAAAACAGTGAAATTACTTTAGATGGTGATGTGACACTTTCTGATTCATTAAAAATTGATGCAAAGGATTATGTCATTGATTTAAATGGGCATACGTTAACATTTACAACAGATACAAATCTTGTCACAAATAATACTAATGTTATATTTAAAAATGGAACAATCAATCTTGATGGAATTAAAGGGAATGCGGACACTATCTTAGGAGTAGGGCATTATGGAAGTAGTGCTAACTTAACTTTAGATGGAGTTAAGTTACAAGCTAACAACTACACTTCACCCTATGCTTTAATTTATGTATACAATGACAGTGTATTAAATGTAGAAAATAATTCTGTCTTAACTGCAAAAAATGAAAAAAGTTTATCTGGAGGAGTTATCAAATCTAGCAATGGACAAGCTGGAAAAATAAATATAACGGATTCTACTTTAAACTTTGAAAATGCTGCACGTGGATTTGTGGATGGAACAATCAATATAAAAAACTCTACAGTAAACATGAAGGGATTAAGTAATGGTATTAATAGTAGTACTGGAGGATTAAATCTTACAGTAGATAATTCTAAACTTACGATTACTGGGAGTATTGGACGTGCATTAACACTCGATGGAACAACTGTTAGTTTTAAGAATAATTCTGTAATTGATTTTAGTAACTCACTTGTTAGTGATATTATGTTTAAAAGCCAGGGAAAAATTGAAGTTGATAAATCATCAGAGTTAAACTTCAAAAAAGTTAAGCTTGATGAAGCTGTTAAAGGAACAGAATTAAATGATTTAATCATCTCAGAAAACTATGAATATCAATTAGATGATAAAGGAAATGTTACCATTACACAAAAACCAGGTGATGTAGAGCAACCAGGTGATGTAGAGCAACCAGGTGATACAGAACAACCAGGTGATACAGAACAACCAGGTGATACAGAACAACCAGGCGATACAGAGCAACCAGGTGATACAGAGCAACCAGGTGATACAGAACAACCAGGTGATACAGAACAACCAGGCGATACAGAGCAACCAGGCGATACAGAGCAACCAGGTGATATAGAGCAACCAGGTGATGTAGAAAATCCAAGTGATGTAGAAAACCCAAGTGATACAAACAATGGGGGGATCACTACGACACCAGGTACAGAAAACGATACAACGACAACTGATAAACTTCCTGTTACAGGAGTTGAAAAATTAGCGTATCTATTCGTTGGAATAGTGACTATTACAGTTGGGGGACTTGTGTGGTTTACTTCTGAATCAAGAAAATTAAGACGTAAATAATTCAATATTGCACACACATTAGACTAGTTACTTCGGTGGCTAGTCTTTTTGATTTTCTGTCAAATAGTGTTGCTGATTAAATTGTGACCTGTTTACAACGAATAATTGAAGTAAAGTCCTAATAGCTATTCTGTTAGGATTTTTGTTTTGGGTTTGGTTAAGTTTTGAATCATGAAAATACAGGATTTAATTACCTTACTAGTGGAGGAAACATGCTTCGCATGGCAGGTGACCCAATGATAGAAACTGCGGTAATCAAAGGGAATCCGTTTAATCACCTTAATTTTATGATTGATTCCTTCAATTGGACCATCGGTATAGGGAGTTATTAGCGTGTTTTCAATATAAGCTTGATAAGTTTTAAACGTTTGGAAAGGTATTTGAAATTCTAGCGATAACTCAAGTAGGAAATTTAAAATATCGATTTGACGTATCAGGTGTTTAAAGCAGTAAGTAGATTGATAAGTAGTGGTGTTAAGTAACATGGGATACTTTAGAAATAATTGCCGATAATGTTTAGATTTACGACTATGTTTCTTAAATTTCTTCATGAGTCGAATCTGAGTTTTATTGAGTGCACGAGGAATATGTTGAACAAGATGGAATTTATCAATGATAATTTTGGTATGGGTAAAAAGCTCGTCAATCAAGCGCATGTAAGGAGTATACATAACAATGACAATGTGTTTGACACGCGTACGAACCTCTTTTGAGTATCGTTTAAAAAAGGATTGAAAAAAAGTTGTTTAGTTTATTGTTGATAATTCAACCATTATTTCAAATCACATTTAATCTGAATTCAGATAATGGTTTTTATTATGTCTTTTTCCTATAGCAGTTACCGACGTGGATATTCAGGTGGAGATGGGGCGATCCGGTTAGTATCCACGTCTAGACATAAATCTAATACGATAGTGAATAGACCTTTATATGATAAATGGATAGTTACATTTATGGTATAATAGTCTTAGTATTGCTATTTAAAGTGATTAAGGTTAGAAAGAGATATTAGATCATTGGAATAAACGACTTTAACAGTCCATAATACAATAAATGAATTTATAAAGAGAGGAGAGTATTTATGTTTACGTTATTAGATGAAAAGAAACAATTGTTAGATAGTAAGCGTCCTTTAAGTAGAGAGGTTCTAACGAATTTAAAGAAATATTTTGATGTTGAATTTACCTATAATTCAAATGCTATTGAAGGAAATACATTAACGATTACTGAAACAAAAGTAATCTTAGAAGATGGTCTAACAATAGGTGGTGGTAAAAGTTTAAGAGAACATCTTGAAGTTTTAAATCATAAAGAAGCTATTGATTATATACAAGATGTCGTTAGTAAAGAGTTTGATTTATCAGAAAGAGTTATTCGGGATCTTCATCACATCATTTTAAAGAGCATTGATAATCCGAATGCTGGTGTTTATCGAAAAGCGAATGTATTAATCAGTGGTAGTATGCATCGACCACCAGAATATTTTCTTGTAGAAGATAAAATGAGAGAATTATTAGACTGGTATCATGAAAATAAAGAAACAATGCATCCCGTAAAATTAGCAGCATTATTTCATTTTAAATATGTTTATATCCATCCTTTTATAGATGGAAATGGTAGATCAGCGAGATTATTAATGAATTTAATTCTACTAAGAAATGGATATCCACTAACTGTTATTAGAAATACTGACCGTGTAGATTATATGAGTGCATTAGAAAAAGCGAGTACGACTGGTAATACGGATGATTTTGTGGAATTTATTGCACAAGCAGTAGATAGAAGTTTTGATACTTATTTATATTTAATTGGATAGAAAGTCAAATTGAATTCAATATAATAAACCATTAAATGAAATTGGTAAAGAATATATAGTTGATCCTATCAATGATCTTATACCAGTTTGTCCTAATTGTCATATGATGCTACATTCTAAAAAACCTGCATTTAAACCACATGAAGTGAAATCATTTATTGATAGTAATAAATAAGAAAAAAACATTATCGGAGTTCAGATTAAACCTGACTTGAGATAATGTTTTTTTCTTATTTGAAATAAGGGATAGAGAAAGATATTTCATATTTAGAATTTCATAAGAGATGGATGAGTTTAAGTTATAGTGCTTTTAGTCTGTTTAAGTCATTTCTAAATAGAAGTTTTCATATGTTTATTATGTTATAGACTGAGTTGATAAAGGGAGGATAAAAATGAGTAAAGAAAAAGGAAGTCAATTTTTATTAGCTAACTATGTAAATAATCAATCGGATTGGTTAAACGCACAAATATTAAAATCTTCTATTGATTTATTAAATGAAATCAATGATGAGTTAGCGATAGAGTGGATTTCTCCTTTAAAGCAACATGGGTATAAAGAATATCGAGATAATTTTTTAAATGTTTTAGGGATATCAGGAGAAGTTCCTAAAGAGATATGGCCTAAAAGAGGTCCGGTATGGGATGGATTAGCTAAAGCTAAAGGTAGTAGTGGAGAAGAGATTATTTTATTAGTTGAGGCTAAAGCACATCTGAGTGAAATGAAATCAGAACTTCGTGCAACCTCAACCGAAAGTATTAACATCATTAAAAAGACCTTCCAACAATTTCGTCAAAAGAATGGAATCGATGAAACGTATGCAAGTAGTTGGGAGAACTCCTACTATCAATTAGCCAATCGTCTCATTTACCTAGATTATTTGAATCACACACTCAATACTAAAACGTACCTCGTGCTGATTAATTTCCTTGATGATCCAACAAATGTAAGGACATCACTCCAAGATTATCTGTCTCATTACAAAAAAGTATTTCACGAAATGGGCATTAGTCATCTTAAGTTATTAAAATACGTTATCCTGTGTTACATTTAAATAATCATTAAAAAAGGTCATCTTCAATGAAGATGACCTTATCCCACTTTCCCACCCAACTTATGAGGAATAATATCTGGTATTAAGTTTTAAAAATTAAATTTTAAAAGACACTTACAGTAAGTGAGGATTAGATAAAGAGTAATCGGATAAATTTTAAAATTAAAGTCTATTCCTTGAAATATGTGATGAGTTAAATGATTTGATATTCCCTTCCAACATAAGCTTCCTAAAGACTTACATTAAATCATGAGTCCAATTGAGTTGTTGAATTTGAGTATCTAATTCACGAAACCTTTTAGATAAATCATCAATCTGACGTTGGATATTCAAAACATCAATGATTGTCACAAACTTGATTTCAGACTGACTATAACGATCTTGTTTAATGGTCGCTTCATCAAGTAATGTCGTTAATATTTTTCGTTTCATTTTGATAGCATCTCTTGTTAAAATCAGATCAACGAGAGTCTGACCATTAATGATAATTTGACTATTCGTATAATTAATCCTTTTTGTAATTAGTTCTAGCTTATTGAAAACCTCATCTAATTTTGATAAAAGGTCATCTGGATTTACAAGGGATTCTTCTCCTTCTTGTATCTTTGAACAATGAATAATTTTCGTTTTAAGTTCATAAATATCACGTTGATAATCAGACTTTAACAATAAAGCCTCTGCCAATTTCATTTATTCACCTCATTTATTAAACCGAAATCTTTACTATTATTTTATGAATAGGAAAATACTTTATGACTTTAATTGTAATAAACGGATAAAAAAAACATTATCTCAAATCAGATCTAATCTGAACTCAGATAATGGTTTTTATTATGTCTTTTTCCTGTAACAGTTACCGATGTAGGTATTCAGGTGGAGATGGGGCTTCACCATAGCGCAAATTGTTTAATCTTTTTTGCTTATTTCTTAATATTCTTTATATTTTTTAATTTTTATATCCGCTTTTATGGTATGAGGTTCTCCTTTTTTTCATAGGATTTATTAAGCTTCAGAGATACGAGTTATGACATTGGTTGTCATAATGATGAAGTTATTTTGATTATAGGGGGGATTATCATGAAGAGATATGCAAAATTCTTGATGATTTTTGTGTTTTCTGTCGTGACCTTGACGGCTTGTTCGGGCGATTCTGAATCAAGCGGTAAAGTCCTTAAAGTGGCAAAAGATGTGGAATTGGCATCTATGGATCAGCATATTGCAACAGACGGTTTATCGTTTGAGGTCATTGCTGCTACCATCGAGGGGTTATACACATTAGATGCGGATGGAAATGCGATTCCAGCGATTGCAGAAAGTTATGACTTATCAGAGGATGGCTTAACTTATACGTTCCATTTACGTGAAGATGCAAAATGGAGTAATGGGGATTCTGTTACTGCAAATGATTTTGTTTATGCTTGGCGACGCTTAGTAAACCCGAATACGGCTAGTGAGTATGCTTTCATTATGGATGTAGCGGGGGTAAAAAATGCAGCTGCCATTAATGCAGGTGAAGCATCACTTGAAGAATTAGGGGTTAAAGCTGTGGATGACTATACGTTAGAGGTCAGCTTAGATTTACCGGTTCCATATTTCTTACAGTTAATGACCTTTCCTTCATTTTATCCATTAAATGAAGCGTTCGTGACAGAAAAAGGTACAGATTATGCTCAAAGTCCTGAAGGATTATTAGCAAATGGACCATTTAAAATGACAGAGTGGACACAAGGACATAGCTTCAAAGTAGAGAAAAATGATGCTTATTATGATAAAGATAACGTGAATTTAGATGCAATTGAGTATAAAATCATGAAAGATGCTCAAACGGCAGCGCTTGAATTTGATTCTGGAAACATGGATATCGTTCGTCTAAGTGGGGAGATTGTTGATTTATATAAAGATAATGAGGCGTTTACGTTAATTCATGAAGGTTACTTATGGTACATTGCGCCAAATGAGGAAGTCGAAGAGTTACAAAATGTAAATTTACGTCAAGCATTAGGACGTGCAGTGAATAAAGATCAGTTAACAGAAACCGTGTTAAATGACGGATCAACCGTGGCTGATTTTATTGTACCGGTAAGCTTAGCAACAGGGCCAGATGGAAAAGACTTCCGTGAAACATCAGATGTATATATGACGTATGATGTAGCAAAAGCTCAAGAATACTGGGAAAAAGCGAAACAAGAATTAGGAATTGATTCGTTAACATTAGAGTTATTATTTGAAGATACCGATGCCATGAAAAAATGTGCAGAGTTTATTCAATCTGAACTTCAAAAGAATTTACCTGGTTTAACAATTGAGTTAAAATCTCAACCGAAAAAGAATCGTCTTGAGTTAATGCGAGCTGGGGATTATCAATTAGGACTCACTCGATGGGGACCAGACTATGCAGATCCAACGACTTATTTAGATATGTTTATTACAGGTAGTTCGAATAATTATCCAAATTATTCAAGTGCTGATTATGATGCATTAATGGAACGAATTGATAAAGGAGATTTAGTTTATGATGTAGAGGCACGTTGGGAAGCAATGAAAGAAGCCGAACAATTATTAATCGAAACGGATGCAGCAGCCTTACCAATGTATCAACAAGGAAATACTTACTTAATTAATCAAAAAGTAAGTGGAATTGAAACACACTCAGTAGGTGTTCCATTCATCTATAAAAATGCAACAATTGAAGAGTAAAAATGTGAGATATTACAGGGATATTACTCCCTGTAATCTTTTTATATAGGTTTATATGGAGGTGGGGATATGTGGAAGTATGTTTTGAAGCGGCTAGCTATTTCTGTCGTGACGATTTTTTTAATTTTATTATTATTATTTCTAATGCTTGAATTTATGCCAGGGACACCGTTTAATGATGAAAAACTAACAGAAGCTCAGCGTGCATTACTTGAGGCGAAATATGGATTGGATCAACCCATTTTTATTCGATTTTTTAATTATTTAAGATTAGCTTTATTTGAAGGAGATTTTGGTGTTTCATATGCGATTCAAAAAAATGTGCCAGTTAGTACATTAATTGGTGATCGTGTCATGATTACCATTCGTATCGGATTACAAGCCATTGTTTTAGGAACAGTGATTGGTTTATTACTAGGGTTAATTGCAGCCCTCCGTCGTAATACATGGGCCGATACGGGAGCCACTGTCATTTCGGTAATTGGGGTTAGTGTTCCATCTTATGTGTTTGCGTTAGGACTTTGTTTCTTCTTAGGCTATAAATTTAAATGGTTCCCAATTACGTATAATCTAAGCAAACCATTTTTATCAACCATTTTACCGACTATTGCCCTTTCGATGTTCGTCATTGCGAACGTGGCGCGTTTCTTACGCTCAGAAATGATTGAAGTTTTGCATTCAGATTTCATGTTGCTCGTTAAAGCAAAAGGTGTTAAAAAGAAAAATTTAATTTTGAAACATGCGATGAGAAATGCTTTAATTCCAGTCATCACAGTCGTTGCACCATTAATGGTTAGTTTAATGACGGGAAGTTTAGTGGTGGAGAAAATTTTTGCGATTCCTGGTATGGGGAGCTTATTGGTGACGGCGATTCAAGTTAATGATTATAATGTCATCATCGCCTTATCCTTTATTTATAGTATTTTGTTCATTGGGACGATGTTAGTTGTGGATATTTTATATGGAGTGATTGATCCAAGAATCCGTTTATCGAAAGAAGGTGGAAGTCATGAATCATAATCAAGATTTTTTACAAAATGATTTTGAGTTAGTCTTTCAAGATGAAACAATCCAAACCGATGTGGTTTATCAAGGGCAATCATTTTGGAAAGATGTTTGGCATCGATTTATTCAAAATAAAGGGGCACTTGTTGGATTTGTTTTTATTGTTTTTTTAGTTCTAATGGCTATTTTTGCACCGATGTTTAGTTCACATACGTATGATTCGGTCATTATGGATCATGTCAATTTACCACCTCGTATTCCGGGGCTTGAAAAGTTAGGAATTTTTAATGGAACTCATAATGGAGTCAATATTTATGAACAACGTGGACTAGATAATGTATATTACTTTTTTGGAACAGATACGCTTGGTCGTGATATTTGGACGCGTGTTTGGGTGGGAACTCGAGTTTCCTTATATATTGCCGCGTTAGCCGTAGTCATTGATATGGTGTTTGGGATGACATACGGGATGATTTCTGGTTATCTTGGCGGGCGTGTGGATATTTATATGCAACGTTTTATTGAAATACTAAGTGGAATTCCGAATTTAGTTATCGTGACGCTACTGGTTATTGTGATGAAACCGGGGATTATGTCAATTACGATTGCCTTGTTAATTACGGGATGGATTGGGATGAGTCGTGTGGTTAGATCACAAGTCTTGAAGTTAAAGGAACTTGATTACATTTTAGCCTCTCGAACACTCGGAGTTAAAACACCAGGGATTATTAAGCAGGATATTTTACCTAATATTTTCGGACAAGTGATTATTATGTCGATGTTCTCGATTCCAAATGCGATTTTTTATGAATCATTTTTAGCGTTTATCGGGCTTGGCTTACAGCCACCGATGGCATCACTTGGGGTATTAATTAGTGATGGATTTAAGTCGTTACTTGCTTATCCACATATGCTACTATTCCCAGTTGTGGTTTTAGCAATTTTGATGTTAAGTTTTAATTTGTTAGCAGATGGACTTCGTGATGCGTTTGATCCGAAGATGAAAGAGATGTAGGAGGTGATGTTTATGGGAAGACGAAAAGTTTTATCAGTTCGTGACTTAGAAATTTCATTTGCGACGTCATCAGGTAGTGTCAGTGCGATTCGTGGCGTTCGACTTGATTTATATGAGGGAGAGACACTTGCAATCGTTGGGGAAAGTGGTTCCGGTAAGTCTGTGACGACGAAAGCTATTTTAGGGATTTTAAGTGAGAATGGGAAGATTGAAAAAGGCAGTATTCAGTTTACTTATGAACGTGATGGAGAAGAAGTGACGCGTGATTTAACGAAGTTAAGTGACCAAGAGATGCAACGTCATATTCGTGGAAAACGGATTGCGATGGTATTTCAAGACCCAATGACGTCACTTGATCCAACAATGACGATTGGGCGTCAAATTATTGAAGGGATGCAGGAGCATTATCATACGTCATTTCATGAAGCGAAGGAAAAGGCGATTGAATTGTTAGAGCTTGTTGGAATTACCGATCCTGAGAAACGATTTAAACAATATCCACACCAACTTTCAGGGGGGATGCGTCAACGTGTCGTGATTGCGATTGCGTTAGCGTGTGAACCCGAAGTTTTAATCTGTGATGAACCAACGACGGCACTTGATGTGACGATTCAAGCAAAAATTTTACGTTTATTAAAAGAGATTCAACAAAAAACAAATGTAGCAATTATCTTTATTACGCATGACTTAGGTGTCGTTGCTAATATTGCGGATTATGTAGCCGTGATGTATGCAGGTAAAATTATCGAAAAAGGATCGGTAGAAGAGATTTTCTATGATCCAAGACATCCTTATACGTGGGGACTTTTATCTTCGATTCCGGATTTAGAATCCGATGATGAGTATTTATACACCATTCCGGGAACGCCACCGAATTTATTGTATCAAGTCGAAGGGGATGCTTTTGCACCCCGTAATGAGTTTGCTTTAAATATTGATTATCGCTTAGACCCACCCATGTATAATGTTGGGGGAAAACATCGGGTATCCACTTGGTTGGCTGATGCGAGAGCGCCAAAGGTGGAAATGCCAGAAGCCTTGAAACGTCGAATTGAGAAGATGAAGAAAGGAGGTTGTTTCTAATGGAGCCATTATTAAAGGTTGAGAATTTAACACAACATTTTAAAATAAATAAAAATTACACCGTAAAAGCTGTCAATGGTTTAGATTTTGAGATTTATCCTGGGGAAACGTTTGGGTTAGTTGGGGAAAGTGGGTCTGGAAAATCCACAACAGGACGTTCGATTATTCGTTTATATGAACCAACAGATGGAACTATTTTATTTGATGGTGTGGATATCTCAGGAAAATTAAATAAAGAAACAGAGCGTCACTTACGAACAAATATGCAAATGATTTTTCAAGATCCGATGGCTTCACTCAATCCGCGTAAAAAAGTATTAGATTTAATTGCACAAGGATTAGATGTCCACAAGCTGTATCAATCTAAAGAAGAACGTGATGAAATGGTGTTTAAAATGTTAGAACGCGTTGGGTTATCTCGTGACCATGCGTACCGTTATCCGCACCAATTTTCTGGAGGACAACGTCAACGGATTGGAATTGCCCGTGCGTTAATTATGAATCCCAAACTAATCATCGCGGATGAAGCCATTAGTGCACTTGATGTTTCGATTCAAGCACAAGTTGTGAATTTAATGAAACGAATTCAAAAGGAAACAGGGATTGCCTATTTATTTATTGCGCATGATTTATCGATGGTTAAATATATCTCCAATCGTATTGGAGTCATGCATTTAGGGTACTTAGTTGAAGTGGGAACACGTGATGAAATTTTCAATAACCCAGTCCATCCGTATACAAAATCTTTATTATCAGCGATTCCAAATCCTGATCCGATTTATGAAAAATCTCGAGAAATTTTAATCTATGATTCATCGGATGTGGATTATTCAAAAGGGGTGCGCCATCAACTCAGTGAGACCCACTCAGTTTTAGCGACACCTGAAGAATTAGCATGTTGGATTGAAGATTAAATATGTTAATCTTGAGATAAGAAAGGTAACATATTTGAAACAGAGAAAAGATATTATCCTTGTGGATAATGTCTTTTTTTCATTCATATAATGGAAATAAGAAGAGGGGGATTTTAGTGTCACCGTTGAAAGCGAGAGTAGTTGGTTATGTGTTCCTTATTATTGCTATTGTGTTATTTTTATTGAGATTGTCAGTGCAGAAATATATTCAAGTTTGTTCATGGATAGGCATGGCGGTCTTTTTTACCGCGATGGTTATTTTATTTATTTTTTGGCGCTGCCCGAGTTGTCGAAAATTTTTACCTTTACAAGGGTCGTTAGGGGTTAAGGTTTGTCCGTATTGTGGAAAACAATTAAAATGAAAACCTCAATCCGAGCTTTTTTATTTTAGTTGTTCAGGTTATTTGATTTAAGGTTAATTTAAGTAAGAGGTGTTTAACTAGTAGATAGGAGGACATGTCTATTTTTGGAGATTTAAATACTTTTCTTGTTAATCTATCCTGATTTTAGGATGATTTTGTTATAATGAAAATAACACTTATTTTTCCACAAGATTTCTAAATCAATATCATAAAATGTCCGATATTTTGATGTATGATAAAATTGGAAATGGCGGAAAATATAATGAGTGATTACTTTTAAAGATAGGTGATAACGTGCTTTTTGATACTCATGTACATTTAAATGATAAGAAATATGCCCAAGACTTACTAGAAGTCATGGAACGCGCGAAGAATGAGGGCGTGACACGCATGCTTGTTGTTGGATATGATCAGCGCTCTAATCGACGCGCCATTGAATTAGCGGAACAATATGACTTCATTTACGCCGCTGTGGGATGGCATCCAGTGGATTCTATCTATTTAACGGAAGAATTGTTTGCGGAGTTAGTTGAACAGGTCAAACATCCGAAAGTAGTGGCTGTTGGTGAATGCGGACTTGATTATCATTGGGATACGTCGCCGGTTGATTTACAAAAAGAAGTATTCATTCGACAAATTAAATTAGCTCATGAAGTGAATAAGCCACTTGTCATTCATACGCGTGAATCAATTGCAGATACATTAGAAATTTTAAAAGCTCACGATGCAAATGTAGTGGGTGGTGTGATGCACTGCTATAGTGGAAGTGTGGAAATGGCACGTCAATTTATTGATTTAAACTTTAAGATTTCACTGGGTGGACCTGTCACATTCACAAATGGTCGTCGTCCACAGGCAGTCGCCACTGAGATTGCATTAGAGGATTTATTAGTGGAAACGGATGCTCCATATTTGACACCGCATCCGCATCGTGGAACACGTAATGAGCCGTTTTATGTCTCCTTAGTGGCAAAGAAAATTTCAGAATTAAAGAATTTACCATATGAAACGGTCTGTGAACAGACGACAGCAAATGCTTGTGCCTTATTTAAGATTAAATAAAATGTTGAAAGGTGGATGGTGAAATGAAAAACTTCAATATGGGTAAAGTAATTTATACATTAATTGTTGTATTAGTCACAGCTTGGAGTGTTTTCTTTATTGCTAATTATTATCAAGATAAGAGTGATAATCAAAATGTAAACTCTGGATTGACTCAAAATACAGATTCAGAAGGGAATACTCAAATTGTACAAAACGTGGTTGAGCGTGAAGTCGTAACACAAGAAGAGGCACGAATCGATGCAATTAATAAAGTATCACCAGCGATTGTTGGGGTTGTTAACTTTGCTCGTAATACGACTCAAGGTGAAGGATCAGGAATTATTTATAAAACAGATGGTAATGATGCTTATATCGTGACGAATCAACACGTGGTTGACAATGGAGATTATTTTGAAGTTGTTTTCTCAAATGGAGAACGTGCTGAGGCCACTTTAGTTGGTAGCGATATTTATACAGATTTAGCTGTATTAAAAGTAAGTGGTGTTGAGGTAGAAACAGTAGCTGAATTTGGAAACACGGAAGATTTAAAAGTGGGACAAACAGTGATTGCCATTGGGAATCCATTAGGATTAGATTTCGCTGGATCGGCAACATTAGGGATTGTTTCAGGGCAAGATCGTGTTATTGCTGTGGATTTAAATGGGGATAACCGTGATGATTGGGAAATGACTGTCTTACAAACGGATACAGCGATTAATCCAGGGAATAGTGGAGGAGCTTTAATCAACTTAGATGGAAAAGTTGTTGGAATTAACTCAATGAAAATTGCAACGAGCTCAGTTGAAGGAATGTCATTCTCAATTCCAACTTATGTAGCAATTCCGATCATTACAGATTTAGAGACGTACGGTGAAGTTCGTCGTCCACAATTAGGGGTTTATATTCAAGAAATGAGTATGATCCCAGATCGTTTAAAAGAAATGTTAAAGATCCCGACTGATCAAAAAACAGGTGTGTTTATCTATGAAGTCTTTGAAGGTGGACTTGCTGAAAAAATGGGGCTTAAAGCTGGAGACATTATCACAGCTATTAATGGTGAAGAAGTTGAAGATACAATGGCATTTAGAAAGAAATTATATTTAATGCGCGAGGGAGATAAGCTTGAATTAACAGTTATTCAAGATGGTCAAACCAAAACACTATCAGAAACTATTCAACCCGCAGACGGAAATAGCCTTTAATGAATAAGGAATGTATTGAATAACATTTAAAAGCCAGAGGAGTTGTCCTCTGGCTTTTCTGATTTCAGTTGGTATTTAAACTATAGTTAGAATTCCTTTAATATGAACTATGGTTCATAGAATGTTAGTGAATGACATTAAAATGATAAAAAATAAAAGTTATTATACGGAATTGTTAATGTAGGGTTATTATTGGTATTAATCACAGTAATTAGAATTTCAATTTATTGCGAAGAGAAACATTAATTATTAAAACGAGCATTAGAAGAAGGTATTGTTAAACGATTAGAAAAGCTTCACCCTAATGTCAAGCTAATCGAAGATGAAATCAACTACACGATTAAAAGAAAACTTAAATCACGAATGGTGGACCCATTAATCTTAGAACGTAACGGAGAAGTTATTTCACTTAAGTGAGGTTTCAAAATCAGCTAAAGGGTTAATTGAAGACGCATTAAAGCAGTTAGAAAAAGGTGTTTACTTAAGAGGGGACTACTAATAAAAGTAATCGAGAAGAATAAAAAATCTTCAAAATAGAAGTTTAGAGGCATCTTTGTTCAAGGTGCTTCTTTTTTTCTATCTTGAAGATTTGTATATGTTAGTCATTACTCAATTCTTCATGATGCACAAGGGCACTTTCATGGTGATGTCCGATACAAGCGGTGCTTGGAACATTAGTTGTTTCATAATAGAGTGTGACTTTTTTCTGACAATTCTCTGAAGCTAAATAACCAGTCGTTGGATCAACTTTAACCGCAACGACATCTTTAGGGGTTTCAAACCACTGTGACCCTGATTCTTTGAGTGAGTTTTCCATGACTTGTGACCATATATTTTTAGCATAACGGTTGACCTCAACACCATCTAGTGTCCGTCCTTGATCGTAACCGGTCCAAACCGTCGTTACAAGTTCTGGGGTATAACCAATCATCCATGAATCAGTGTTAGTTGATCCACTTTTTCCAGCGTATTGATGAGTTAAATTTGGAATAATGGAGAGTCCTGTGACTGAAAGATGATTATTTTGTTGCATATTAAACATTCCTGTCATCATTTCATTCATCACATAGGTCTTGGTTGGATCTAAGATTTGCTCACCTTCCGTTGGTTTATCGGAATAAACTAAAAATCCACGATCATCTGTAATTTGTGTAATAAATTTTCGTTCGACAGACTTCCCATTATTAGCAAAGACACTGTAAGCCTCTGCCATTTCCATAATATTGACCGGCTCAACTCCAAGTGCAGCCGATGGAAGTTCAGGAATATCAGCTGTAATCCCAAAACGTTTCGTTGTTTCGGGAAGAACATTGAGCCCTAAAAAGGTATGAGTTTTAACCGCATAAATATTATCTGAAACGGCAAGTGCATTGGCCATCGGAATGTTAGAATACGCATAAGCATTGGAATAATTATTTGGGGTATAAGTATCTTTTCCATCATTATAAGGGAAGGTAGTCGGCTCATTCATAAAGGTGGTGGATGGATTGAATCCATATTCTAAAGCCTCATAGTAAAGGAAAGGTTTCATTAAGGAACCAATCTGACGTTCACTATAAAGGGCTCGATTATACTGAGAGGTCTCATAATCATTACCTCCACTCAGAGCTTTAACGTACCCGGTGGAAGGTTCGATGACAATAACGGCAGTTTGAACCTCTTGATCTGTCACATTCTCTTGAATGGCTTCGTTCACATAGGTTTGAATATCACGGTCTAATGTGGTGTAAATATTTAAGTTACGGTAAGAGCTTGTTTGACCAACTAAGAGTTTGTCCACTTCAGTTAACACCGCATCTACGTAGTATGGCGCATCGTAATCAATGTCTTCTGGGTATTCACCGATGACGACTGTTTCAGTATTCATGGCCTCATCATATTCTTCTTGATTAATATAATTTTCGGCCAGCATCGAATTTAAGACGATTTTTTGACGTTTGGCTGAATTTTCAGGATGACTAATTGGGGAGTAGTAGCTAGGTCCTTTTGGAATTCCAACTAAAACGGAGGCTTCAGCCAATGTGAGCTCACTGGCATGCTTTCCAAAGTAATAAAGTGAAGCATCTTCAATGCCATAATTCCCGTGGCCAAAGTTAATGGTGTTTAAATAACCTTCTAAAATCGTGTCTTTATCGTAACTTAACTCAAGCCGAAGCGTATAAAAAGCTTCCTTAATTTTACGAGACCATGTTTTTTCAAAGCTTAAATAAAGGTTACGAGCGTATTGTTGAGTAATCGTTGATGCACCTTGTGAACGGGTTCCTGACGTGATATTGGTTACCAAAGCTTTGGCTATTCGAAGCGGGTCGAATCCGAAATGGTCATAAAAGTTCCGATCCTCAGTTGCAATGAAACCATTAATCACATACGGAGAAATCTCATTTAGGCTAACCCAGTGTTGATCTTTCGGATACGTCTTCTCTAAAAAGACTTCACCATCCGCATCATAAAACGTAATCGCTGTATTTACATTAATGTCTGGAGCAGGCAAATACTTGAAATATTGATAAACTGTTAAACAAAGAATCGCGACCAGTTCAACACAAATAATCGTGGTCACACGCGTATATTTAGATCTAAAAAAAGTGGATAACATCTCACATAATCTCATAACTTCACCTCGAGATTTAGTTTATCCACAAATTTAAATAATATTTACAAAAAGAGGTAAAAAAATTAAATATAGGAATCAATTAAAAATGAAATTAATGTTAGATAGCGTATATGAAGATATACAGAGAGGAGAGTGTCAAATGTTAATAATATATATATTAATTTTTTTTCTCGGATCTACTTTAGGTTCTTTTTATCACGTGGTTGGATATCGGATGCCGATTGGGGAGGATTGGGTGAGTGATCGTTCCCGCTGCCCAGGGTGTTCTCACGAACTCACATTTTATGAGTTGATGCCGGTACTTTCTTATGTGTTACAAGGTGGGACGTGTCGCTCCTGTGGCATGAAGATTAAGCCGATTTATTTATTATCGGAGATTTTTGCTGGACTCTTATTTGTGTTTCCTGTTTGGTTCTATGGATTTGAAGGATTTACGACAGGTGAAATTTATGTTGCGTGGGCCTTTTTATCGATGCTCATCATCATCACCGTATCCGATATTTATTATCAGTTGATTTTAGACAAGGTACTTCTATTTTTCGGTGCGGTACTTCTTATCCTTTATGTCATTTATCCACAGTATGATTTAGTGTCAGGCTTAATAGGAGCGGGCGTTGGTTTTCTGACGTTATATGCTGTTGGTTTATTGGGACAATTGCTTTTTAAGAAAGAAGCACTTGGTGGTGGAGACATCAAGTTATACGCTGTTATTGGATTTGTCTTAGGGATTTCTAGCACATTCCTATCATTATTTTTAGCAGCAGTTTTAGCTTTAATTTATATGTTAATTTTTATGAAAAATAAGACGAAGCCACTGGGCTTCGGACCATTTATTGCGATTGCTTCTTATCTTTGTTTATTTTATGGTTCATCTTTACTAGATTGGTATTTTAATAAATGAGACGTGTCGTATAACAACGAAACGTCCTTTTATTTAATCTAATTTTTTTATTTATGACGAATTGTCAATACAAATGCGACACTTGCTCATGAAATAGCTCGAATGAAGTTTTCCAACCTAAACATTTTCGTGGTCGATGATTAATGAGGCAGAGTGCCTCATTAACCTCTTCTTCAGTTACCCTTGCTAAGTCGGTCTTCTTCGGGAAAAATTCTCGAAGAAGACCGTTGGCATTTTCGTTACTTCCTCTTTGCCAAGATGAATAGGCATCTGCGAAATAAACAGGAACCTTTAATTCAGCCTCAACTTGCGAGTGGCAGGCAAACTCTTTTCCTCGATCCACCGTATATGTTTTAAATGTATTTACTGGATAGCATTCATAGATTTCACTAATCGCTCGATACATTTCTGAAGCCGAGCGATTTTCTATTTTACAGCCACATAAAAGCGTGTTTGACGTTCAACGAAGGTGGCTAAACAACCTTTACTTTTACCACGACTTGAAACAACCGTATCTAACTCCCAGTGTCCAAATGTATGACGCTTTTTCACCTCTTTGGGACGTTGATGAATCGATGTTCCAATGTTAAATCGTCCACGTGTTTCTCGAGGTTTTCGACGTTTACCCTTTTGTCTTAGACAGCTTAAATCTCCTGATAAAATCGTTCCATCGTAAATCCAACGATAAATGCTTTTAAATGAGATAACACCTTTTAAAACGGTATTAGAAATTTGTTCAGATGACCAAGTTAGTTTTAAATACTGTTGAATTGTTTGTATCAGTTGTTCTGATTTCTCCTCTGAACGATGACAAACTAAGCGACGTTGCCCAGCTAATTCGTCTGCTAACTCAGCCTGATACGTCTGTTGAGTATTTCGTTTCAGTTCACGAGCAATCGTTGAATGATGGCGATTTAATTGCCCCGCAATTTGTCTCGTTGAATAGCCCATTTTTGAAAGAACTTCTATACGTGTACGCTCAAATGTGTTAAGATGTTTATAACTCATAAATAGATCTCCTTGTTAAGAATTTTTTTTGGTAACTTCATTCTATAACAAAGATCCTATTTATGAGCTTTTTTTATGTGTCGCACTTAATATTACAATCTGTCTTATCCATTAAAATTTATTTTATGGTATATTAGGTATAAGTTACATAATTCGACAAAGTCAATGAGAGTACGAGGAGAGGAAGAGAGTTATGGAGACAGAAAAGCTAAAGAATAAGCGATACTGGTTGCTATTTTATTTGCTATTTTCAGGTATTTATTTTATTTGGCGAATCCTTTTTACGATTCCAATCGGGTATGGATGGTTTGCTTTTATTTACGCGATTGTTTTATTAATTGTTGAGATGTTTGGCATGGGAGAATTTTTTGTTCATTTTTTAAATGTAACGAAGGCTGTTGTTCCAGTGAAGCCAGAGATAAGCGATCAGACCTTGTATCCAGATGTGGATGTGTTCATTGCAACTTATAATGAATCTGAGGAGTTATTGTATAAGACGATTATTGGCTGTAAAAATATGCGTTATCCAGATCCAATGAAAGTTCATATTTATTTATTAGATGACGGACGCCGTCCAACAATTCAGCGATTAGCGGAACGATTAGAGATTCACTATTTAACACGTGAAAATAATGAACATGCGAAGGCTGGAAACTTAAATCACGCACTGAGTCAGACATCTTCTCCGTACGTGGTGACACTAGATGCCGATATGATTCCGATGAAGAATTTTTTAATGGAAAGTTTACCGTTTTTTATTGAGAATGAACAACAACGTCAAGAACTTCGTCAACAGGGGGTAGAAGAAGAGGACCTACCACAACCACTGGGGTTTATTCAATTACCACAGGTGTTTTATAATGCGGATATTTTCCAGTATTATTTATATTCAGAACATCGTATTCCAAATGAGCAGGACTATTTTTATCGAGACATTCAGCTTGGGAAAAATTCAAGCAATTCTGTCATTTATGGTGGGTCTAATACCATTTTATCGCGCGCGGCATTAGATGAGATTGGTGGTTTTGTCACAGGCATTATCACGGAAGATATTGCGACAGGCATGCAAATTCAGCGCGCTGGTTATTTATCGTATGCTATTGATTCCATTCAAGCATCAGGTTTAGCCGCGCATGATTTAGAAGGAATTTTAAAGCAGCGTAATCGCTGGGCGCGTGGCTGCATTCAAACATTCCGTCGTTATTGTCCCTTCTTTGTAAGTGGATTAACCTTCAAGCAACGTTTAAATTATACGAATGCGATTTTTTATTGGTATAACAGTTTAAAACGATTTATTTATCTGTTAGCACCAATCTTATTTGCGGTGTTTAATATCATGGTTGTTAAAGCGACCCTTCTTCAAGTCTTAATCTTTTGGCTACCGATGTATGTGATGACATTGATGACACTTCGTCGTTTTTCTGGGAATGTTCGTACGATGAAGTGGACCAATGTGTATGAAACGATTTTAATGCCATCGTTATTACCCGCTGTGTTAGTGGAGAGCATTGGAATTCGTATGAAGAAGTTTGAAGTGACACGTAAGGATAAGAAAGTCGTTCATAAAAACTCAGATGTGTTACGTTTAGCGATTCCTCATATTCTATTCATGGTTTTCACCATCATTGGAATGATGCGTTGCATTTATCAATTATTTACACCAGAGTGGAGTGGCTATGCGATGGTTCTATTCTGGTTAACGATGAATAGTTATGCCTTATTGATGTCGATCTTCTTTATTTTAGGGCGTCCATTGCAACGGTTAAGTGATCGTTTTAAAATGGAGGCTACTGTGGAAGTGAAGTTAGAAGATAGCGTGCATTTATTTAAGGTGTTTGATATCTCGGAGCATGGGATTTCTTTGATCTCCAATTTCCCGTATCTAGTGGATGAGACTAAAAGTTATGAGCTTTCACTGACGCGTGAGGAGTATACAGCAGATTTTGAGGGAAAGTTACTTCGTGTAGATTCATCAGATGATTATCGTTATGTGTTTAAAATTACTCAGATGCACGAAAAAGATTATCAAGAATTTATTAAAATTTTATATGACCGTGTCCCACATTTACCAGATCGTATTTTAGATTCAAGTGTGATTAATGATATTAAATTGAATATTTGTGAACGTCAGAAAAAATCAAAGGGGTTTTTAAGAAAGTTACCGCGTGTACCATTATTGATAGATTTAATGACAACCGAAGGTGAATCTGTTCACGCGATCAATTTTAATTATCAGTATTTCTTGTTAGAAATGAACTGTGAGTTAACAAGTCTGGAGATTCCATTATTAACGCATCCTGAATTTTCATTGCAATGTAATTTTGTTCAGACGATGATTCGACGTAACGGAAAGTATCAAAAAACGTATTCTTTATATGAAGTTAAAAATTATAAAGAGATTCCTGCTTCAGTTTGGAAAACAGAAGTGGCATTTTGGCTCAATCAAAAAATCCCAGCATAGGCTGGGATTTTTTATAAAGTTTCAAAATTTAAATGAGAGATGGACTGTGCTAATGATGGGGTTAATAATGGAATAGAATCCTCATTTAAGGGTAACCATTCATAGTAGTCGTGCTCGTTAGATAGCTTAATCTCACCTTCGAGAATTTCACATAAGTAAATGACGCCCATAATAAGGTAATCATCGTTTATAAAGTCCCATTGATGTAGTAATCGGATGGGTCTGACTAAGAGGGAGGTTTCTTCTAATATTTCTCGACGCAACGTTTCTTCGGCACTTTCATTTTGTTTCATTTTTCCTCCTGGAAGATCAAAGTATTCACAGCGCGAACTGACTTTATGGAGGGCTAAAAATTCATGATTCCGTACAATTAAGCCTTTGACTGAGAAATTAATTTGTGTCATGTGTCCACATCCTTTCACTTGATTTATAATCATTATATGAAGTTTAAGAGAAAAAGATGTCAGAATGTGAGTTCGTTTTGCTAAAGTGATAAAAATAGTGTAAAATAGTAACGATATTATACGATAAAAAGGACGTGAAGACATTGGCATTAACAGCTGGAATCGTTGGTTTACCAAACGTCGGGAAATCAACTTTATTCAATGCAATTACTCAAGCTGGAATTGAAGCAGCTAATTATCCATTCGCGACAATCGACCCAAACGTAGGTGTGGTTGAAGTTCCGGATGAGCGTTTAAATAAATTAACAGAATTAGTTAGTCCTAAAAAGACTGTTCCAACAACTTTTGAATTTACAGATATCGCTGGATTAGTGCGTGGGGCAAGTAATGGAGAAGGGTTAGGAAACAAATTCTTAGCTAACATTCGTGAAGTAGATGCGATCACTCAAGTGGTTCGTTGTTTCGAAGATGGAAACATCATTCACGTTGAAGGTTCAGTTGATCCAATTCGTGACGTTGAAGTTATTAACTTAGAGTTAATTTTAGCGGATATGGAGCAAGTCGATCGTCGTTTAGGACGTTTAGCAAAACAAGCAAAATCAGGAGATAAAGCTGCTAAAGCTGAGCAAGCTGTTTTAGAAAAAGTAAAAGCTGGATTCGATCAAGAATTACCTGCTCGTGCTTTAGAATTAGATGAAGATGATATCCAAGCAATTAAACATTTACAATTATTAACGTTAAAACCAATTTTATATGTGGCTAACGTTGGTGAAGATGACTTAATGGCTGGAGAAGATAATGAATACGTGAAAGCATTACAAGAGTATGCTGATCGTGAAGGTGCAAAAGTCATTAAAGTATGTGCACGTATCGAAGAAGAAATCTCTCAATTAGAAGATGAAGAAAAAGCGGCATTCTTAGAAGAATTAGGAATCAAAGAAAGTGGATTAGATCAATTAATTCGCGAAGCTTATGATTTATTAGGATTAGCAACTTACTTCACAGCTGGGGTGCAAGAGGTTCGCGCTTGGACATTCATTAAAGGAATGACAGCTCCTCAATGTGCAGGAATCATTCATAGTGATTTCGAACGTGGATTTATCCGCGCGGAAACTGTTTCTTACGATGATTTAGTAAAATACGGTTCAGAGCAAGCAGCTCGTGAAGCGGGACGTTATCGTTTAGAAGGAAAACAATACATCGTTCAAGATGGAGATGTTATGTTATTCCGTTTCAATGTATAAAAAAATTCATTTAAATTGAATAAATTTTGGTTAATTAAATCATACTATATATGATTCGTCATTAGGTAGCTACTAAAACTTGTCATGATACCTACAACTAGATTCTAGTGGTGAATCAAAAAATCGGCACGCTACTTGGCGTGCCGATTTAATTTTAAAAAGTGGATGGATTATTAAATTATAACATCTTTTTTTAACTTGCTATAGTAGATATACCTGTGCTATAATATATGACTGTGAGTAATAAGACTATTACTCCTTGCCCGCATATGGGCCGTCTAGACCAAGAGGAGGTGCAATATAATGAGAAAATACGAAATTATGTACATCGTTCGTCCTAACTTAGAAGAAGAAGGACGCAAAGCAGTAATCGCTAACTTCCAAAACATGTTCACTAACATGGGTGCGGAAATCGTTGAAACTAAAGAGTGGGGTATGCGTGATTTAGCATACGCTATCGAAGATTTCACAAAAGGTTACTACGTAGTAATGACAGTTAACTCTTCAATCGAAGCTAAAAACGAATTTGATCGTTTAGCTGGAATCAGCGAAGATGTTATCCGTTACATCGCTATCAAAGAAGAAGAATAAGATTTTAATGTACTAAGTGAGGGTGGTATAAATGATTAATCGCGTTGTTTTAGTAGGGCGATTAACTCGTGATCCAGAACTAAAGTATACAACTAATGGGATCGCAAACTTGCGATTCAGTATTGCGGTTAATCGCACTTTCACTAGTCAAAATGGAGAACGCCAAGCAGATTTCATTAACTGTGTTGCATGGCGCGGCCAAGCTGAGAATATGGCGAAGTTTTTACGTAAAGGATCTCTTATTGGAGTGGAAGGACGTATTGAAACAGGTAGCTATCAGGCTCAGGATGGATCAATGCGTTATACAACAGATGTGGTGTGCGATAGCGTACAGTTCTTAGAACCACGCTCTGCATCTGCTGATCGAGGAAACTTTGGAGCTCAACCATCACAAGACTTTGGTGGAGGCTTTGGAGGTGGATACGGTGGTACGCCATCATTCCAACAACAAGCGCCAGCATCAAATGGCTTTGGTGGAAATCCTTTCGGAGGAGCACCAAGTATGGATCAAGGCTTCGGAAATCCATCGCAATCATTTAATAATGAGCCAGATTTCAGCTCAACTATTAATATTTCTGATGATGATTTACCATTTTAATTTTTAAATAACATATAAAAAATAATTTTAAAAGATGTTAGGAGGAACTATCATGGCTCAATTCCGTCGTGGAGGACGTCGTCGTCGTAAAGTTTGCTATTTCACTACAAACAAAATTACGAAAATCGACTACAAAGATGTAGATTTATTAAAACGTTTCGTATCTGATCGTGGAAAAATCTTACCTCGTCGTGTAACAGGAACAAGCGCTAAATACCAACGTGAATTAACAGTTGCTATTAAACGTGCTCGTCACATGGCATTATTACCATTCTCTGCTGAATAGTAATAACACATTGTTTACAGAGTGGCGCGGACTTTCGCGCCATTTTTTTATAAAACATAAGCTAACCTTTATTATTCGTCAGACGATGTAAAAGAAACATTCGTTTCTTCTGGCGAATCTCGCAACAGAGATATTTGCATCAGGGCCCAATTATTAAAAATATTCAAGTTTTAACGCCACCTTCAATAGAAGGTGGTTTTTTTGTCGCTCATCTAGCCATCTTTAATGGCTTTGATGAGCTATCTTTTTTATCTGAGGTGAGAGTCGAAGCGATATTTTAGGAATAAACTAAATTTAAAGATATGCGTAATAGTTCTTTTACTCCTTTGGCCCAAGAAGTTAATGTGGATACTGTAGGTGATGATAAAAGTGACACTATTTATAGTTTGGTAGTTAGGATTTAACTATTACTACTCTTATGATAATGATTCATATTGTAATTTATGATGAAAAAAGATGTTATATGCTTAGTAATTGAGAGAGCTCGAAAATATTCCTTTTTGTTAGGAGCGAAAAGACAGTCAGCTGTAAATTAGGATGTACATACGATATAAATGTCTTGATTTTGACAGTCAGCTATTCATTGGGGTGTACATTTCAATGCTGAGAAAGCTTGCTATAAAGCTTACGCTAGGTGTTTATGATTCTTTCTACAATTCTATAAGGTGGATAAAAAAAGAACAGGATGAGTGTCCTGTTCTTGTTAATTATTTTTCTTCTTCTTTTGCTTGCTCAGCATTAGCAATTACTTCACATGGTTCAACTTTCATTGTTGAGCGATCTAATAAGTAAGTATCTGTACAGCAACTCATGTCTTCTGTTAAGTGGGCATCACTTAATAAACGAAATGGGTTATAAGAATTGTTTTTTTCCATCTTCTTCACTCCTCATAAAACATTATAATGAAATAACTACACTTCTAATTATATACCTATACCTAAAAAAATTAAGTGTTTTTTATAAGGAAATTTAAAATTTGGGGAAATTATCATCGATGAGGCCTATCAAGGAAATAGATAGGGTAAGGAAGTTTTATTTTATGGGTAAAAAAAGCAGTAGAATGTAACTTCTTTAGTGACGACTTACGGTAGCGAAGTATTTATATGAGAGTATAGGGGTTAAATAGTTATCGACAGGTGAAGAAGAACAAGAAGTGAAGTTAATTTTAGCGTTAAAATAGCAAAGAGGACCTGAAAGAGGTCCTCTTTTATTATAAAAGTGGATCGTATGATTTAAATGAATCGTTATTTATCTCCGTATTAAGGATGAGATGATGATCACTAGTTGAGGTTAGAAGATAAATAGGAGAATTTTATCTTTTTAAATGGTATTGGAGGTTGAAGTTAAATGAAGAATTCAGAGATAAATAATTTAATAAATCTGAATATTTGAAGTTAGATTGTGATGAGATTGTACCGAATACAGAGCTATATTAATTAATTTGAATGCTAGTAATTAAATGGTGAGGATGAGTGATAAGTAAGTGTGTAGATGTAATGGTTGCTAAGATGATGATAGAGATTTGCAATGTTCATAGAGTGATTGTAATGATAATGAGGATACAGTGTTTCAACAGATAGATGAGTTTAAGGAATGAAGATTCTGCGGATTAGTTGGATGAGGAGAGTGAGTGTATGATAAATGTTAGAAGAGTTTTTAATAGATTAAATGTACAATTATTAGTTCGGTCCTTAATGTGTTTTTGCTTTATATACTAGGCTATAGTTTTATCATGTTTCATAGTGAATGGTAAGAGTGAGTACAAGTGTGGTTTTATACTGTTATGATAAGGACTGTGTTTTTGGTTGGAGTGAGTCATGATTATATTAGAAATCCTATGCTTTAAATGTACTGAATGCTTTTGGGGATTTTGTTTTAGATGTGATGCGTTTAAAACTGAGTGATTAGGAGGATATTTAGTTTGAATGTGTGAATTTTGAGGTAAAAATGAATATGTTTTTTAGTGTAAGTGTGCTGTATGTAAAACTGGTGGGTTAGTACAAAATGTGGTTTGAATATACGGATGATGTAGTAGGTATGTGTATGAGTATATGGTTAGAAAGGGAGTTTGTTTTGGGATAATTGTGGTGGATGTAAAACTAGTTAATTGGCATGAAATATGGTTTGAATTTACAAGTTTGAAGTAAGGATGTGGCTAAATGTACTATTAGGGATAAGTTTATTTTTTAGTATAAGATGTGGTGGATATAAAACTGACTAATTAGTAGGGATTGTCGTTTGAATGTATGGAGTGTGGGGGAAGGATGAGTATAAATGTATTGTGATAGTGGATGGTGGTATTAGTTTAAAGGTTGATGTATTAGTATAGGTGTGGCTGGATTGTGTGAATGAGTAGTGGTTAAAAGCTGACGTAAACAAGTAGTGTGGTGTTATAATGATGAGTGAAGTTCATTTTGCTCGGAAGGTGTGTTGTTTAGTGTAGCAGTGAATGGGCTATAATAAGAAGAGTGTATTAAGTTTCAAATATTCAGATGTCTTGATCAAACGTATGAATGTTAAAGGTGATAGATGAGATAAATGAGTGATGATGAAGTTATGAATGGAGGAATGTTAATTTGATGATGTTTTATGAAATAAGTTATGTGATAAAGGAATGATGACAGAAAACAATAAGATGGAGGATTTGTTATATTATTGTGGGATTAGTTAATGGTCTGATCAAGAAACTGTTAGATTATATTGTGTATGTTGGTTTGGATTTGATTTTTAGTTTAGAATCTAACAGGTGAAATGAAGATTTGTTTATCGAACCCTCATTTCAATAATAGTTTATTCAGATGAATCTTTTTTGAATGAGCAAAAGGAATAGTTGCTAGAAAAAGATAAAAATTTTTATAGACGTCCATTTAAAATGAAAATGTGGCTGTGCCCCTATATAAGTGAATATATATTCAGCTCAAATTGTGGTATAATAGAGACGTTAATTGGCATTTATGAAGGGGGTCTTTTAGATGAAGACGAAGTCGCTTGTTAACGCGGCAATTATGCTAGCCATTTATATGGTCTTTTTTGTTTTATATAATATTGGAGTTTTGCCGACAATCATGTCGATTTTATTACCTATTCCACTCATTGTTTATTCAGTCACGACAAATCGAGTTCGAGATGTGTTATGGTTATTGATTGGGTGCTTTATTGGAACATTTTTATTTGGCTCAGTTTATGGACTAGTTACAACCTTGAATTATGGGTTGATGGGTGCTCTGATTGGTATTGGGATTATAAAGAAATGGCCGTATTGGCAACGTCTTTTAAATGCAGCAATTGTATCAGTCATTTCGTTTCCAATTTTAACTTATGTGGTTACAGGATTAAATCTCCAAGAATCCATGGCACAAATGGCGGATGAAATGAATGGGATGCTTGAAGCTATGTCAGCTTTTTTACCAGCGAATAATGCTGAGATGCTGTTACCAGTTCAAAATATGGTTAGTACAATGATGACGACGTTATTACCAACGATTCTTATCTTAATGGGATTAGCTTCAGCGTTTTTAAGTGATACGGTTGCAACTAACGTTCTTAAACGTATGAATTATGAAGTTACTAAACGTGGAAATGTTAACCGTTTCCAATTAGGTGCGAAATTAGCAGTGACTTTATTAATTAGTCAAGTGGCGATTGTATTTATTCCAAATCATGCAGTAAATGTTGTATTGATGAATGTCATTATGCTTTTAAACACGTTGTTCTTATTACAGGGGATTGTGGTGGCAATGTCTTATTTTAGATCTCGTAATAAGAGAGGATTTGGAACTTTTATTATTATTTTTGCTTTAATGTCTAGCTTCTCAATGTTTATTTCGGTGCTCGGGGTGATGGATGCGTTGTTCGATTACCGTGAGCGATTTGCTGTTAAAAAATCATAATGAAAGGTAGGTGGTAATGGTGAAAAAGATTAGGAAATGGTTAGAAGAATATCAAGATCATCTTGGATATCTGGTGATTTCTATTGTTTCTTTAGTAGTGACTGGAATTTATGCTTATTATCAATCTGATGTGATCTCTCTAATCATCTTCTTATATTTTGTAGGAGATGCTATCTATCGTGTGAATGCTTATTTTCACTATAAAGCGGATACGCTAAAGAAGATTGAATCGATTTCGTATCGTGTCAAGCATGCAGGGGAAACAGCGTTTAATCAATTACCGATGGGGATTTTACTTTATGATGAAGCTTATGAAATTGTTTGGTTTAATGGGTATTTAAAGCGCGTTTTTAATCAAGATTTACATGATAAGGTGTTAAAGGATTTAAGTGAACAACTCTATAATCGATCGCTTGGTGATGAGGAATCATTTAAGATAACTGTTAATCAACAGACGTATCAAGTGTTACATATGAAAGATGAACGATTGATGTATTTTACAGATTATACAGAGTATACAGAGTTATCACGAAAATATGTCAATGAACAGCCCGTTGTTGGAGTTCTTGTGATGGATAATTATGACGAGGTCTTTCATAATTTAAATGAACAAGAAAAAAGTGAATTCTATGGAAAAATCATTTCGATTATTATGCAGTGGGCCGATCAGCATAAAATCTATATTCGAACGACAGCTAGTGACCGTTTTGTTTTAATGATGCCGTACGAGGTGTTACAGCAACTTCGCGAGACGAAATTTACGATTATTGATAAGGTTCGCGAAGCAGCTAAAGAAAAAGATATTATGTTAACGATTAGTATCGGGTTAGCAACTGGATACGATAGTTTTTCTGAACTTGGACAACGTGCGAATTATATGTTAGATTTAGCACTAAGCCGTGGGGGGGATCAAGTAGCGATTAAAATCGCAAGTGATGATAAGTTTTTATTCTACGGTGGAAAAACAAATCCAGTTGAGAAACGTAATCGTGTTCGTGCGCGTGTGAATGCACAAGCTTATGAGCGTTTAGTTCGTGATAGTGAACGTGTCATTATTATGGGACATCGTTATCCGGATGTGGATGCGATTGGAGCCAGTATCGGATTATTACGAATGGGAATTGCTTCAAAGAAAGAAGCTTACATTGTTTTAAAGCAGGAGGAGCTAGATAAAACAGCTAAAAATTTTGTTGATGAAATTTTAAAAGATGAAAAGTTGAAAAAGTATTTCATTTCAAGTGAAGCAGCGATTGAATTAATGACCAAAAATACGTTACTAGTAGTTGCGGATACGCAGGATCCAAAAATGGTGATAGAGCCAGCACTTTTACCGCGTGCTAAGAAAGTCGCTGTCTTTGATCATCATCGACGAGGCGTTGATGTGATTGATTCGGTGCTTTCGTTTGCGGAGCCTTATGCCTCATCAACGGTCGAATTAGTTGTGGATATGTTCGATTACTATTCACAGAAAATTAAAATGACGCCATTAGAAGCTTCGATTATGTTAGCGGGAATTATTGTTGATACGCGTCGATTCTCGTATCATACGGGACGACGAACGTATGAAACGGCCGCTATTTTAAAACAAAAAGGAGCGGAAGAGAAGTTAGTTCAGCAATTGCTCCGAACGCCGCTTGAGAATTATTATAGTAAGGCACATCTCATTGAACGAGCAGAAATCTTTAAAGATGAGTTTATTATTGCTTGTGCAGATGATGAGATGGTGCTTGAAAAAGTTCAAATTGCTCAAACAGCCGACGAGTTGTTAAATGTTCAAAATATTAAGGCTTCATTCGTAATCTCACGTATTGATGAGCAGTACATTGGAATTAGTGCTCGTTCACTAGGTGATGTGAATGTTCAAGTGTTAATGGAACAACTGGGTGGTGGTGGGCATTTAAATAATGCAGCAACACAAATGCGTAGTAGCAGTACACAAGATGCTGTTTTACAATTAAAAGAAGTTATTGTTAAAGAGTTAGAAGAAAGTGGTGAGTCTAAATGAAAGTAATTATGTTAGAAGATGTTAAAGGTAAAGGTAAAAAAGGTGAAGTTAAAGATTTTCCAAATGGTTTTGCGAACTTCCTAATTAAACAAAATAAAGCGATGGATGCAACGCCAGGAAATATGAATAAATTAAAAGCTCAACAAGCGGAAGAAGAAAAACAAGCCGAGTTACGCTTAGAAGAAGCCAAAAAGTTAAAAGCTGATTTAGAACAAAAAACAGTGATTGTTAAAGTAAAATCAGGAGATAACGGGCGTGTGTTTGGTTCAGTTAGCACAAAAGCAATTGCTGAAGAGTTCCAAAAACAATTCGGAATCAAATTAGATAAACGTAAAATGGATTTAGAAGAACCAATCCGTGGATTAGGAATGGCACGTGTTCCAATTCATTTACATCCAGAAGTAGTCGCAACTATTTCAGTTCAAATCAAAGAAAAATAAGAGGTTATGATAGATTAACGTTAGAAAGTTGGGTATCCCATGTTAGAATCGCCAAATCGTCAGATGCCTCATAGCACCGATGCTGAACAAGCTATTCTTGGGGCCATGTTGCTCGATGAAAAGGTGTGTGAGGATGTCAAACTCAAATTACAGCCAGATGATTTTTATCATCATCGTCATCGCATTATTTATGAAACGATGCTGATCCTATTGGACCAAAATATTGGGGTCGATGTGACAACAGTTACAGCGTATCTTCAAGATCATAAACGTATTGCTGAAATTGGTGGTGTGGAGTACATCTTAACGATTTACGAAAGTGTCGCAACGACAGCACATACAGAGCATTATGTCGAGATTGTTTTAGAAAAATCAATTTCACGTTTAATCATTAATCGTGCTCAAAGTCTAATTGAGCAAGGATATGATCCAGAGACATCAACTCAAGATTTAATTGATACGGCTGAGCAACAATTCTCAGGCTTAGCTCGATTAAATCAAGGGTCTGATTTTAAACAAATCGATAATGTCATCATTGACTTTATTAAAAACGTTGAGCGTTTATCTCAATCAACAGGTGAAGTAACTGGATTAACAACTGGATTTACCGCACTTGATAATATGACTTCGGGTCTTCAAAATAACGACTTAATTATCGTTGCTGCCCGTCCTGCGATGGGGAAAACCGCATTTGCCTTAAATATTGCGCAAAACGTGGCCAAGCTAAATCATGTGAATGTTGCCATTTTCAGCTTAGAGATGGGGGCCGATCAGCTCGTATCCCGTTTAGTTAGTGCCGAAGGACGAATTGAAGCGCATCGTTTAAAAACTGGGAATTTAGAAGGGGCGGATTGGCGTTCATTGAAAATTGCCACCGATGTATTAAGTAATTTAGGCATTTATATCGATGATACACCTGGTATTCGTGTTGGAGAATTGCGAGCAAAATGTCGACAACTTCATCAACAAAAAGGTCTTGGATTAGTAATGATCGACTACTTACAGTTACTTTCTGGTAGCAAGGCTAACGGTGGGAATCGTCAACAAGAAGTCTCTGAAATTTCACGTATGTTAAAAGAGATGGCACGTGAGTTGAAAATCCCGGTTATTGCTTTATCGCAGTTATCACGTCAGGTGGAAAATCGTGAAGATAAGCGACCAATGATGTCAGACTTACGTGAATCAGGAAGTATCGAGCAGGATGCCGATATCGTTACTTTCTTATATCGTGAAGATTACTATAAAAAGGATCCGGAATTAAACGATAATATCGTTGAAGTTATTTTCGCGAAGCACCGTAGTGGGGCTGTCGGGACAGTTAAGTTAGCCTTTAGAAAAGAAATCAGCCGATTCGAAAATCTGGTTAATGTTCCAGAGTCAGCTCACATCCCAGACGTCTAGTAAAAAACATCTAAGTTTAAGATGCGTTTTACATAAAACACATTTTGACGATACGTTTGACTTATATTATAATTAGGAATGAACAATTAGAGGAGGATTCGACTATGTTTGAACGTTTAGAGGCAATCTTAGAGCGTTATGAAAAAATTAACGAAATGATGGCTGATCCTGCAATCGTTACTGATATTAAAAAATTAACTGAATTATCAAAAGAACAACGTGGTCTTGAAGAGACAGTTAATGTGTATACTGAATATAAAGAAATTGCAGCTTCAATTGAAGATTTAAAAGAAATGGCAAAAGACTCTGATCCAGAAATTAGTGAAATGGCCGAAATGGAATTAGAAGAGTTAAAACCACGCCTTCCACAATTAGAAGAGCGTTTAGAAATCTTATTAATTCCTAAAGATCCCAACGATGAGAAAAACGTAATCGTTGAGATCCGTGGAGCTGCGGGTGGAGATGAAGCAAATATCTTCGCATCAGACTTATACCGTATGTATACAAAATATGCTGAGGTAAAAGGATGGAAAATTCAAGTCATGAACGTTGACTACTCTGAATCTGGAGGGATGTCACAAGTTGAGTTCATGATCTCAGGTGAAAGTGTATACTCTCACATGAAATATGAATCAGGAGCACACCGTGTACAGCGTGTCCCTGCCACTGAATCTCAAGGACGTATCCACACATCAACAGCAACTGTTTTAGTTATGCCAGAGGCTGAAGATGTAGATATCGAAGTAAGTATGAATGATATCCGTGTTGATACTTTCTGTTCATCAGGACCTGGAGGACAGTCAGTAAATACAACTAAATCAGCGGTACGTTTAACTCACGTTCCAACTGGAATCGTTGTATCATGTCAGGACGGAAAATCACAACACGAAAATAAAGCCAATGCCTTAAAAGTATTAAAGGCTCGTATCTATGATTCAATCTTACAAGAGCGTTTAGAGGCTGAAGGTGAAGAACGTCGTTCTAAAATCGGAACAGGTGAACGCTCTGAAAAAATCCGTACTTACAACTATCCACAAAACCGTGTCACTGACCACCGTATTGGATTCACTATCCAACAGTTAGACCGCGTTATGGAAGGTAAATTAGAGCCAGTTGTTGAAGCTTTAATTACAGAAGAACAAAAACGTAAATTAGCCGCTCAAGACTAATGATATTAAATAAAAAATCTAACTTCAAAATGAAGTTAGATTTTTTATTTATTCTCTACTTTATGATTATCTTAAAATTTATTTATATAAGTCTAGAAATAGAAAAAAGCGCCCGGGGGAGGGGCGCTTTTTTAAAAATTAGGAGAAACTGTAAAGGGGGGGAACCTTTACAGTCTTAATTGTGATGACAATTCAATGGGGGGATTGAATTGTCATCTTCCCTCGAGTCTCTCTTGGGGGGGTGAGAGTAGGCTCAGAAAAAGTCTTTACCATAATCGAGGGAGTAAAGTATTAAATACTTTGGGAGAGAATTATAAGGAGAGAGTATGAAAAATAAAACTTTAAAAATTGGGGAGAGAAATGAGTAATGAAATAAAGTTTTATATGGGGGGGAAGAGTATGCCCGTAAGTTCTCGTCTTACGGACAATTATATTATGAACCAGTACTATGAATTTTAAACGTAATTTATGTAAAAAAGTTAAGATTATTTATTATAAAAGTCGTATGAACAAAATAGTGGTGTGAATTTTACACTTAACTACTGATTTCCTTGCTACATCTAATTCTAATATATGTATCATATCCTAAATGGTTCCATGAAAGATTGGATATCTTCCATAATAGAATGAAGGTGCATCTTTATTATAGGAGAGAGTTATATCATTAGGATTCATATTCTTCAGAGTGAGTGTATGCTTTCATATCTAATAATCCAAGATAAGTTGTAAAAAATTTTATTTGCATGTTTTAGCATTTTAGAGTAAAATGATGGTTGATTTTAAGAAGACGGTGATAAAGATGAAAACAATGCGTGAATTGTTAAAATGGGCTGAAGATTACGCCCTTGAAAATGGAAAAGAAGATTCGGCTGTTAAATTATTATTAATGCATGTAACTGGGAAAGAAAGTTATGAGATTTTAGCCGATATGAATATGCAAGTGCCAGTGGAACAAGTTGAAGAATTTGAGCGCTGTGTTAAAACATATGTTGAACAAAATATTCCTGTTCAACACATTATGGGATACGAAACATTCTTTGGACATAAATTTATTGTCAATGATGATGTCTTAATCCCACGCTTTGAAACGGAAGAATTAGTGGCTAATGTTTTATCAACTTATGATGATGTATTTGATGGTGCTCCTGTTAAGGTCGTCGATGTAGGAACAGGAAGTGGAGCGATTGGTGTTACTTTAGCAGTTGAAGAACCGAATATGGAAGTAACGGTGACTGAATTATCAGAGGCCGCTTTAGAAGTTGCGAAACAAAATGCTTCTAATTTAGGAGCAAATGTAACATTCTATCAAGGAGATATGTTACAACCGTTAATTGAACGCGGATTAAAGTTTGATATTCTAGTATCAAATCCTCCATACATTCCATTAACTGAAGATGTGGATCCACTTGTTAAAGATAATGAACCACACTTAGCGTTATTTGGTGGAGAAGATGGATTAAAATTCTATCGTCAAATTTTAAAAGATGCTCATAAAGTTGTAAATGAGAAAAATATTATTGCATTTGAACATGCATATAACCATAAAGAAGCAATGGCGGAATTAGTGAAGCAACATTTTCCTAATTCTAAGTTTGAAACATTAAAAGACTTAAATGGGAAAGACCGCATGACTATTATCATTAATAACTAAGATTTAGCCTAGAAATGTGAAATACATTTTGGTTTCTATATAAAAAATTAATTTCCTTTTAGGGAAGGATAAGAAAAAGGGGATGTCCTATGACATCCTTCTTTTTATAGAAAGGATTTGTAAATGCATGATTTATCAAAGTCATCAATTAAGTGAAGCGTTAGCGATGATTACCCAAGAAGATGTGATTGTTTTTCCAACGGATACAGTCTATGGAATAGGAGCTAGTATTCATTCACCCAATGCTTTAGATAAAATTTTTGAAATTAAAAATCGTCCAACAGAAAAGTCTTTAATTGTTTTATGCGCAAATGAAGACCAGTTAGAGAAAATTGTAGGTCCATTATCAGTAGAAGTTAAAAAGTTGATTGATGCGTTTTTACCTGGAGGATTAACGTTAATCTTAAATTGTTATATGCCTTTACCTAATGAGATTACGCGTGGAAAACAGACAATTGGAGTTAGAATTCCTGATCATCCATTAGCTTTAAAGTTATTAAGTGAATTAGGTCCATTGGCAACAACGAGTGCCAATGTTTCAGGTGAAGTAAGCCCAACAAGGGTAGAGGTGGATAATCCAGTTATTCATCGTGTGGATTATGTCTTTGATGATGGAGAAACGAAAGCACAAATTCCCTCAACTATTTTAGATTGCACGACGAGTGAATTTAAAATTTTACGAGAAGGAGCCATTTCATTAGAAGAAATTCAAAAAGTTTTGCATAAAAAATAATTTTTGAGGAATACTACGTATAATTTTTTGAAAACTGTCCATAATGAGGTATCAGGTGAAAGGGATGGTGTTTAGAATGAATCAGAAATCAACAATTATCGTAGTATTAACATTAATTATGATGGTAACAGTTTATCAAATTGGGAAAGCAGAACCTCAATCAGATAATGCACAAGTCATTGTGAATGATACAGCCATTCGTATTCGTATTATTCCAAATTCAAATAAATATGAAGATCAACAAGCTAAGAAAATGGTTCGTTATGCAATTGATGAATATTTAGCAGCTAATAAATCTGCTTTTGAAACGATTAATTCAACTCGTGAATTTATTATGCAAAATATCGGTGACATTGAAGATACAGTCGCACATGTCTTAGATACGATTAATTATGAGACAGGTTTTGAAGTGAGCTATGGGGCGCATTTATTCCCAGAAAAACAATACAATGGTGAAACATATGAAGCGGGATATTATGAGAGCTTAGTTATCACAATTGGTGAAGGAATGGGGAATAACTGGTGGTGCTTTATGAATCCAGATCTTTGTTTAGGCCCAAGTGCAACATCTAATGAATCAGAAGATTCAAGTGAGTGGAACGCACAATATAATGCAATGGAAAGTACACAAGAAGCGTTCCAAGAAAAAAAATTCAAATCGTATATTGGTGAAGTTGTAGATACTTTGTTTGGTACAAAAGAAACAGAAGCTTATGTAATATCAGATGATTCAACAAAAGCAAATTGGTATTTATATGAGGATGAGTATTAATTAGTCATCACCATCCTCCTTTCCGTCCTTTTATTTTAAAATCTTATCAGCATATTTTATTCCCCTTTAACATATACATGACGTTGAAGGGGGATTTTTATGATGACTGATAAAGAAGTAAAACGTTATGAAGCAACTGATTATGACCTTGTTCTAGAATTTATGAAGAAAGTGACGACACTTGAAACAGTTAATCCACAGATTATTGAGCAATCCATCCTCATTAAACAGTTTGATAAAGTATCAGGAATGGTTTCATTTGAGGCTTTTGATCAAGTTGGGATTATTCGTTATTTTATTTATGATCAAAACATTGTTCCAGATTTATTGGTGAATATGTTTTTTGAATTGTATCGATCAGCTAAAGAAAAAGAGATTAATCAATTAGTCGCTATCACTTCTCATCCATATGCGCGTCAATTATTTGGATTGCTAGGATTTGTGGAAATGAAGAAAACATCCAATCTAAATATTCCGGAGTTATTAAAATTAGAGGATGTTCAACTGATGAGTATCAAATTTTAATAGTAGACAATAAATTTTGGTAAAATATAGATTGTTTTATATAAAGGAGAACTAAAATTGGTTTTAATTACCGATAATTAGTTCTTTTTTTATTTAAAATTTGGAGTAAAGTTAATAGATGAGAACTTACATAGGATTTTTTTTACACCTTTAATGCAAAAGTTTAGAAAAAAATATGTTATAATAAAAAAGATAGAATTATTTTACAGAATAAAAGGAGCGTTATTCATGAAAGTAGCTATTGCATGTGACCATGGTGGATTTGAATTAAAACAAGAAATCTTAGGTTTACTCAAAGACATGAATGTTGAATTCGAAGATTTCGGAAGTTATGATAGTTGTGCAGTTGATTATCCAGATTATGCATTTAAAGTATCAGAGTCTGTAGCCGCGGGGCAATTTGATCGCGGTATTTTAATCTGTGGAACTGGAATTGGAATTAGTATTGCTGCCAACAAAGTAAAAGGGATTCGTTGTGCATTAGTTCATGACTTATTCTCTGCAAAAGCAACAAGAGAGCATAATGATTCAAATGTTTTAGCTATGGGTGGACGTGTCATTGGTCCAGGATTAGCACGTGAGATTGTATCAGTTTGGTTAACGACTGAGTTTATGGGGGCACACCACACTGCTCGTATCGAAAAAATCTCGAAGTATGAAAACGCTTAAGGGATCCTGTGCTTAGGATTTCTTTTTTATTTCATAGATACTTGAAAAAAGTAAATAATTAAAGTGTGTGAAAATAAAAGTGATGTTTTTATTTTTAGACTCTTGAAGTTCTTGGTATTTTTTCTGCGGAGTATACATTGAAATGAAAGTAAAAAAGTTGTAGAATTACTAATTGAATTATATAAAAATATAAGGTGTATGAGGTGACCGATGTGGTTAAAGTTAATATTTTAGATCATCCATTAATTCAGCATAAGTTGACACAAATTCGTCAGAAAGATACATCTACGACGCAATTTCGTCAAATGATTAATGAGATTGGTGGATTAATGGTGTATGAAATTACACGCGATTTACCATTAGAACAAATCGAAATTGAAACACCAGTTGCTAAAACAAAAGCAAATGTAATTGCAGGTAAGAAAATGGTTGTTGTTCCAATTTTACGTGCAGGATTAGGAATGGTTGATGGTATCTTACAAATGATTCCTTCAGCTCGTATTGGACACATTGGAATCTTCCGTGATGAGGAAACATTACAACCTGTTGAATACTTTGCTAAGTTCCCAGAAGAATTAGATCAACGTGATATTTTTATCGTTGACCCGATGTTAGCAACAGGGGGATCTGCTATTGCTGCTATCAATTCAATTAAACAACGTGGCGCTAAAAATATTAAGCTAGTTTGCTTAGTAGGAGCTCCTGAAGGAGTTAAAGCAATTAATGAAGCTCATCCCGATGTAACAGTTTACTTAGCATCATTAGATGAAAAATTAAATGAAAAAGGTTATATCGTTCCAGGTTTAGGAGATGCTGGTGACCGTATCTTTGGAACAAAATAATGAGTCAGCCACATAAAGTTGTTAAAGCCATGAAGTGGATGTCACTTCTTTCTCAAATAGGGATCACCATGATTGCCAATATATTTGTTGGATTATTTATTGGAAAGTATCTCGATCAATGGTTAAACACATCTCCGTTATTTTTACTGTTATTTGTATTTATCGGAGTTTTTAGTGGCATTAAAAGTGTCTATCTGTTAATAATTAAAATAGATAAGAGGGATAAGTCTTGAGTCAATTACAAAATGATCCAATTCGTGTCATTCCTAAACGAGTAATTCAGTTAGCATTAGTATTTACGTTTTTTATTGCCGTGATTACAATGGTATTCAAATTACCAATAGTTAATGTTTTAATTGGATATTGGTTAGGAGTTGTAGTAAATTTAATTAACTTCCGACTTATTGTTATCGGAACAAAGAATGCTCTTGAACAACAAGAAAAAGGTGCTAAATCAACGATGAAGACAAACTTATTGCTTCGTTTAGTGATTTATGCCGGAGCTCTTGTTGCAACAGTTCTTTTATTAGGAACACCAGCATTCGTTGCAGCCTTCATCGGTATTTCGATGGTAAGATTTGCGATTCAAACTGATGGTTTCTTTACGTTTGGTTATGGAAAAAACAAAAAGTAATCGTCGTTGAATATATATAGCTAATTAGAACGTATGATTCGATCTATTTTAGCCACCGATTATCATAATCGGATTAACAAGAAAATATGGAGTCACCTTCAGCAAAGGAATCTCTAAGAAAGGAGGTTAAGAATGAGTCCACTACTGATGAATATCTTCATAGGAGATAAAGAGGGAAACACAATTGTTAATCCAACGGTGTTTAACTCGGTTGTTTTAGTTCTTGTGCTATGTGTGTTCTTTATTATTTGTGGGAATGCCGTTAAAAAGGCTGATCCATCTAAACCATCAAAAGGTATTGTCTTGTTCCTAGAGATTTTAGTGACAGGTATTGAAGGATTAGTTGAGCAAACAATGGGTGTTAAGCACTTAAATTTTGCACCATTCATTGGGACATTAACAGCATATTTAATCTGTGCCAACTTATTAGGGTTACTAGGATTAAGTGCACCAACATCTGATTACAACGTTACATTAGCCTTAGCGGTTATTACGATTGTTGTCATGATCGGATCAGGGATTAAAGCAAAAGGAATCGGAGGGTACTTATACGATACGTACCTTGGAGACTTCCCATTCTTATTACCTTTAAATATTACCGGAGAGCTTGCGAAACCAATCTCGTTATCTTTCCGTTTATTCGGTAATATTTTAAGTGGTGGTATCATTATGTCGCTTATTTATCAAGCGCTTGGATGGTTCTCGCCATTGATCGCACCGGCTTTACATGGATATTTCGATATCTTCTCTGGTGTTATCCAAACATTAATCTTCATCATGTTAACTATGATTTGGTCTCAAGGAGCAATGGAGTAGTTAACAACAAAAAACTAAGGAAAATAAATGTTAAATCAGGAGGAATTAAATTATGTTTTTACAAACAGTTGCATCTTCAATTTCAAGTGAAGCATTCGTATTAGGTATGTCAGCAGTTGGTGCTGGATTAGCGGTATGTTCAGGTATCGGTACAGGGATCGGGCAAGGTAACGCGGCTGGTCAAGCTGCAGCAGCAGTAGGTCGTCAACCAGAAGCAAAAGGTGACGTAATGCAAATGATGATCTTAGGGCAAGCGATCGCCGAAACATCAGCGATCTACGGATTCGTAGTTGCCATCATCTTATTATTCATCAACCCACTTGTTAGCTCATTATAATTCGTAGTACTGTAAGCAGTTATTATACGTAGTTATATTAAAGACAGATAAGAAAGGGGGCAACCTACTTGCAAATCTATATCATGCCAGACTTAGTCAATTTTACGTTACAAATTTTATCGACTTTAGTCTTATTCTTAGTGATTAAACGTTTTGCATGGGCTCCTATGAAAGAATTCTTACGTAAGCGTCAAGAATTAGTTTCTCAAGAGATTAACCATGCAGAAATGTTAAAAGCTGATGCGATGGCTTTAAAACAGTCTGCTGAAGCACAAGTGCAAGTTGCACGCGACGAAGCACGTGAGATTGTTGAAAACTCTAAAAAACAAGCACAACATATGCATGATGAAATCGTGTCTAATGCTCGTAAAGAAGCTCAACAAAAATTATCTAAAGCAGCAGCAGATATTGAGCAAGAACGCAAAGCAGTTTATGCTCAAATTCGTTCAGATATCGTAGAATTAGCTGTATCTTCAGCTGAGAAAATGATTGAAAAAGAAATCGATGCTAATGTTCATAACGAATTATTTGATCAATTCATTGCTAAAGTAGGTGGAAGCCATGAGTAAAATCGCTTCTACTTATGCTCAAGCATTATTTGATGCAGCGCTTGAGTCAAATGTTTTAGAAGACATTAAAAATGATTTCAATGTTATTCGCTCTGTTATGAAAGAGCAGCCACAATTTATGGAGATTTTAACGCTTCCTAAATTAGATAAAAATGATAAAAAAGAGTTAATTAAAACAATTTTCTCTAAAGATGCATCACAAATTTTAGTTAATTTTTTAATGGTTTTAATTGATAAAGATCGTATTAATTTATTAACTGAAATTATGATTGCTTATAACGAATTAGTGAATCAACATTTTGGCATTCTTGAAGGAACTGTATATAGCGCAGTTGCTTTAAGTGAAGGTCAGTTAACAGAGTTAACGTATGCATTCACGAAAAAGTTAAATCAAAAAGTTAAACTTAATGTTGAAATTGATCCATCATTATTAGGTGGATATAAAGTTAATTTAGGTAATGTTGTATATGATAACTCAATCAAATTACAATTAAAGAACTTAAAAAATAACTTATTAAATGTTGAGTTAAAATAGAATAGAGGTGAGCATTGGTGGCCATCAGACCAGAAGAAATTAGTGCAATTTTGCGCGATCAAATTAAAAACTATGAGCAAGTATTAGATGTAACTGAAACTGGGACAGTTTTAACAGTTGGGGACGGAATCGCTCGTGTTCACGGACTTCAAAATGTTATGTCTGGTGAAATTATTGAATTCGCCTCAGGTGCTGTAGGGATGGCACAAAACCTTGAAGAAGATAACGTTGGGGTTATCATCTTAGGTGAGTACCGTTCAATCAGTGAAGGTGACGAAGTTAAACGTACAGGACGCATCATGTCAGTTCCAGTTGGGGACGCTTTAATTGGACGTGTTGTTGATGCCTTAGGAAATCCAATCGATGGTTTAGGACCAATCGAAACAGATAAATTCCGTCCAACAGAAGTAAAAGCAACAGGAGTAATGGCTCGTAAATCTGTACATGAACCATTACAAACAGGTATCAAAGCGATTGATGCTTTAGTACCAATCGGACGTGGTCAACGTGAGTTAATTATCGGTGACCGTCAAACAGGTAAAACTGCAATCGCCGTTGATACAATCTTAAACCAAAAAGGTAAAGATGTTATCTGTATTTACGTTGCAATTGGACAAAAAGAATCTACTGTTAACTCAGTAGTTGAAACGTTAAAGAAACATGATGCGATGGATTATACAATCGTTGTATCTGCAGCAGCATCTTCTCCATCTCCAATGTTATATATTGCCCCATATTCAGGTGTAACAATGGCAGAGGAATTCATGTACCAAGGAAAACACGTATTAATTGTCTATGATGATTTATCAAAACAAGCAGCTGCTTACCGTGAATTATCATTATTATTACGCCGCCCACCAGGTCGTGAAGCATATCCAGGGGATGTATTCTACTTACATTCACGCTTATTAGAGCGTGCAGCGAAGTTAAACGATGAATTAGGAGCAGGATCGATTACTGCATTACCATTCATTGAAACTCAAGCAGGTGACTTATCTGCATACGTTGCAACAAACGTAATTTCAATCACAGATGGACAAATCTTCTTAAAATCAGATTACTTCCACTCTGGTATCCGTCCAGCAGTTGACGCCGGATTATCAGTATCACGTGTAGGGGGATCTGCTCAAATCAAAGCAATGAAAAAAGTTGCGGGGACATTACGTCTTGATTTAGCTTCTTACTACGAGTTACAAGCATTCGCTCAATTCGGATCTGATTTAGATGAAGCAACTCGTGCTAAACTTGCTCGTGGGGAACGTACAATCGAAGTATTAAAACAAGGTGTTCATCAACCAATCGCTGTTGAGAAACAAGTATGTATCCTTTATGCTTTAGTTAACGGATTCTTAGATAGTATTGAATTATCTGATATTAGTCGTTTTGAAAAAGAATTATATACATTCTTAGAAAATGAACGTCCACAAATCTTATCTCACATTCGTGATACAAAAGATTTACCAGACACTGACTTATTAAACGAAGCACTTGAGAGCTTTAAAGCCGTTTTTAACTAATAGAAGGGCGGTGAACAAGTATGGCTCAGTCAATGCGCGACATTAAAGATAAAATTACTTCGACTCAAAGTACGAGTCAAATTACAAAAGCCATGCAAATGGTTTCAGCTGCAAAATTAACAAAATCTGAAGCTAAAACTAAAAACTATCACCATTATATGCAAACACTTGAAGATATGGTTCGTAACATTTCTAGTACATCTAGTATGGGACACCATCCATTCTTCAAATCAAAACGCGAATCAAAATGTACAGGATACTTAGTTATCACATCTGATCGTGGTTTAGCAGGTGGCTATAACGGAAATGTTTTAAAGTTATTACAGCATGAAGTTAACTCTCTAGCGAAAGATCAATATAAAATTTATATGATCGGTAGTAAAGGATTTGATTATGCAAAACGTGCTGATTTAACGATTGAAAATGAATTTGTTTTTGTTCCAGATGACATCATATATCAAGACATTAAACCTGTTGTTGATAAAGTAATCGGTGATTATATGGATGGTGCTTTAAGTGAAGTAGTTATTATTTATAATAACTATATCTCTAAAATCGCTCAAGAACCGACTACAAAACAAATTTTACCTTTAGTACCAAAGAAAGCTGAAAAGGCAACGGCTCAGTATTCATTTGAACCTAAAGAGGAAGATGTAATTAATGCTATTTTACCTAAATACTTAGAAGGTACAATTTATGGGGTAGCAATTACAGCTAAGCTTTCAGAACATGCATCTCGTATGAATGCGATGCAAAATGCAACAGATAATGCATTAGAAATTATTCAAGACTTACAGTTAGTTTACAATAGAGCAAGGCAAGCAGCAATTACGCAAGAAATCACAGAGATTGTTGGTGGAGCTTCAGCCTTAGAATAAAAGGAGGTCATCATAAATGGCAACAGGTCATATTGTAGCCGTAATCGGACCAGTAGTAGACGTGAAGTTTGACTTAGATCATCTTCCTGCTATTTACAATGCCTTAACTGTTGATTATGAAGTTGGTGGGGAACGTAAATCATTAACACTGGAAGTTGCAGTGCAACTTGGTGATGGTGTTGTACGTACTGTCGCAATGGATGCAACAGATGGGTTAGTCCGCGGATTAGAAGTTGTCGATACAGGAAGCGCAATTAGCGTTCCAGTAGGAGAGGTAACTTTAGGACGTATTTTTAACGTATTAGGTCAACCAGTAGATAACAAAGGAGCAGTATCAGCTGACGCTCCTCATGAAGGAATTCATAAAGAAGCTCCTAAGTTCGATGAATTATCTACAACAGTTGAAATTCTTGAAACAGGAATCAAAGTCGTAGACTTATTAGCACCTTATATCAAAGGTGGTAAGATCGGTTTATTCGGTGGTGCCGGAGTAGGTAAAACTGTATTAATCCAAGAGTTAATCAACAACATCGCTCAAGAGCATGGTGGGATTTCGGTATTCGCCGGTGTAGGGGAACGTACTCGTGAAGGGAACGACTTATACCATGAAATGACTGAATCAGGAGTAATTAACAAAACTGCCATGGTATTCGGACAAATGAACGAGCCACCTGGTGCACGTTTACGTGTTGCCTTAACAGGTTTAACGATGGCTGAATACTTCCGTGATGAAATGAAACAAGACGTATTATTATTTATTGATAATATTTTCCGTTTCACTCAAGCAGGTTCTGAGGTTTCTGCCTTATTAGGACGTATGCCATCAGCGGTAGGGTACCAACCAACATTAGCAACTGAGATGGGACAGTTACAGGAACGTATTACTTCGACTAAGCAAGGATCAATCACATCAATCCAAGCTGTATACGTACCTGCAGATGACTATACTGACCCTGCACCAGCTACAACATTCGCCCACTTAGATGCAACAACAAACTTAGAGCGTCGTATTGCGGCAATGGGTATCTATCCAGCAGTAGACCCATTAGCATCAACATCACGTGCGTTATCACCAGATATCGTTGGACAAGAACACTACGATGTAGCTCGTCGTGTCCAAATGATGTTACAACGTTACCGTGAATTACAAGATATCATCGCTATCTTAGGTATGGATGAGTTAAGTGACGAAGATAAAAAAGTAGTACACCGTGCTCGTCGTATCCAATTATTCTTATCACAAAGTTTCCACGTTGCAGAACAGTTCACAGGATTAAAAGGTGCTTACGTACCAGTTGCTGAAACAGTTCGTGCATTCAAAGAAATCCTTGATGGAAAACATGATGATTTACCAGAAGAAGCATTCCGCTTAGTTGGAACAATCGAACAAGCTATCGAAAAAGCTAATAAGATGAAATAGTGTGAGGTGGTACCGTGTCAGTGATGACTATTCGCGTAGTAACACCAGATAAACTTGTATTCGATGGAGAAGCAGAACGCGTCTTCGCTCGTGGGATTGACGGAGATTTTGCTGTTTTACACAATCATATTCCAATGATGACACCATTAGGTGTTGGAGAGTTACGTATCGATATGAATGGGGAAAGCTCATACATTGCTGTTGATAATGGAATTTTTGAGGTTTCAAATAACCACATTAACGTTTTATCAAATGATGCAATGATGGCTGAAGACATTGATGTTGCACGTGCTAAAATGGAGCTTGAGCGTAGTGAACGTCAAAAACAAAACGCTAAAACCCGTGAAGATTTAATTAAATCTGAAATGGAAATTGCGAAACTTCTCAACCAAATACGAGTTGGTGAAAAAAGAATCTCTGAATAAAAAGAGGCCGATATGGCCTCTTTTTTTATAGGAATTCTTATTATTTTCTTATTTGTTATCAAAGGTGTCTTGTCACCTATTGTATCAAAAACAAAAATACCTCTTATTTTATAATGTTACCTATTTCTTATTTTTATCTAACAAAGATACAACAAAGATTTCATGACCAGCACAAGAAGGTGCTTATTACTATACGCCAGCTTTCTTTACAGATAAATACTCTATGAGTCAAGTTCGTACGGAAATTGGAGTAGCTGTTGAAAATGTTATTCTTGGAGATCAGAACCAGAAGTTGCTTCAGAAAATCTACTTAACTTATTCAAATAATAAATAAATCCGTGTAAAATAAAACCTATGAATGATTTATAGGTTTTATTTTTTAGGAGGGATGACAATGAATATTCAAGCGTATTTCATGATTATTTGGTATATTTTAATGTTACCTATTGTGTTTAAAGTTTTAATGTCGTTAAGATTAGAACAACTTTTTAAAAAAGGAACAGGTCGTCAGGAAATCATTCTTTTATATATGATTTTAACAGTTAGTATTAGTAAGCTGTTTTTAGGATATTTTACCGATATCTTTTCTTTAATTAAACAAATCTTTTAGTTAATAGTCATATCACTTTATCTTGTGCATACCTTTGAATAGGATGTATTTTTAGAAAAGATAGGTGATATCGTGAAAAAAATTGCAGTAGGATTTGTAATCTTTATCGTAACTTTGATTTGTATTCCACTTTCATTTCAAGTCATTTACCAAGCACAAAGTCCAGAAACGGATTTTAATCCCCCTCAATCTATGGCTATTACAAAAGAACAAAACGAAGAAGAAAATCAAGAAGAAGAGGGGACGAATGAACAGATAGTGACTGTTTTTAGGGAAGCAAAAAATGAATCCATTGAACTTCCTTTAGAAACATATTTAATTGGAGTTGTTTCAGGTGAAATGCCAGCTTTATATGATCTTGAGGCACTTAAGGCGCAGGCCGTAGCGGCTAGAACTTATACGATTCAATTATTAGAATCACAAGATGCTATTCATGATACGGTCAAGCATCAAGTTTACTTAGACAATGAACAACTCAAAGAGAAGTGGCAGGATAAATTTGATGAGTATTATGGAAAAGTTTCACAAGCTGTTCAGGAGACAGCAGGAGAGATTATTACATATCAAGATGAATTAATTAAGCCATTTTATTTCTCGATTAGTAATGGCTATACAGAAAATTCAGAAGATTACTGGTCAACATCGTATCCCTATTTAAAAAGCGTCAATAGTGAATGGGATAAAACTGCACCTAACTATGAAGTTCAAACAGAATTTACATTAGATGAGTTAAGAAATAAATTTAATAATAAAAGTTTAACAAAAGATAGCTTTGTGATCTTAAATAAAACAGAAGGAAAGAATGTGAATGAAATTTTAGTCGGTGATAAAGTTTACTCAGGACGTGAATTTCGAGAAATTCTCGGTTTAAGATCAGCGGATTTTTCACTAACATTTAATGACAATAAGGTGATTATTACGACATATGGGTATGGACATGGAGTCGGAATGAGCCAATATGGAGCTAATGAATTAGCGAAACAGGGGAAAAACTATCGAGATATCATTAATCATTATTACCAAAATGTTAATATAATTGAAAAAAATTACTAATTTTGAATAAGATAGGAAAAATGTGGTCATCATAACGGTGAGGTGATGATCATATGAAATTCAAAGAAAGAATGTCAAATCTAAAAAACAAAAAATTATTCAAAAAAATCGATCCAATTAGCTTCGCATTAGTTGTACTTCTAGGAGCATCTGCTACATTTGCAGGCGTTCAATTATGGTTAACTGGAATGAACGGAAATCAAACAGTATCTAATCCAGCAAATGGTGATAATGATGTTGTTTATACAAATGGTGATGGAACAACAACTGTCAATAAAACAACAGATGCTAAAACAGTTGCTCTATTACAAGAAGTTATTAAATCGCCACTTGAAGGTGAGGATGTTGTAGTAGCTAAATCGTATTATGACCAAACAGCTGACACATCGATCCAAGTAAAAAGTTTATTCAACTACAAAGTAGGAGAAACAGTATATACTCGTGAATCTAAAGGTGTGAGCTTAAAAAACTCTAATAATGAAGAAGTTAGCGTTGTAGCCGCTTTATCAGGAAAAGTTCTTACTGTTAAAGATGAAGTTCTAAAAGGAACAGTTGTGACAATCGAACATCAAAATGGTGTTAAAACAGTCTATACAGGTGTTTATGATGTAGCTGTTGAAGCGGGAGCTGAAATCGAACAAGGTGATGTAATCGGTAAAACAGGACTTTCACAACTTGAACCGGATTCAGGAAACGTTGTCCACTTTGAAGTGTTAAAAGATAATGTTAAAGTAAATCCTGAAACTGTCATTGATAAAAAATTAGGTGATTTATAATAATAAAAAAGCACTAATGTAAATTAGTGCCTTTTTTTGTTGAAAAATATTTTTTCGCTTTGAAAAGATATAGTCGTACCTATATAATTGTGATAAAATATAAAATAGTGATGAATTATTTAGACATACTAATACTGAAAAATTAGTTTGGAGGAAGGAAAGTATGCTATTTTCTAAAGATATTGGAATTGACTTAGGTACTGCTAACGTATTAATATATGAAAAAGGTAAAGGAATTGTTCTAGAGGAACCATCTGTCGTTTCAATGGATGCACAAACAGGACGAATGATCGCTGCTGGTGAAGAAGCTCGTCAAATGCTTGGACGTACACCTGGAAAGATTGAAGTTGTACGCCCAATGAAAGATGGGGTTATTGCTGATATCGCAGCAACTGAAATGATGTTAAAACATTTTATCAACTCATTAAATATTAAAGGAATGCTTTCACAGCCACGTATCATGATTTGCTGTCCAACTAATATTACATTAGTTGAAAAAAATGCAATTCGTGAAGCAGCGGAAAAATGTGGAGCGCGTGAAGTTTTCATTGAAGAAGAACCAAAAATTGCAGCATTAGGGGCTGGAATGGATATTTCTAAACCATCAGGAAACATGGTTATCGATGTTGGTGGTGGAACAGCAGATATCGCCGTTTTATCATTAGGAGATATTGTTACATCAGCATCAATTAAAATTGCCGGTAACCGTTTTGACCAAGATATTGTAGATTATATCAAAACAAATTATAAATTATTAATTGGGGATCGTACAGCAGAAGAAATTAAAATTAGTGTTGCAACTGTTTATCCAGAAGGTCGCGAAGAAGAATTACAAGTTCGTGGACGTGACTTAGTATCAGGGTTACCACGCACAATTACAATTTCATCAACAGAAGTTGAAGAGTCATTACGTGAATCAGTACGCATCATTGTTCATGCAGCTAAAAATGTACTTGAACAAACTCCTCCAGAATTATCAGCTGATATCATGAACAAAGGTATCGTGTTAACTGGTGGGGGAGCATTATTACACGGATTAGACCGTTTATTAGCAGACGAATTACATGTTCCTGTCTTTGTAGCAGACAATCCATTACATTGTGTTGTTATCGGAACAGGAATCATGCTTGATCATATCGATAAAATCCGCCGTCGTTAAGACAGATAAAAAGCTTCAGACATTTGTCTGAAGCTTTTTTAATAACTTTGAAAGTTAGTGCGTCGGTTATCAACAAAATATTAGATTTTACCAACATTAAAAAATAGTTTCAAAGAAATGATGAGTAAGCAAGAAGTGATGAATACATGAGCTAATGTGTATTCAAGTGTTTAGTTTTATTTCATGAAACTAAGTGATACAATAAATATCCGATGCTATTTATAAAGGGGTGAGAATGCATGAAGCCATTAGCTGATTTAATTCGTCCGAGAACGTTAGATGAGGTTGTTGGGCAACAACATTTAATTGGTGAAAATCAAATTTTAAGAAAATTAATTGAAGTTAATCATATCCCCAATCTTATTTTTTATGGACCGAGTGGGACAGGGAAGACAACGATTGCGAATATTATTGCGAGTCTTTCAAATAAGAAAATCTATAAGTTGAATGCAACCGATGCAAAGACGGAAGATATTAAGCAGATTATTCAAAGTTTAAATACGCTAGAAGGAATGAATGGTATTTTCTTGTATTTAGATGAGATTCAGAACTTTAATAAGAAGCAACAGCAGACGTTGCTTAAATATATTGAAACTGGGCAGATTACCCTGATTACGAGTACAACAGAAAATCCTTATTTTACTATCTTTAGCGCCATTTTAAGTCGGTCTACTATTTTAGAATTTAAGCCTTTGACACCAGAAGAGATTGTAGAGGGACTCAAACGTGCAGTCGAGCTTGTAGAGTCAGAGTTTTATCTCTATCCACTGACTTATGAGGAAGAAGCATTACATTATATTGCTAATGTCGCTAACGGAGATTTGCGTCGTGCGCTTAATGCATTAGAAATTGCACTTTATCCAAACTGTCGTACAGAAAGATTCGTTTTAACCATGGAGGTTGCCCGTGAATGTACGGTGACAGCGGGCTTTTCTTATGATCGATTTGGTGACCAGCATTATGACACTTTAAGTGCGTTTCAAAAATCAATCCGCGGAAGTGATCCAGATGCAGCCATTCATTATTTAGCACGTTTGATTCAAGCCGGTGACTTAACCTCTATTTGTCGTCGTCTGTTAGTGATTGCAGCTGAGGATATTGGACTTGCCTATCCACAAGCGATTTCTATCGTTAAAAGTTGTACAGATGCAGCGATGCAACTCGGTTTTCCTGAAGCTCGTATTCCACTTGCGCAAGCCGTTATTTTACTTGCGAATAGTCCAAAATCAAATTCAGCAATTTCGGCCATTGATGAAGCCTTAGCCGACTTAAAGGTAGGTAACGTTGGTGAAATACCAAAGCACTTAAAGGATGCGCATTATGGAGGAGCAAAGAAATTAGGTCATGGCATCGAATATAAGTTTCCACATGATTATCCTAATCATTATGTTAAACAACAGTATTTACCGAATCGTTTAAAAAATAAAACTTATTATAAACCTGTTCCTAATAAAATTGAACAAGGATTTGTTGCGTATCAAAACTTCATTAAAAATAATAGTCAATAAAAAACCATTATCCATCTTTTTTGTGGATAATGGTTTTTCTTATGCTTCACGATGATAAGGGACTTCTTTAAATGATGTTTCTCCAGGGACAACATCGACTTTACCATTTGTCATATCAATAATCCAAGAGGTAAATGTCTCTTCTGAATCAACATCGATTAAGACTTCAACTGACACTTTATCCGTGTAGTGGACTTGACTGATTAAATAGTCCGTTCCTTCTAAACGACTTTGTATTGTTCCTAGTAAGTTGTAGTCTGCATTGACAAACATGGTTTTCATTGTTTTTCGTTCAATGACTCCAAGTTCTTTAATCGCTTCAGAGACGGCTTTTCCATAAGTACGGATTAAACCACCAGCACCTAATTTAATGCCACCAAAGTAGCGCGTTACAACTACCACACAGTTTTTAATGCCTTGTTTTCTTAATACTTCAAGCATCGGGACACCGGCTGTTCCACTTGGCTCACCGTCATCATTGGCTTTTTGAATTTCATTGAAATCTCCGACTTGATAAGCTGAACAGTTATGTGTAGCATTCCAATGAATTTTTTTTATTTCTTTAATAAATTCCATAGCGTCTTGATCATTATAGACACGTTTGACATGACAAATAAAACGTGACTTATCAACAACGATTTCGTGTTCACCATCTTGTGCAACCATTAAATAACGTTCCAAATGTATCACCTCAACTAGTTTGAATTAATTATAACATAAAAATTAACCATCTTTTCTAAAACTTCATATCTAAAGAGGTAGAGATGATTATGATTGAATTTAAATCTTAAAATGATATTCAGATTGACGAAGAGGTAAAAGTGTTTGATGTAAAAGAATCTACCAGTTATAATTAACAGAATCTAGGTGAATAAGTTGACATTTTTCTTTTTTCCATTAAAATATAAATAAGGTTTGAAATTAAAACTAATTTTGATAGATATTTAGAAGTCATGCATTTTGATGAATTAAAGATGTGCTATAATATTGATAGATAAAATAATGAGGTGGATTATGAAAGTCGCTATTGTAACAGACAGTCTTACAAATTTAACAGCAGCTGATTTAGACCGTTATCCAGATGTTTATTACGGGTATCTAAATGTTATCGTAAATGATAAAGCATATGCTGAACAAAAGGAAATTAATAATAAAGAATTATTTCGTATGATTGATGAAGGAGCTACCTATTCAACATCACAACCTGCACCAGAAGAATTTGTTCAATTATATACAAAATTACTTCAAGACTATGATTATATTTTAGGGTTATTCTGCACAAATCATGTGAGTGGTACAGTTAATTCCGCACGTATTGCTAGTACGATGGTAGAAGGTGCTGAAGGACGTATTACAGTGATTGATACGAATACAGCATCGATAGGAGTAGAAAATGTTCTTTTACGTGTATGCCAACTTTTAGAAGAAGGGAAAGACGTTGAAGAGCTTATTAAAGTAGTTGAATTCTATAAAACTCATGGACCAATGTATTTATATGTAGACGATTTAAATACATTAGTACGTACAGGGCGTTTATCAAAAGCAGCAGCAAGTATCGGAAATTTATTAAATATTAAGCCGATTATCGGATTATCAGATGGTAAATTAGATGTCTTTGATAAAGTTCGTACAAAAAAGCGTGTCTTTAAATGGATTGTTGAACGTTTACGTGAAGATGTTTCAAAATCAGGAAAGCAAATTGTTCGTATTACACATGTGAATGCCGTTGAAGGTGCAAATGAATTAAAAGCGTTAATGGAAGAGGCATGTAAAGATCAAGTTGAGGTACATGTAGGAAATGAAATCGGACCAGTTATGGCGATTCACTTTGGACGTGGTGGAGTTGGAGCTTGCTGGATGCCGGATCAATATAACATTTAATAGTCATCATTTGGGAGGTAAAAGGATATGGCAAAAATAGCGATCGTATCTGATAGCACAGGATGTATTCCTGCTGAAGAATTAAAAGCGTTAGATATTCATGTAAACTATATTTCAATTGTATTTGGAACAGAGTCTTACCGTGAATTTATTGATATGACACCAGAAGAATTTATGGAGCGTTGTGAAAACTATAGTGGATTACCAACGACATCACAACCGTCACCAGGGTCAACGATGGAATTATATGAATCATTATTTGCACAAGGATATGAGGATATTATTCATATCAATATTTCAAGCCAATTAAGTGGAAGTCATCAAACAGCTAAAACATGCGCAGAAATGGTTAATCCAGAACATATTCATGTGTTTGATTCACGCACAGTTACTTATACACAAGGGATGTTTGCTGTCTATGCGGCTAAAAAAGCACAAGAAGGTGCTTCAGTACAAGAAATTCTTGATTATTTAGAAATGATGCGTGAAAATAATCAATTCTATGCTGCCATCAATGATTTAACGAATTTACGTAAAGGTGGACGTTTATCAAATGTGGAAGCTGCTTTAGGAAGCTTATTGCAAATTAAGCCAATTTGTCAAATGCAACCGGATGGGACATTACAAGCAATTGAGAAAATTCGTACCTTTAAAAAGTCATTAAAACGATTAATTGAAATTGGAAAAGAAGCAAAATTAACGGATGATTATCAATTAGTTGTTATGCATATTGGTAATGAAGAAGGAGCTAAAACAGTCCAAGCTGAATTACAAGAAGTTTACCCAAATCACGAAGTTAAGATTTATCCAATTTCATTAGTTGTTGCGGTTCATGGTGGACCAGGTGCTGTTGCCATTGGATGGGTAAAACATAAATAATAGAAATGGAATGCAATTTGCATTCCATTTTTTATTATTCTGATGTGTTGCTAGTCATTTAAAGTTTAACACTAGTATAAATTGTAATAATTAGTATTTATATCACAAATTAATAAAAATAGATAGTTGTCATATTTTGTTGATTAATGGAATGTTGTATACTTATTAGGTATAACATTCCATTTTTTTGGATGTTGTTAGAGGACAAAATACAACTAGGAGGAGTTTTTAGTGAAGAAGTGGAGTAAAGAGTTATTACCTATTGTGTTGGTTTTGATTTCTTGTGGATTTATTATTTGGATTTCAGGTTTTATTTTTGAGGGAGGCTATTTACCGAATCGATTAAATCGTGATGTTCAGTATTATAGTGCAACAGTATTAGAGGTTCAAAATGAAGATTTAGGGCCTGATAATTATACGGGAGAGTTTACTGTTGGGGTACAGGAGATACGTGTTAAATTAGATGATGGACCATATAAAGGAGAAGAATACACATTCAAAAATCATATTAGTCGCTTATACAATACGATTGTAAAAAAAGATACAAATATTATTGTAGGAACTTATTTAGATGAGGGAGAAATTCTTGATCTGACTGTAAGTAGTTATAAGCGTAATCATGTGTTAGGGTTATTAGCAGTTATTTTCTGTGCATTAGTTGCATGGGTTGGAAAATTTAAAGGAATTAAATCACTGGTATCATTATTATTTACAGGTGTATGTGTTATTTTCTTAATGTTACCATTAATGTTAGGTGGAATGCATCCAGTGTTAGCTGCCATTATTATCGTCTTTTTAAGTACATTTGTGACGTTATGGCTAGTAGCGGGATTAAATAAAAAATCAATAACAGCAATTATTGGAACATTATCAGGAGTATTAATTGCAACCTTAATTGCTTATATTTTTAGTGACTTGGCGCATTTATCAGGTGGAACAATGCAAGATACTGAAGCTTTACTTTATGTTTCTGAAACAAGTAAACTTCAAATTAAAGGATTGTTACTAGCAGGGATTTTAATTGCTTCATTAGGTGCTGTAATGGACGTTGCAATGTCAATTTCCTCATCCATGTTTGAGCTGGCGAGTGTTAGCTCAAAATTAACCACAAGAGAGTTAATTCGTAGTGGAATGAATGTTGGAACTGATATGATTGGGACGATGACGAATACGTTGATTTTAGCGTTAGCAGGAGGATCGTTATCGACTGTTATTTTAATTTATTCAGCAACAATTAGTGAACTTCAATTAGTAAATCTGGATGTACTTGGAACAGAGTTAATTCAAGGAATTGCTGGAAGTATTGGAATTGTTATTACGGTTCCAATTACAGTCTTAATTGCAGCTTATATGTGCATTAAGAAAAAATAATTGAAAAAAGAGGCGCATTTGTGTGCCTTTTTTTGTTAATATATCATTTTTATACAAAAAATAACATTATTATCTAAAAATGTATAAAATTATAGAAATTATTTGGTATAATTTAATTGGTTGTAAAATGAAAAGGCCATTTTCATGACAGCTAGAAATTAATTCATGGAGGGTATTATGAGGACCACTTTTTTAAAGAAGCTACTAAATAGTACATTAGCTTTTAGTATTGCGACATCAGGAATCATTATTCCTAACCCAAAGGCATATGCACAAGCTATGCAAACAGAAGCTGAACAACAAAATGATGAATTATTAAGTGTTGATTTCAGTAACTATCCTACTCTAGCAGAAGGATGGGAAGCAAAAGCTGATAAAAAGCCTTATTCAGGTGGTGTAACATCATCAAAATCATTAAAGTTAAATAAGTCAGGATATTATTTACAAACACCATCATTCAACTTAGAGAGTGATGCAACATTAACTTTTTATACAAAAGGTTATTCAACACAAGTAAATGTAGAATCTGTTTTAAAAGTTCAAGTATTAGAAAATGGAGTTTGGACAGATATTCATACATTAACAACATTTGATACAGCAAACTTTATTAAGACAGAAGTTAAAGTACCTCAAACAGCGACAAAGGTAAAAATTTTATTAGAAACAAAAGGTGCCTTTAATGTTGCATTAGATGGGGTTGCATTAACAGGAACAGGATCAATTGTTGAAGGGGGAACTGAAGAGACGCCAGAAGTACCTGATAGTGGAGAAGTAACACCTCCAGCTAATGGTGGAACAACAACTCCAGATAATACAGAAAAACCAGGAAATGGAGAAACAATAACTCCACCAACTGAATCAAAACCAGATGCAGATGCTTATGGAGAATTAGTAATCTCAGGAGCATCAACACTTGAAGTTGGAATGAACTCAACATTACAAGTAACAAATCAAGAAGGCCAAACTGTATCTGATGTTAAATTCGAATCAACTGTTCCTTCAGTTTTAACAGTGGATCAAGCTGGAAAAATGAATGCTGTTGCAGAAGGAATTACTCAAATTTCAGCAACAACAATGATTGACGGTAAAAAGTATATTGGACAAAAACGTATTGAAGTAACAAAAGCTGGAGAATACCCAGTAACTGTTTTTGATGAAGGGTTTAAAGAGTTTCCAAACTTACCACAAGGTTGGAGTACAAATTTAGCCGATGATGATAAGTATTCAGGTGGAAATATTGCTGGACCTTCATTAAAATTCGCAAAGCAAGGTCAATATATTGAAACTGATGAATTCCGTTTAATTGGACATGGACTATTAAAGTTTGCTGCTAAAGGAAATTCTTCTCAAGCATCTGGAACAACAGTTTTACGTGTTCAATATCAATCGAACTTTAAAGATGAGTGGAAAAACTTAGCCATGTTTAATTCATTCAGTAGTAAATATGAAAACTTCGGAGTTCGTATTCCTGAAGATGCAACACGTATTCGTATTTATATCGAAGAGAAAGGACAAATGAATATTTCATTTGATGATATGAGCTTCCATGCACAAAAATTAGGTGTAAAAGAAGAAGATACTGAAGCGCCAGTTATTTCATTAGTTGATATGGTTGATTCAGGAAATTTAGATTACGATATTACAATTAAAGCTAATGTTACAGATAACCGTAAAGTTGGAGATGTAACACTATACTATCGTGTCGTTGGGGAAAATGAATTTAAATCAGTTCCAATGGGATTAAATGATGGCGTATATCAAGGGATTATTGGAAAGAAAGATTTAGATGCTAAAGGAATTGAGTATAAGATAGAAGCGTCAGATATCGAAGGAAATAAAGCGACGACAGATATAAATAAAATTTCTATTTCATCAGATGATAAGACAAATCCAGAAATCACATCCATTTCACCAGCCGATAACGCAAACGTAGGTAAAAATAAAACCCCTAAAATTTCAGCAAAATATGCAGATCGTTCAGGAATTAAGTTAGATTCAATTAAATTATTCTTCAATGATGAAGAAGTAACTGAAAAAGCAACAATTACTGAAACTGAATTAACTTATCAAGTTAAAGAAGCATTAGAAAATGGAACTTACAAAGTGAAGTTACAATTAGCTGATAATGCAGGTAATAAAACTGAAAAAGAGTGGACATTTAAAGTTGCAGATGTTGCACGTAACTTATACTTCGGACAATTACACTCGCATACAAATTTATCAGACGGTGCTGGATCAATTGATGATGCGTATACTCACGCTAGAGAAAATGCCAAGGTTGATTTCTTAGCCGTAACAGATCACTCAAACTCATTTGATAATGATACACAAGCCAATATTGCAGACGGATCAATGAGTGAAAAATGGCAAACGGGATTAAGTGCGGCTGATAAATATAATGAAGATCATAAGTTCACTGCTATTTATGCTTATGAGATGACATGGTCAGCAGGTACTGGTAAGTACGGGCACATGAATACATTCAATACAGAAGGATTTGAAACTCGTACAAATTCTGCAATGAATTTACGTAACTATTACGAAACATTAAAAACACAACCACAATCAGTTTCACAGTTCAATCACCCAGGTACAACATTCGGTGATTTCGTAGACTTCGGATTCTATGATGAAGAAATTGATGAGTTAATTACATTAATCGAAGTTGGAAATGGTGATGGACCAATTCGCAGTAGTGCACACTTCCCATCATATGAATATTATACTCGTGCATTAGATAAAGGATGGCACGTTGCTCCGACAAATAACCAAGATAACCACAAAGGGTTATGGGGAAATGCCAATACGGCTCGTACAGTTATTGAAGCTGAGGAATTAACACGAGATAGTTTATATGAAGCCATTCGTGAGCGCCGTGTTTATTCAACAGAAGATGAAAACTTACACATTTCTTACGAGTTAAATGGTGCAACAATGGGGTCAATTTTATCTGAACAAGATTCGGCTGAAGTTTACATTAAAGTAATGGATCCAGATGCTGGGGATACAATCGATAAAATTCAATTAATTACAGATGGCGGACGTGTTGCTCATGAAATTACAAATGTTGATGCAACAGAGAAAGAGTGGACATTATCATTTGAACCGGAAGCATCATCAACTTATTATTATGTTAAAGTAACTCAAAATGACTTAGATATTGCTGTTACAGCTCCAGTATGGATTGGAGAAAAAGAAAACGTAGGTATTTCAGGTGTAACAGTAAGCTCTTCAAAAGTATTAGTGGGAGACGAAGTTACGGTAGATGCAGTTGTATATAATAATGAGGCAACTCCAGTAACAAATGCAAAAGTTGAATACTTTGTAAATGGATCTTCTGAACCAATTGCAACAGCTGCCTTAGCAACAATTAAACCATCTGATACAGCAACATTAAGTGCGTCATTCCCATTAACGAAAAAAGGGAAAAATGTTATTGAAGCGGTAATTACATTAACGGTTAATGGAGCTGAACGTCAATATTCAGAGCGTATCGAAGTAAAGACGTTTGATTCAAGCGAAGTAAGCCATGTGTTAATTGATGGTAGTCATGCAAATGCTTATGTGACGGAATCAAAATATCCAAACAAAATGCAGTATGTAACCGAATTAGTGGGCCAAGAAGGTGGAATTGTTCACATTAATGAGAAAGAAATTACAGCTGATGTGTTAAATGGAATGGATGTTTTAATTTTAACCGATCCATCAAATGATCATTTCTATAGTAATTCAGAAGTAGAAGCCATCAAAGCATACGTTCAAGCTGGTGGACATTTAATTATTACCTCAAAAGCTGACTATGGTGATAAAACAGGTGAGTATGGTAATGCTGCACAAGGAAATAAAGTATTACAAGCTATTGGATCAGCTTTACGTTTCAATGATGACCAAGTTATCGATAATACAGAATATAGCAACCAAAAATTCCGTTTATACTTCGATGATTATAATGAGGAAAGTCCATATACTAAAGGAATTGACTTCGGTAAAATTGAGCAAGGAAATTCAAGTAATCAAGATTATAAATTCAGTTTCTATAGTGGAAACTCAGTGTTAGTTGAGAACGAATCAGCAAATGTAGATGTTGTCGTTAAAGGACATCCAACGACACAAAATACTGATGCTGATAATCAAGGTGACTGGACAGAAGTTAAACCAGGTGAAGTTGTTGCTTTAGCTGTTGAAACATTAGATAATGGAGCAAAAATTATTGCCTCTGGGGTAACATTCTTCTCAGACTTTGAAATGGATCCAACTCGTGATTATTCAAACCGAACAATTATGACAAATATCATTAATGATGTAGCACCAGCAAAAGCAGCTCAAATTACACCGATTGCTGAATTACATGTTGACGCAAATGGAGATAATGAGCCTGATTTAAAAGGTGAAACTCGTACGATTGAAGGAATCATCACATCTGGAAACAACAATCCATTAACATCGTTCTTTGATGTTGTTTATGTACAAGATGAAACAGGTGGAATTACAATTCACCCAATCGCTAATACAAAATTAAAATTAGGTCAAAAGGTACGTATTACAGGTGTTGTTGGTTCTTATGAAGGTGATACACAATTAGGTGAAGTTCAAGAATTAACAGATGTAGAAATCATTGATGAATCAATTAACTTAGTTGAGCCAACAAAATTAACAGCAGCTCAAACTATGTTAGAAGAGTATGAAGGACTTTTAATTTCAACTCAAGGTGTTGTCAAATCAATTGATACACAAGCCGGAAATATTATTATTAGTGATGAATCTGGAGAAGCACGTGTTCACATTAATGGATATATTGGTGGCGGACAGTCAGGAGAAGCTGTTGGAGCATGGGCTAATCGTATTAAAGTTGGTGATACATTATCAGTTATTGGATTAGCAGCTGAAGATGCAGCAGGTAAACGTATCCGTGTTCGTAACACAGATGAGGTAATTGTTGTAGATAGTGAAGAAACACCAGGAAATGGTCAACTTGAGATTCCGGAATCATTAAAAGAGGTTATCGATACTGATGTATTAAAACCAATCTCAGGAAATGCGACGCAAGAAAATCCATTAGTGCTTGAAGTTTCAGAAGAAGCAACAGTTCAGTCAATTAAAGATTTAATTAAAGGTTATGAAGTAACAGTAACAGTGTATCATGCACGTCAATCGTTAACTTATAACTTAACTTTAACAAATACACAACATACACATTACTTATCATTAGTTGTTCCAGCAATGAACACTGAAGTTATTGATTATTTAAATCAATTAGTAGATGATTCTGATAACGGAAACAACAATGGAAACGGAAACAACAACGGAAACGGAAACAACAATGGAAACGGAAACAACAACGGAAACGGAAACAACAACGGAAACGGAAACAACAACGGAAACGGAAACAACAACGGAAACGGAAACAACAATGGAAACGGAAACAACAACGGAAACGGAAACAACAATGGAAACGGAAACAGCAATGAAAATGGAAATAATCTAGCTGAAGAAAAACCTGAAACAGGTTATGGACAGTTATTCGGATGGTTCGCAGCAGGAATGGCATTTATTATTGCTGGATATGTAGCTTATACAACGAATAAACGTAAAAATGAATCTAAATAATTTATTTTATTAGACTGACTCTTTTGAGTCAGTCTTTTTTTTTGTAAATGAATAAGAAAAAATTGAATATACTAAATAGCAATAGACTAATGATAGACATAGTAAATTTATAAGAATAATTATGTTATTTATAAATAGAGGAGTGTGAATTAAACGATGATTACGACTATAACGTTAAATCCCGCATTAGATAAGTTAATGAAGATTGATGCTATCAATATTGGTGAAACGAATCGTGCTGAGATTTTAAGTACTTCTGCGGCTGGAAAAGGAATTGATGTGGCAAAAGTATTACGAGATTTTAATCGCGAAGTAAATGCCACTGGTTTTTTAGGCGGAATAGTGGCACCTATTTTTAAGCAATGTTTTCAAGATGAAAAAATTAATGATCATTTTATTAATATTAAAGGAACAACACGCACAAATATTCAATTATTTGATACAAAAGGAAAACGTACTGAGTTACTTGAAAAAGGTCCTAAAATTGAAACAAATGAATTAACGGAGCTCTTACATAAGGTAGAAGAGTTATCCAAAAAAAGTACAGTTGTTGCGATTTGTGGGAGCGCACCTCGAGGAGTTGATGAAGATTACTTCACGAAACTTATTCAACTTTGTAAAAATTACTGCGATAAGGTTATTGTAGATACATCAGGATCTTTACTGAAAGTCGCTATTGAACAAAAACCATGTTTAATTAAACCGAATCAAGATGAAATGCTTGAGTTAATGGGAGTTCAATCTGCGACTCAAGATCAAATGCTTGATTTTGCTCAAGAAATTTGTCGACAGGGGATTGAGTATGTTCTAATTTCATTAGGAAAAGAAGGTGCAATGTTAGTCTCAGAACAAGGTGCTTGGAAAGGAAAGGCACCAGAAGTTGAAGTTAAGAGCACTCTTGGATGCGGTGATACCGTTGTGGCTTCAATGTGTATCTCTTTCGCAGAAGGTGACCAGCCGGAAGAGATGTTAAAAAAAGCAATTGCTTTATCGAGTGCGAATGCTATGACTTTTGAGACAGCTCATGTGATTGAATCTGATTATAAATCTCTATTGCCTCGCTGTCATGTTGAAAAAATTAAATAAAAGAAATCCAACACCTCTAGCGTAATTGATGTTAGAGGTGATTTTTATGTTTGATATCAGTGGACGAGAATGGACAGAGGAAGAATATTTACGACTTCATGAGCAAGGATTGGTTCAGGAAAAGGACGTCGTAAAGGTGATAGGGGTTCACAATCAAATGTGTGAGCGCTGTTTGAATCAATCAGATGAATGGTTTGGTACTTTTACTTACAAGGGACAATTGATTACCTACTGTCGCCAATGTTTAGATTTTAAAATGGTAGATAACTGTCATTATTTATATCGGTCATTAATGCCTGCAAAAGTAACACAAAATGCTCACGTATTAAATTTAGATTTTAAACTCTCTTCACTTCAACAAAGAGCCTCAGATTTCGCTAAAAATATTCTAAAAAAAGGAGAAACTGGAATTATTTGGGCGGTGTGTGGAGCCAGGAAAAACAGAGATGATGTTTGAAACCATTGCTCTTGCTTTACAGCAACAAAAACGAGTTTGTTGGGCGATTCCAAGAGCTGATGTGGTCATCGAGTTGGTACCTCGACTTAAACAAGCCTTTCCGTATGCGTTGGTGATTGGACTGCATGGTCACTCTGATGAAAAAATGGATTATGGGGATATTGTGATTAGTACAACTCATCAATTGATTCGTTTTTATCAAGCATTTGATTTGTTGATTATCGATGAGGTAGATGCTTTTCCATATACATTTGATGAGATGCTACCACGGCTAGCAAAGAAAGCTTGTAAACCAACCTGTGCTACGATTTATTTATCTGCAACACCATCAAAAGCGGATCAAATAGCGATTAAGAAGGGGGCTTTGAAATGTTGTCTCATTCCTGCAAGGTATCATTTATATTCGCTTGACATTCCCAAATTTCAATGGGCAGGGAATCTTGAGAAAGCTTTGAAGAAAGGGCGTCTTCCTAAGGCTGTTTTACGTTGGATGAGAAAAAAACTTGCGACTAATCGGCGAGCCCTTTTATTCGTTCCAACGATTGAAGCGGGGCATTTTCTTCAACAGGTATTAAAAAAGCTGCTGAAATTAGAAGTTGCCTTCGTTTATTCGAATGATGAGGAGAGAATTTCAAAAGTAAAAGCATTTAAAGAGGGAGAAGGGCAGTTTTTAATTACAACGATGATTCTAGAGCGTGGTGTGACGATTGCTGATATTGATGTGGCTATTTTTTGTGCTGAACATGAAGTTTATGAAGAAAGTGCCTTAGTACAAATCAGTGGACGTGTCGGTAGAAATCCTAAGTATCCACATGGAGAGATTATTTTCTTTCATTATGGAATTACAGAAGCGATGGATGCCGCGCGTGAACAAATTAAGCGAATGAATCAAAGCGCATGGAAGCAACATTTATTAAAAGAGGAGCCAAAATATGAGATGTCTAGTTTGTTATCAATTTATCGTTATTAACCGATTTCAAGAGTTGTTAGCGCTTGAACCGCCAATAATTTGTGCGACTTGTCAACAATACTTGGTTAGGAAGAAGGGACCTTGTTTATTTGAACAAAATGAATGGATGACTGAAGTTGTAGAGCGATTGAAAAAAGGAGATCTCATTTTAGTTCAATTATTTATTTCGGCATATTATCAAGAGATTAAGAGACAATTAAAATTAAAATCTCATATTATGATTTTAAATCCTGTATCACAGGGCCCTTATCCATGAATGGATATTTTATTAGAGCAGGTAGAGAAACGATTATCCAAGCAAGAAAGAGAGAAACTTCAATTGATTTTTGTTTCGTTAGATAACATTTCAAATGAGACCATCAGAATTTATTAAAAATTTATAACCGTTTTAGAGGTATAGAATTCACTAATTTTGATTAAAATGATATAAATCTCTTTTTAATAAAGAAGGAGTTCGACAAAGAAGTTTATAATCCGTTTTATGTAACAGTTTTATGTTCGACAAAAAACGGAAACCGCTTTCTTTTTGCTGGGGTTTATATTATAATAAAGGTACATCAGATAGATAGGAGTGATTCTAATGAGAATTCAAATCAGGGGAGCTAATCGTTTCAACGTAACGGATGCAATTAGAAATTATATCGAGGAAAAAGTGGGAAGTTTACAACGATTCTTACCTACGAACCAAGATTTAGAGGCTCGCGTCTACATTAAAATCTATGATGTGATTCAAAAAGTAGAGGTCACTATTCCAGGTAATCAATTTATCTTACGTGCTGAGGAAGCGAGTGATGATTTATATGCAGCGATTGATTTAGTTGTAGATAAGTTAGAACGTCAAATCCGTCGTCATAAAACGAAGGCGAATAAAAAAATCCGTGAGCGTGAAGGAATTAGTAATTACTTCATTACGATTGATGATACACCAGAGGTTTATAATGAAGAGGATGAGGTCCCTTATAAAGTGAAAAATGTTCATTTAAAACCAATGGACGTTGAAGAAGCCATTATGCAATTAGAGTTATTAGGACATGATTTTTATGTTTATCGCGATATGGCGGTTGATGCTGTTTGTGTGGTATATCGTCGTAACGATGGTAAATATGCTGTTATTGAAACAAATAACTAATTGATGATTATTAGAAGGGACTATCTGAGGATAGTCTCTTTAGTGTGTATTTAAAAATCTATCTGCATTCATTTGAGGGCTGTCTCTAGTTAGAGGTAGCCTTTTATATCGGAAGCAAATGTGCTAGAAATAAAGGGAAGTTTGGAATAAGTGTGATCGGTTTTCGTTGGAATAAAGACTTGAAGTTCATCTTTCAAAAGAGGAAGGTGACAAAAATTAGGTAACATTATGTCCATATGGGGATTTTTTGTGTACATGTTTATTCAAAAGTGGTAACATTATGTTAATAAACAGAGTATTAGCTAGCATAGGTTAGTTAACGATAGACAAGGAGCGATGATGATGATTTCAGCAATTAAGAAAATGTTAGATCCAAGTGTGAAAGTATTAAAACGTGCTGATAAATTAGCAGATGAAGTAATTGCTTTAGAACCACATATGCAAGGGTTAACAGATGAGCAACTTCAAAATAAAACGCTAGAGTTCAAAGAGAGAATTGAAAAAGGGGAAACGCTAGATGATTTATTAGTTGAAGCATTTGCTGTTGTTCGTGAAGCATCAACTCGTGTACTTGGTATGAAACCATATAAAGTACAAATTATCGGGGGGATTGCTTTACACGGCGGGAACATCGCTGAGATGAGAACAGGTGAGGGTAAAACTTTAACTTCAACGATGCCAGCTTACTTAAATGCCTTAGAAGGTAAAGGGGTACATATTATTACAGTCAATGAATATTTAGCGAGTCGTGATGCTCGTGAAATGGGTGAATTATATCGTTGGCTTGGACTAACAGTTGGTTTAAACTTAGCAGGGATGCCGTCTGAAGAGAAGAAGAAACAATATGCATGCGATATTACATATTCAACGAATAATGAATTAGGATTCGATTACTTACGTGATCATATGGTGCTATATGCAAAACAAATGGTACAACGTAAATTAAATTATGCCATTGTGGATGAGGTTGATTCCATTTTAATTGATGAGGCCCGTACGCCATTAATTATCTCAGGTGGACAAAAACGTACAGCAAACTTATACGCGCATGCTGACCGTTTTGTTAAAACATTAAAAGATGAAGAAGATTACAACATCGATATTAAAACAAAAAATATTCAATTAAATGAAGGCGGAATTGAAAAGGCAGAACGCACATTCCGTATTGAGAACTTATACGATATTAAACATGCCGTCTTATTACACCATATCAATAATGCCTTAAAAGCAAACTATGTGATGGCTCGTGACGTAGACTACGTCATTCAAGAAGATGAAGTTGTAATTGTTGACCAATTTACAGGACGTTTAATGAAGGGTCGTGCTTATTCTGAAGGTCTTCACCAAGCGATTCAAGCAAAAGAAGGTGTATCGATTAAGCAAGAAACATCAACATTAGCAACAATTACATTCCAGAATTTATTCCGTTTATATAGTAAATTATCAGGAATGACAGGGACAGCTAAAACAGAAGAAGAAGAGTTCCGTAATATTTATAATATGATGGTTGTTGAGATTCCAACGAACCGTCCAATTGCCCGTCAAGATGCACCAGATTTAGTTTATAAAGATATGAATGCGAAGTTTAACGCGGTTGTTAATGATGTTATTGAGCGTCATAAACAAGGACAACCTGTTTTATTAGGGACAGTAGCCGTTGAAACATCAGAATATATCTCACAATTATTAAAACGTAAAGGTATTCCACATAACGTCTTAAATGCGAAGAACCATGAGCGTGAAGCTGAGATTATCATGGATGCTGGGAAAAAGGGTGCTGTTACAATCGCGACAAATATGGCTGGTCGTGGGACAGACATCAAGTTAACAGATGAAGTGAAGGCTTTAGGTGGATTAGCGGTTATTGGGACAGAGCGTCATGAATCACGTCGTATTGATAATCAGTTACGTGGACGTTCTGGACGTCAAGGAGATCCAGGATATACACGTTTCTACTTATCATTCCAAGATGAATTAATGCGTCGTTTCGGTTCTGATCGCATGCATACGATGGTTGATAAATTAGGAATGGATGAAAATGAGCCAATTGAAAGTAAAATGGTTACTAAAGCGGTTGAATCAGCACAAAAACGTGTAGAAGGTAACAACTATGATATGCGTAAAAATTTACTGGAATATGATGATGTCATCCGTCGTCAACGTGAAGTCATTTATGGACAACGTCAAGATATTTTAGAAACGGAAGACTTAACAGATGTTATCTTTGGTATGATTGACTCTTCAGTAACACGCTTAGTTCATACTTATTCAGTAGGAGAAGCACAAGATTCAAAACAAAAGGATGCTCCTGAATATAATTATGAAGGATTATTAAATTACTTAAATACGAACTTATTCCCAGTGAATAAAGTAGAATTATCAGCACTTGAAGGAAAAACAGAGGCTGAAATGATTGAGTACATTGCTAATCTTGTTAAAGATGATTACCGTCAAAAAGAGCAATCTATTGACTCTTCAATCTTCCATGAATTCCAAAAAGTTATTGTTTTACGTGTCGTTGATACGCACTGGATGAACCATATTGATGCCATGGATGCATTACGCCAAGGAATCCATTTACGTTCGTATGGTCAAATCAATCCATTACATGAATATCAAAGTGAAGGATTTGAAATGTTTAATCGTTTAATTGAGCGTATTGAAGATGATGTAACACGTTATATCTTACGCGCAGAAATTCGTCAAAACTTACAACGTGAAGAAGTGGCTAAACCAACCGCGACGAATAGTGGAAAAGAAGAGAAAAAACGCCCTGTCACACGTAAAACTGAAAAAGTAGGACGTAATGATGAGTGTCCATGTGGAAGCGGGAAGAAATATAAACAATGTTGTGGAAATGATAATTAATAATTATCTACTTTTACCATCAACTGTTAATAGTAGGCGATTCTATATATAAGTTGAAATAAGTTTTCATATCATAAAAACTTTTAACCCCTAGTAATGGAGAATTATTTTGCGAGCAAAACTGCTAGGTGATTCATCGCTACTATAGTTGGTCTTAGTCTCAAAAGGACTTGGGAACTAAGTGTGATTGAAAAATATGAAAAACCTTTTGTTTTCTATATATATAAGTCGAGATAAATTTTCTTGAGAGAAAATTTTTAACTGGACTATAGGTTGCCTAGATAGGTAAAACATATCAGTATTTTTTATTTGCTACTTAAGATGTAGAATACTTATCTGTTTATATATAGAAATAGATCATTATTCAATATAGAGTCGATCAAATTAATAGTCTTAAAATATCATAAATATAGGCTAATTATAGAAGCAGTAACATTTTTTACAGTGTAAAAAAATTACTGCTTCTTATATCGTTCAAGGATATCATAATGATAATCTTTTGAACTTGTTTTGCGTTTATGATAACAATTTTAAAAACATGAAAATTGATATAAAGAAGTGGTGACAGAGATGGAAATTCATGAAATAAGAACAGAAATCAAGAAAATGTCTGAACGTATCTCTCAATTTAAAGAATCTTTAAATGTTGAGCAAAAAGAAGCTGAGATTAAAGAGTATGATGCAAAGATGCAAGCGGTAGGTTTTTGGGATGATCAACGTAAAGCTCAAGAAGTTATTAATGCAGCCAATGCAATCAAAGATAAAGTTAATACATTCTATACTTTAGAAGGTGAAGTAGAAGATTTAGCCGTTGCTTTTGAGTTAATTTTAGAAGAACCCGATGAGGACTTACAAGTTGAACTTGAATCACAGATTAGCGAAGTCAGTGAGAAGTTAAATAAGTTTGAATTAGAAATTTTATTAAGTGGTCCATATGATGCAAACAATGCTATTTTAGAACTACATCCAGGTGCGGGTGGAACAGAATCACAAGACTGGGCTGAAATGTTATATCGTATGTATACGCGTTATGCTGAACGTAAAGGGTTTAAAGTAGAAGTTTTAGATTATCTAGTAGGTGAAGAGGCTGGAATTAAAAGCGTAACAATCAAAATTAAAGGAACAAATGCATTTGGTTATTTTAAAGCCGAGCGTGGCGTACATCGTTTAGTTCGTATTTCTCCATTTGATTCAGGGGGGCGTCGTCATACGTCATTCTGTTCTTGTGATGTCATGCCTGAATTCTCAGGAGATATTGATATCGAAATTCGTGCTGAAGATTTAAAAATTGATACGTACCGCGCAAGTGGAGCAGGTGGTCAGCACATTAATACAACTGATTCAGCGGTACGTATTACGCATTTACCAACGAATACGATTGTTACATGCCAAAACCAACGTTCACAGATTAAAAACCGTGAAGCTGCGATGGAGATGTTAAAATCTAAGTTATATCAACGTAAGTTAGAGGAACAAGAAGCGGAGTTAGCAAAAATCCGTGGTGAAGTTAAAGAGATTGGATGGGGAAGTCAGATTCGCTCATATGTTTTCCATCCGTACTCATTAGTTAAAGATCATCGCACATCATATGAGGTGGGAAATGTCCAAGGTGTTATGGATGGCGATTTAGATGGATTTATTGATGCTTATTTAAGACATAGTATCTAACGGTGGAAGTTTGTGGATAACTCATGCTATAGATAGAAAGATACACAGATTACATGTATAATGAATTTAAATATAAGTAGTGAGTAAAAGGAGTGAAGGAGATATGAAAAAGATTCCTAGTTTTACAGTTAATCATGATGATTTATTACGTGGAATTTATGTTTCACGCCAAGATGTCATAGGACAAGAAATCGTAACAACATTTGATATTCGTACAAAATTACCGAATCGTGAACCAGTTATGAATACTGCTGAAATTCATACGATTGAACATTTAGCTGCAACATTTTTACGTAATCATGAAACAGCAGCAGATCAGACTATTTATTTTGGACCAATGGGATGTCGTACAGGGTTCTATTTAATTTTAAAAGGCGATCTAAAATCAGAAGAGATTGTAGATTTAGTTAAAGAAACCTTTGAATTTGTTGCGAATTATGAAGGTGACGTTCCAGGTGCAAGTGCGCGCGATTGTGGAAATTATTTAGATATGAATTTACCAATGGCGAAATATGAAGCTAAGGCCTTCTTAGAAAATACATTAAACCAAATCACAGAAGCTAATTTAGTTTATCCAGCGTAATAAAAAAGAGGAGAATCTTTTACGAGATTTTCCTCTTTTTTTGGTTTAGAAAAACTTTATAATGTGTAAAGAATGTAAAAAGTCATTAGTTTAAGGCTTTGATAGCCTGTTTTGTTCGACATTTTCTATTAATATAAAATTGATTATGCTAAAATGTTAATGAAAGATTATTGAAAAATATACATAAAAAATATTAGTATTTGTTGGCAATTGCCGGATTGAAAACGAAAGTATCTGGCAGATATGTTATAATGAGAAAAGACGTCTAGAGATAGGTGGGGAGATTATGATTGAGTTTACAAATGTCAGTAAAAAGTACGCAAATGGAGTTATTGGGCTTCATAATATAAATATTCAAATTGAGCCGGGAGAGTTCTTGTTCGTGATTGGGCCGAGTGGGGCAGGGAAATCATCATTTTTAAAAATGATTAATCGTCAAGAAAAATCTACGGGTGGTCAAATTATGGTTAAGGGACTTAATGTGAGTAAACTTAACCGCTTTAAAGTACCAAAGTTACGTCGTCAAATTGGTGTCGTATTCCAAGATTTTAAATTATTGCAGAAAATGACGGTTTATCAAAATGTTGCTTTTGCTTTAGAAGCCATTGGATTGCCGAGTAAAGAGGTTCGTGCAAAAGCAGTAGCAGCTATTGAATTAGTTGGATTAACGAATAAAATGCGTTTTTATCCTAATCAATTATCAGGGGGAGAACAGCAACGTGTGGCAATTGCCCGTGCCATTGCGAATAACCCAGATATTATTATTGCCGATGAGCCAACTGGAAACTTAGATCCAGAAAATTCAACTCAAATCGTTAATATTTTAAAGAAATTAAACGATGAAGGAAAAACGATTATTATGGCAACTCATGATCATGAGCTAATCTTTGAGCAAGATTGCCGTGTGATAACAATTGATCATGGAACAATTTTTAGTGATGAGGTGAAAGGTTACTATGAAACTAATTAGACAATTTTTCCGTTATATCCGAGACGGATTTAAAAATATTTGGAATAACTTATTCATGTCACTTTCATCAGTCATTACCTTAACCTTAACTTTAAGTTTATGTTCATTATTCGTATTATTTGCTCATAATACGAGTAATTTTACTGAGCAAGTAGAAAGTGAAATTAAAATTTTTGTTGAGTTCTCAAAAGAAGCAACAGAAGAACAAATTGCTGCGGCAATTGATTTAATGAAATCGCAAGAGCACGTAGCAGATATTATTCATACGACAAAAGAAGAAGAGTATACGGATTTTATTAATCGTATTGGTGAAGATGATCCGGAGTTAGCCACTTTCTTTGAAAATACAAGTGATGAAAATCCGTTACGAGATTCAGTAGTTGTAGCTGCAGATGATGTAAAGAATGTGGATGAAGTGGCTAAAGTCGTTAAAGAGATTGATGGTGTTGATTATGTGGATTATGGTGAAGAATCATCGTTAGCAGCTTTTTCTAATATTACAAATATTATTCGTAAGTCATTCTCATGGATTGTTGTTATTTTATTAATCTTAGCTGTATTCTTAATCCAAAATACAATTAAATTAACTATTTATGCACGTAAAAATGAATTGAAAATTATGAAATTAGTTGGAGCATCAGTTTCACATGTTACAGTCCCATTCTTAATTGAAGGTTTCATTATTGGTATTTTAGGGGCTGTAGGTCCTATCTTATTTACCATTTATGGTTACCAATTTTTATATGAATTATTCGGAGGCGTTTTAGTTATTCCGATGCTTCAAATGACAGCACCGTTCCCAACAGTTTATGAATTAGGTGTTTTAATAGGAATTCTATCAATTATTGTGAGTTTATTGGGAAGTTTCTTTGCAGTTATTAAATATTCATTAAAAATCTAATTCATTAAGGTAAGGGAGGGAATAAATATGTCAAAAAAGATTTTTACAATGTTAAGTTTGGCTCTAATGCTTAGTTTAATTCCAAAGTTTTCTTTTACAGTAGATGCAGCTACTACATGTTCCACTAAACAAGAGTGTAATGACATTATTAGTGAGGCGCAAAGTCAGATTTCTGATTTAAAAAGTAAAGAGGCTGCTGTTCAAAAAGAGATTGATATTGTAGAAGGAGATATGGGTACAACGATCCAAAAAATCTCTGAAACAGAAACTGCTATTTCTGAATTTGAAAAGAAAATATCAATTAAAGAAAATGAAATTAAAAATAGTGAAAATGAAATCAAAAAATTAGAAAATGATATTCAAGAGCTTAAAGAAGTTGTTGCAGAACGTATGCGTGTTTCACAACGCTTATCTCGAGGAAATACTATTTTGCAAGTCTTATCTGAATCAGATAGCATCGTTGATTTTATTCGTCGATTACGTGTTGTTAATCACTTTGCAGAAAGTGATGCAGAATCAATGGATGAGCTAAGTTTATTAGTGAGTCAACAACAAGCGATGCTGGCTACTTTAAAGGTTCAAAAGCAAGAGCTTGCTGAGAATAAAGCTAGTTTAGAAGTAGAGCGTGAGACTCTAACAGCTTATCAAGAAAAGTTAGAACAACAAAAACAAGAATTAGCAAAACAAATGCAACAATTAGAAAGTGAACGTTTATCGGCAGCTGAGATTATCTCTATTGCTGAAGAACAAAAGAAAATTCTAGAGCAAACGCCACCTCCTCCTGTTTCAAGTGGAGGTTCATCTAGTAGCGGTGGTGTCATTAGTGGAACTGGATTTATGATTCCATTAGCAACAGGATATGTGAGCTGTGAATTCATGTGTTATCCAAATCATACAGGAATTGACTTAGCAAACTATGGTGATACATCAACCCCTGTTTATGCTGCACAGGCGGGAACGGTTATTCGTGCAGGATGGCATAGTGCCTATGGAAACCATGTTATGATTACACATAATGTTAATGGACAGATTTTGACAACGGTTTACGCACATATGCATTCAGCTCCATATGTATCTGTTGGTCAACAAGTATCAAGAGGAACACAGTTAGGTACAATGGGGAACACGGGTAATTCTTTTGGAGCTCATTTACATTTTGAGGTTTATGAAGGATACTATAATTATCCATACGCTGTTAATCCAAGAAACTATATCAGTTTCCCATCATCATGGTAGTAGAAAAAAGACATGTTATGACATGTCTTTTTTATTGTTTATGAAATTAAGTCATTATATCAAATAACCACAATATAAACTAATTTATTCCATTTTATAATCATGACAAAGAAAATAAAAATTGATAAAATAGAGATAATCCTATAAAGTCTACATTTTTTGGTATCGTTAGGAAATGATATAAAGGGTATAGAAGATATTCAATTAAAAGGAGTGATTGCATGAAGCGTAAGAGAGTATTGCAACTTGTGGGAAGCTTTTGTTTAGGAGCTGTTGTTACATTATTACTATCTTTAGTATTTCCAGCTAAAAATCCAGCTCAAACTATTGTTTCACCAGCTAATTATGGGGAGACAGCTTCAATTAATCAAGTGTATGAAGCATTAAAGACATATCATTATTTTTATGAAGGTGACAGCCAATCTTTAATTGATGGAGCTATTTCAGGAATGATTGATGCTTTAGGCGATCCTCATTCAACATATTTTACAATGACAGACTATGAAAATTTTGTTGAGCACTTAGAAGAGACTTATTCAGGGATTGGATGCGAAGTAACGAATGTTAATGGGTATACAATGATTGTATCGCCATTTCCTGATTCACCGGCAGATGAAGCTGGAATTTTAGCAAATGATTTAGTCATTGAGGTGGATGGAGAAAATGTAGTCGGTCAAAATTTACAAGAGGTAACGAGTAAAATTAAAGGTCCTGTTGGATCAACAGTAATCCTCGGAATTCAACGCAACGATAATCCTGAGTTAATTTCTATTGAAGTGACAAGACAAGCGATTGATCAAGAAACGGTTAAATCAGAATTAATTCCAGCTGGGGAAGACTTAATTGGATATCTTCAAATTTCAACTTTTGGAGAAAATACGGCGAATGAATTTAAGCAAGCGATTGAAGCTTTAGAAGAACAAGGAATGACTTCTTTAATCGTCGATTTAAGAAATAATTCAGGTGGTTATTTAACAAGTGTAGTCGAGATGGTTGATTATATCCTTCCACCTGATCAAGTGATTACAACAATTGAATCTCGTGATGGTAGCGGAACAACATACAAAACAACAAGTGAAGGAAAAGATTATCCTGTTGTGACGTTAATTAATGAAGGTAGTGCTTCAGCTTCAGAAATTTTTGCTGCTGCGATGAAAGAGGCTGGCAAATATGATGTCATTGGAACGACATCTTATGGAAAAGGAACTGTCCAAGTTTCGATGCCATTAGATGATCATTCTTCTTTAAAAATTACAACTCAAGTGTGGAAGACACCAAATGGAAATTGGATTAATGAAGAAGGGGTAACACCAACGATTGAGGTAGAAGCACCAGAATTTTATTACTATTATCAAGTTTATTTAACAGACGGAGCACCACTTGAATTTGACATGGTAGATACAGCTATTAAAAATGCTCAAAATATTTTAAAAACATTAGGTTATAACGTTGGAAGAACCGATGGATACTTTGATGAATCAACCGTGTCAGCGGTGAAAGAATTCCAAGTGGATCATAGTATTGAAGCAACGGGTGTAATTGATAATAAAACAGCGAGCGAATTAACATTAGCATTACGAGAAAAAATTCGTGATAAGCAGTACGATACTCAACTTCAAAAAGCAATTGGTATGTTGCAGCAATAATAAAAATAGGAAGATTTATTATCTTCCTATTTTTATTATGATGAATTCTTTAAGAATGGTTCATAGTAAGTGAGGAATGGTTTCTTTTAGAGCAAATCTTATTGTCTAAATTGACAAGAAAAAGGTCAGCGGTTAAGTAGATAGCGGTGGATTTTTAGATATGATATAATGGATTTAATGTGAGGTGACATTTAATGACAAATGGTAAGTTTCAGATTGTTTCTAAGTATGCGCCTTCAGGTGATCAACCAAAGGCGATTGATGAATTAGTTCATAATATAAATAATGGTGTTAAAGAGCAAGTTTTATTAGGAGCAACAGGGACAGGGAAAACATTCACGATTGCTAATGTTGTTCAAGCAGTGAATAAGCCAACCTTAGTCTTAGCCCATAATAAAACGTTAGCAGGACAATTATATAGTGAGTTAAAAGAGTTTTTCCCAAATAATGCGGTTGAATATTTTGTCAGTTACTATGATTATTATCAACCTGAAGCGTACGTCCCATCATCGGATACGTTTATTGAAAAAGATGCAAAGACGAATGATGAAATTGATAAGTTACGTCACTCAGCCACTGCAGCACTTCTTGAGCGTAATGATGTGATTGTCGTGGCTTCTGTTTCATGTATTTACGGGATTGGGGATCCAGAAGAATATAAAAAGATGATGGTTTCTATTCGTGTTGGAATGGAGATGGAACGAAATGATCTATTAAATGAGTTAGTTCGTATTCAATATCAACGTAATGACATTGATTTTCATCGTGGAACCTTCCGTGTACGAGGAGATATTGTTGAAATCTTACCGATTGCCACGGAAAAGAATGCAATTCGCATAGAGTTCTTTGGTGAGGAAGTTGATCGTATTCGTGAGATTGATACGTTAACTGGTGAAGTGTTAAGTGAACGTAAACACGTCGTTATTTTCCCAGCCTCTCACTTCGTAACAGGTGAAGAACGGATGAAAATTGCCCTTAAAAATATCGAGGATGAGTTAGAGGAGCAGGTTAAATACTTTGAGTCAGAAGGTAAATTATTAGAGGCTCAACGTATTGAACAACGTACACGCTATGATTTAGAAATGATGGCAGAAATGGGATTCTGTTCAGGTGTCGAGAATTATTCAGGACCACTTTCTTTACGTGAGCGTGGAGCAACGCCATACTGTTTACTTGATTTCTTCCCAGATGACTGGTTATTAGTCGCGGATGAATCACACGTGACGCTTCCACAGGTAAGAGGAATGTATAACGGGGACCGTGCCCGAAAAGAAACACTTGTCAATCATGGATTCCGTTTGCCTTCAGCTTTAGATAACCGCCCACTACAATTCAATGAGTTTGAAGACAAAATTCATCAGGCCATTTATGTATCAGCAACGCCAGGTGATTACGAATTAGAACGTACTGATCAAGTGATTGAGCAAATTATTCGTCCAACGGGATTACTTGACCCAGTGATCGAGTTACATCCAAGTCGTGGACAAATTGATCACTTAGTGGGTGAAATTTATAAACGTATCGAGAAAAACGAGCGTGTCTTAATTACGACTTTAACGATTAAGATGTCAGAAGAATTAACGAATTATTTAAAAGAATTAGGGATTAAAGTAGCTTATTTACATTCTGAGATTAAGACGCTAGAACGTATCGAAATTATTCGTGATTTACGTGTGGGAACGTATGATGTTTTAGTTGGAATCAACTTATTACGTGAAGGATTAGATATTCCAGAAGTTTCACTGGTTGCTATTTTAGATGCAGATAAAGAAGGATTCTTACGTAGTGATCGTTCACTTATCCAAACCATTGGTCGTGCGGCTCGTAATGCAGAAGGACGTGTTATTTTATATGCAGATAAAGTAACTGGATCGATGCAACGTGCAATTGATGAAACAGCTCGTCGTCGTGAAATTCAGGAGAAATATAATGAAGAGCATGATATTATCCCAATGACTGTTCGTAAAGATGTGCGAGATGTGATCCGTGCAACTGAAGTGGTTGAAAAAGAGGCGAAGTATGATAAGAAAATGTCTCGTAAAGATAAAGAAAAGTTAATGCAAAAACTTGAAAATGAAATGAAGGAAGCGGCAAAAGCGCTTGACTTTGAAACAGCAGCAACACTTCGTGATGCAATGCTTGAATTAAAAATTGAGTTAGGCTTATAATAGAGTTAATAGGAAGATAAATGTGGCAATGAGTCACTAAAGATAAGGAATGAGATAAATCTATGGAAAGTTTACGTGAGTTATATAAAGTAGGAAATGGCCCATCTAGTTCACATACGATGGGACCTGCTCGTGCAGCAAAAGTATTTATGGGACGTTATCCTGAAGCGACGTCTTATGAGGCTGTATTATATGGAAGTTTAGCTGCAACAGGTGAGGGACATTTAACGGATTATATTATTATTAAGACAATGGATCCAAAGCCAGTAAAGATTACATGGCGTCCAGAAGATTTCCGTCTCTTCCATCCAAATGCAATGCAGTTCATTGCTTATAATGAAGCGAATGAAGAAATCGGAACATGGACGGTTTATTCAGTAGGTGGAGGATCGATTATTGAAGAAGGCCAAGCTCGTGATGAGGTTGAGAGTGTTTACCCAAATACAACGATGAATGAAGTATTAGACGTGTGCAAAGAAAAGAACTGGACATTAGCTGATTATGTTTATGCTTATGAAGCAGATATTAAACCTTATTTAGAAGAGATTTTAGCTGTGATGCGTGAAAGTTTAATGAATGGATTAGTTGCAGAAGGAACGTTACCAGGAAAGTTAAATTATCCACGCCGTGCGAAACAATTCTTTGAACAAGCAAAAGCAAATCCAGAAGATTTATCTATTTTAATTTATGCGTATGCTTTAGCAGTTTCAGAGCAAAATGCGTGTGGAGATGTGGTAGTTACGGCTCCAACGTGTGGAGCTTCAGGTGTTTTACCAGGTGTTTTATTTGCTTTACAAGAACGTGAAGGATATAGTGATGAGCAATTGGTTGACGCGTTAGCTGTGGCAGGACTTGTAGGGGATTTAATCAAAACAAATGCCTCTATCTCAGGTGCAGAAGTTGGATGTCAAGGTGAAGTGGGATCGGCTTGTTCAATGGCAGCGGCAGCTGTCGCATTCTTAAAAGGAGCATCTAACTTACATTGTGAATATTCAGCAGAAATCGGGCTTGAACATCATTTAGGAATGACATGTGACCCTGTATATGGATATGTACAAGTACCATGTATTGAACGTAATGCTGTTGCAGCAAAACGTGCGTATGATGCTGCAAAATATGCGATGTTAACAGATGGATATCATACGATTACATTAGATCAAGTAATGCAAACGATGAAAGAAACGGGGCATGATTTAATGGCAAAATATCGTGAAACGGCTCAAGGCGGGCTTGCGAAACATTTTGCAGAATGCTAATGGACTAGGATTTATGAGGTTTTAATGGTATAATAGAGGATATTTAAAGTGAATGAACAACAGTAAAGGAAGTGACTGTATGGCAAATGAAGAAGCTAAGAAACCAAGCAAAAAACGTAATGTAACGAAAAAGCAAGTTGTTTTATATAGCTATATCGGAGTTTTGGCAGTTGTAACGGTCTTATTCGGTTATAATGTTTTAAAATATTTTTACTTAGATCCTCTAAAGGTTGCGGGGCAGCCGATTTACGGTTATCGTACGGAGAACTTGCAACCTATTACTGATTCGATGATTTCTAACGCTGAACAAGTAGGTGCAAGCCAATCAGGTGTAAAAGAAATAAAAGTGACGGTTCAAGGACCAGTTGTCTATTTTGATGTACGCGTTAATGATGGAGTTGATGTGGAGAAGGCACGTGCTGCCGCCGAAGCAGCAGCAACTGAGTTTTTAGCACAAGCAGGGGATGTTGCTAATGGTTACACTGTACAACTTGTTGTTTCATCAGGTGATATTAAAACATTAGTGGAGACAAATCGTGAAGAGGAATTAGCTTATTATAAAGAACATCGTCTTGATATTGTAGAAAGAATTGTCGCGCAAGCAGAGAAATATCCAACTGCAAAAAATATTGAGCGTGCTCAAAATAATATTAATGTCATGCCGAAGGACTATAATGAAAAGACTGGTCAGTATGAAGCACGATATCCTGAGGAGAAAGCAGCATTTCAAGCACGTATCGATGCTTTAAAACCATTAACAGCTGAGGAAGAAGAAGAATTAGGTGAAATTCCGTATTTAGAGGTGGATCAATCGATTAAACCAACAAATATTTCACCTTATCCAAGCTGGGGTGCTTACGATACAACAACAGAAACATTTGAATGGCAATAAAGGACGGGGAGACTAATAGTCTCCCTCTTCTTATGAAGAATTAAAATAGAAGTCTCAGTAATTGTTAGACTTTAATACTATAACTAAAAATGTAAAAATACTTTTTGTATATATAGGTGATAAATGATGGCGAAGAAAGTAGTACCAGTTCAAAAGAATGAATATTATGATGTGAAAATTGAAAGTTTAACACACGATGGATTAGGTGTAGCACGTGTGGATGGATTCCCAATTTTCGTATCAAATGCGCTAGTTGGCGAAGAGATTAATATGAAAGTGACACTTGTTAAAAAGACATACGCGTTCGGACGCGCCGTTGATTATTTTGTGACAAGTCCTGAACGTGTCGAGCCTGCATGTGGTATTTATAAACAATGTGGTGGTTGCCAAGTTCAACATTTAAGTTATGAAGGACAGCTTCAAATGAAGCATGATACAGTGGTTAACCAATTAAAACGTATTGGACATATTGAAGATGCAAATGTATTACCGACCATTGGAATGAAAAATCCAAGTCGTTACCGTAATAAAACACAAGTACCATTTGGTTATGCAAATGGTGAAGTAGTAGCGGGATTCTATCAAAAACGTAGTCATGAGATTACGAATATGAAGTCGTGTTTAATCCAAACGGATATTTCAGATCAAATTGTGGATACCATGCGTGAGTTATGTCGTGATTTAAATATTGATCCTTATAATGAGTCATTAAATTTAGGAGTGTTACGCCATGTTATTGTTCGTGTTGGATTTAAGACAGGCGAAATCATGGTAACACTTGTTACTCGTACAAAAACTATTCCAAACATTGATACTGTGATTGAAACTTTAATCAACAAGTATCCACAAATTAAGAGTATTGCTCAGAACATCAATCCAAAAGTAACAAATGTTATTTTTGGAGATGAAACAAAGATTTTATATGGAGAACCATATATTTATGATGAAATGAATGGAATTCGATTTGCGATTTCACCACGTTCATTCTATCAAGTGAATCCAGTACAAACTGAAACGTTATATTCAAAAGCAGTAGAATTTGCAGGATTAACAGGAAATGAAGTCGTATTCGATGCCTATTGTGGAATTGGAACAATTACGTTATTTTTAGCACAACATGCTAAAGAAGTTTATGGCGTTGAGATTATTCCTGAAGCGATTGAAGATGCGAAAATGAATGCGAAGTTGAATGGCTTTGATAATGCGCAATTCGCCGTTGGAAAATCAGAAGATGTAATTCCAATGTGGATTGAAAATGGAATTGTTCCAGATGTCATCGTCGTTGACCCACCTCGCAAAGGATGCGATAAAACATTACTTGATACTATGTTAGAAGCGAAACCAAAACGTATCGTTTACGTATCATGTGATTCATCAACATTAGCTCGTGATTTAAAAATCTTAATCGAAGGTGGATATAATCTAGAAGTCGTTCAGCCAGTTGATATGTTCCCACAAACAGCGCATGTGGAGACCGTAGTATTGATGTCAAGAGTAAGCAAATAAAGGGCGAAAAGAAAGCTATAAAACTGCTTGAAACTTTTGAATATAAACCTGAAAAATATGCCGAAAGGGTTAATCATATTTTTGAAGTACTCAGTCTTTCACTTTTTGAATGCTACGATATGACCGAGAAGCTTTATAAAGAAGTGAAAAAAATTGCAACGGAGATAAATAACTTTTTAAACGAGGGAAATTCAGATGAAAGAAAACAAATATGATGATAATATATTTTTTCAAAAATACAGTCAAATGAGTCGCTCACAGCAGGGACTAGCCGGTGCAGGAGAATGGGAAACATTGAGAAAGCTGCTGCCGGATTTTAAAGATAAGCGTGTGCTTGATTTAGGATGCGGCTATGGATGGCACTGTATTTATGCGATGGAACACGGTGCTTCTTCTGTTGTAGGTGTTGATATTTCTCATAAAATGCTCGAGGTAGCCAAAGAAAAAACACATTTTCCACAGGTTGAATATAAATGCTGTGCTATAGAAGATGTGGAATTCCCAGAGGAGAGTTTTGATGTAATATTAAGTTCACTTGCGTTTCACTATGTAGCAGATTATGAGATTTTAGTAAAAAAGATATATAGAATACTGAAGTCTGGGGGTAAGCTAGTTTTTACGGTTGAACATCCTGTTTTTACTGCCTATGGAACACAAGACTGGCATTATAACGAAAAAGGAGAAATACTGCATTTTCCAGTGGATAATTATTATTATGAGGGCAAACGGACAGCTGTGTTTTTGGGAGAAAAGGTTACAAAATATCATAGAACACTGACCACATATCTAAATACACTGCTTTCAAATGGTTTTATAATAAATCAGATTGTGGAGCCGCAGCCGCCGGAAAACATGATGGATATTCCGGGGATGCAGGATGAAATGCGCCGTCCCATGATGCTGATTGTATCGGCCAACAAAAAAATGGATAGATAGAACTAAAACACCTATAAGGTATAAATGGAGGCAATTTATGCTTAAAGAAAAAATTATTATAGAGATGAAAGAAGTATTCAAAGAAATTCCTTTTGGCATAGAGCATACTCTTAAAGTTTTGAAAAATGCAGAAGATATAATGAACGGAGAAAATATCGGAGAGGAAGAAAAAGAATTCATCAGTATTACTGCTATACTACATGATATTGGTGCGGTTGAAGCACAAAAAAAATACGGTTCTATTGATGGTGTCTATCAAGAAAAGGAAGGACCAGCAGTAGCGAAAGAAATATTAAAAAAGGTAGGCTATAACAAAAATATTGATAGAATATGCTTTATAATAGGCAACCATCATACTCCATCTAAAATTGATGGACTTGATTTTCAAATACAATGGGAAGCTGATTTGCTTGAAAATTTAACGGTTATGGATAAAGAAAAAGAACAGGAAAAGATAAAAAAGTGTATAGGTGAAAACTTTAAAACAAACACAGGAAAAAGGATAGCTTATAATCGCTTTATTTTAGATTAGTAGTAGATTATTACAGTTATGTATTTTATATCGCAAAGAAAAATAGTAGTTAAGTTTAACCCTAGATAATAAGCAGCAAAGGAGTGCGATAATATGATATCTAATAATACCTCCATGCCTACAACGGATGCATTATTGAAATTGCAGGAAAAAACTTACTGAAATACGTTATATTTATTCTTTTGACCCTAAATTATTCACCATAAAAATGCAAAAAGCGTTGAGTCCTTAGTGGAATCAACGCTTTTTCTTTATTTTTTATTTCACCTTTTAAGTGAAGCATTTTGCTATGAAAATAATCTCTCATTTGATATCGTTTTAATCGCCAAATCAAAACTAAGGAGAGATTACATTTTTATGATACATCAAGAACAACTTCGTTTCAATCAAAAGATTAAATTTAATTTTAAGGGTGGGGATTTAACATCGGATGCAGGACTGTTGTTAATTCAAGAATTTATGCATCACATGAAGTTTCCAGAACTCTTAAAACAATACTTTTATTTAGAGACTGATCAGGCGATTCGAACTCATACGAATCACGACCTTTGTCTCCAACAAATTTATCAAACCATTGCTGGTTACCATTGTGCAGATGATGCCGATGAATTAAGAGCCGAACCACTAGTCACACAGTTACTTAACAAGACTTCCTTAGCTTCACAACCCACGTTATCTCGTTTTTATCATCGACTCACCAAGGACACAAGTAAGCAATTTGAACTCATCAATCAAAAGCTATTATCGCAATTTTATCAAGTCGAAACGCCTCATCATTTTATTTTTGATGTGGATTCCACTCATTTTCAAACGTATGGACACCAATATGGGAATTCCTTTAATGCTCACTATCAAGCACAAGGCTTTCATCCTCTCATGGTTTTTGATGGAATGACTGGAGACTGTTTAAAAGTTGAGCTTCGTGCGGGCAATGTTTATACCTCACGAAATGTCGTTTCTTTTCTTGGTCCCGTACTCTCTCGTTATAAAAAAGAATTTCCTTTAAACTATCGAATCGTTCGTGGAGACAGTGGCTTCGCTCATAAAGAACTTTATAAATTGTGCGAAACATTAGATACGAAGTATCTGATTCGCCTAAAAGCGAACGCCACGTTATATCGATTAGCACAAGAAGTGACGGGTGACTTATTAGCGGATTGTTCACTGCAATATTCTCAACAACTTTATGGGGAGTTTGACTATCAAGCAAAGAGTTGGGATCGGCCAAGACGTGTCATCGTTCAAGTGAGACGAAAAGCAGGCGAACTCATTCCCGATTATTTATTTTTAGTGACGAACATGGAAACAAGACCAGAGATGGTGGTCAATCTATACGCTAAACGCGGGACGATGGAAAACTATATCAAAGAGTGTAAAAATGGGTTTAGAATGGATAAGGTGAGTCATAAACACTTGATGACTAATGTCAACCGAATTCAACTCGTGGTGTTAGCCTACAATCTTATCAATGGATTCAGACGATTAACATTACCTCGTGAGTTTTCTAACATGCAGATTGAAACTTTAAGGACCAAGCTCATTAAAATCGCTGCCAAGCGAGTGAAACAATCACGAAGAATCCTGTTCAAACTCTGTAGTCACCATCCTTACAAAGAAGTTTTCCATCACTGTTTAAAAACGATTCAGGCCATTCAGTTAGAGTAAGTGACTGAAGTCGTTCTTTGAAAATGAGATATTTTTTAGAGAAACACATCACCAAGGGGGGGTCTACCCTTTTTTAGAGATTTGGA
>NZ_CP071249.1:900000-1150000 GCF_024499055.1 Turicibacter bilis | reverse complement strand
AACTGCTGCAACGAAAATGATGATCTGTATGGATAATGAGGAAATTGGAAGCTTAACTGCACAAGGGGCTAACTCAAACTTCATTCCAAATATCATTGAACGAGTAACATTAGCGTTAGGAAAAGACCGTGAGGGAATGCATCGTACTTTAGCAAATTCAGTTATGATTTCAGCTGACTTAGCACATGCGGTTCATCCTAATGTATCTGAAAAACATGATCCGACACATCGTCCAGTATTAGGGAAAGGACCAGTACTTAAAATTGCTGCTTCTGGTTCATATAGTACAGATAGCCATTGTATGGCAATTTTTGAAGGATTATGTCAAACAGCCGAAGTACCATATCAAAAATTCTATAATCGTTCAGATGTACGTGGTGGAACAACAATTGGTCCAGTTACATCATCAATTTTAACGATTCCGGTTATGGATATGGGGGCTCCTTTACTTGGGATGCACTCAATTCGTGAATTAGCTTCAGTTGAAGATCACGATTTTACGGTTAAATTATTTACAACATTCTTTGGATTATAAAAAATACTCGACCTTTTGGTCGAGTATTTTTTTATTTTTTAGAATTTTCAATTTCTTCAGCTAATTGATTTAGGTATTCCCAACGCTCATATTTATGAGCTAATGTTTCTTCAACGACTGATTTTTCTGACATAATTTCTTGTAATTTAACGTAGTCAGTGGCGTATTGAACGAGTTGTTCATCTAATTGTGAGATTTTTTCTTCTAGCTCAGCAATTTCATCATCAATCGTTTCAAATTCTTTTTGCTCAGCAAAGGTAAATTTAATTTTTTTCTCAAGACGTGGCTTTGCTTTTAGTGTTTCTTTAACTTTAACTTCTTCTTGTGCAGCTTCTTGAGCTAAAGCGTTAGCTTCTTGAAAAACAAGGTAATCACTGTAGTTACCTGTATAAATAGTGATGTGCCCGTTTCCTTCATAGGCAAAGATTTTATTACAGATACGATCTAAGAAGTAACGGTCATGAGAAACGGTAATCACAATTCCGTTAAATTCGTCAAGATAGTCTTCTAAGCGGCGTAATGTATCGATGTCTAAGTCATTGGTTGGCTCATCTAGTAGTAAGACGTTTGGTGCATCCATTAAAATACGTAATAAGTATAGACGACGACGTTCTCCCCCTGATAAAGTACCAATTTGAGAATATTGTAGATGTCCGTCGAATAAGAAACGTTCACACATTTGTGAAGCCGTGATACGGGTTCCATCGGCTGTTTCAATATATTCACGTTTCTCTTTAATATAATCGATAGCTCTCATGGTTGGTTTCATTTCTTCACTTTCTTGAGCAAAGCAACCGATCTTAACTGTTTCTCCAATATCAATGGTTCCTGAATCAGGTTTAATTTTTCCGCGAATTAAATTGATTAATGTGGATTTTCCAATTCCATTTGGTCCAACAATTCCGATACGATCCGTTCTTGCTAGTGTGTAGTCAAGATCTTGAATGAGGCAACGGTCTCCATAAGATTTAGAGACGTGGTTAAACTCCATGATTTTACGACCAAGACGCGTGGAAGCAACTGAGATATCAAGATTTTCTTGGGTAGTTGGTTTTTCTTGATTTTTAAGTTCGTCAAATCGTTGCAAACGAGCTTTTTGTTTGGTTGAACGTGCTTGTGCCCCACGACGTACCCAGGCTAATTCTTTTCTTAATAAGTTTTGACGTTTATCTTCCATAGCTGCTTCTAATTGAAGACGTTCCATTTTCTTTTCAAGGAATAATGAATAGTTTCCATCGTAGCTATATAATTTTCCTTTATCTAATTCAATGATACGGTTTGTGACACGATCTAAGAAGTAACGGTCATGGGTAATCATTAAGAGTGACCCTTTACGTCCATTTAAGTAGTCTTCTAATTTAGTGATCGTTTCGTTATCTAAGTGGTTGGTAGGCTCATCTAAGATTAATAATTCACATGGTGTGATAAGAGCTGAAGCAAGAGCGACACGTTTACGTTGTCCCCCTGATAGTTCTTTCACCTTTTGTGAGAAATTCGTGATTCCAAGTTTAGTTAAAACAGATTTGGCCTCGCTTTCTAAATCCCATAAGTTTAAGCGGTCGATTTGATCTTGTAGCTTTAATAAACGTTCATTGATTTCGTCATTATATTCGTTTTGTAAGACATCAAGAATTTCTTGGTAGTCACGTAATAGCTTCATTTCAGGAGAATTTCCTTTGAAGACTTGCTCTAAAACGGTTGCTTCTTCATCAAAGTGTGGGTTTTGTGAGAGGTATTCTATGCGAACACGATTTCCTTTTGTAATTTTTCCTGTTTCAGGTGTTTCAACACCAGCAATAATTTTTAAAAGAGTTGATTTCCCTGTTCCGTTAACTCCGATAATTCCAATTTTTTCTCCTTCACTGATTCCAAATGAAATATCTTTGAGCAATGTTTTAACGGAGTAGCTTTTACTTATATTTTCAATTGTCATTAAATTCAACTTTATCACCACTACATTTCTAAAATTATAGAACTATTATACCGTGTTTTAAATTCAGAGCAAAGAAAAAACCCGATTTATCATGTAATCGGGTTAGAAATGAATTTCTTCTTTATCTGCATAAGGGAGTTCAATATGATAATAGAGCGTGATAAGTCGAATAAACAAAATTAATCCTAAGCATAAATACGAACTTAGCGTTATTCCTAGTATTGGATGAATAAACCAAAAACAGATTGCTCCTATTAAAGAAGCAACAGCATAAACTTCGCGTTTTAAAATGGTAGGAACTCGCTGAGCTAAGACGTCACGAATAACTCCACCACCTACTGCTGTAATGACAGAGACAAATAAGAAAGTCATAAAATTATAATTAGATTCAATGGCCTTCATTCCCGCTGCAATAGTAAATACGGCTAAACCGAGCGCATCTAAAATGATAAATGAATTTCTCCATTTTATTTGTCCACGAAATAAGATGACTAAATAGGTTGCAATTATGATCACTAATAAGTATTGATAGTTGGAAAAAAAGACGGGGATTCCAACATCAGTGACGACATCTCGAATGACACCACCTCCAATGGCAGTTACAGTTGCTAAAATTAAAATTCCGAATAGGTCCATTTTCTTTTCCATGGCACAAATAGCTCCGGATGCAGCAAATACAAATAAACCAATATACTCAAAGAGTGTAATTAAATCCATCCTTTCATCTCCTTTTATCGATCGAATTTTACAATGTTATGAGTATAGCAATCCTGTTGTTTTATGTCAATTATTCAAATGAAAAAATAGTTTACTTTTGAGAATGGGGAGTATCTTTATGATGTTTGCAGCATTTGGATGGGACAGGGTCATAGCCCATTTTTCCCCATGGGTGACAACGTAAAATTCGCTTAGCTGCTAGATAACCACCTTTAATAGCACCATGTGTTTCGATGGCCTCGATGGCATAATGAGAGCAGGTTGGGATAAAGCGACAGCTTGGAGCTGATTGTACAGAAATATATTTTTGATAAAAACGAATCATTTTAATCATTAGACGTTTCATATGAGAAAATGTCCTTTCTTGTAAATATAAAAATATATTAACAGAAGTGAAAACTTGTTTCAACCTCGTAGGTTTTTGCATAGGATATGTCGTACAAATTATTTTTATTTTATCCCACTAAAGAGATTTTGATGAGGTGATGTAGAGATGTGTGGAATTTTTGGAGTCGTTAATTATCAATTGAATGAGGTGAAGACACCTTATGATATGAGTTGCGTGCAAGCTGTTTTACATCGTGGACCGGATGAAGGTGGAACCTTTTATGATAAACATGTATTTTTAGGACACCGTCGTTTATCAGTCGTTGATATTGAGCAAGGAAAACAACCAATGGCGTTTCACCATTATACAATGGTATACAACGGTGAGCTATATAATACAGAGGAAATTCGTCAAGAGTTATTAGAGGCAGGTTATACATTTAAAGGTCATTCAGATACAGAAGTATTGTTAAAAGCGTATGTGTGTTTTGGAGAAAAAGTAGTTGAAAAATTAAATGGGATTTATGCATTTGCCGTATGGAATAGTAAAGAGCAAAGTCTGTATGTCGCGCGCGATCGTGCGGGGGTAAAACCTTTATATTATTGTTTATTACCAGACGGATTAATTTTTGCATCAGAGCAAAAACAGATTTTACAGTATACGCGCAAAAATGAAATAACATTAGAAGGATTTAAAGAACTATTAGGGGTTGGCCCTTCTCATACACCAGGTCATGGATTATATAAAGGGATTGAAGAGTTAAAACCAGGTTATTATATGAAAGTTTCGGCTGGTCATGTTGAATTGACTCAATACTGGGAGCTTGAAGCTAACGAGCATAAAGATGATTTTGAAACAACTGTTGCTAAAACGAGAGAAATTTTATTAGATGCGATTAAGCGTCAATTAGTATCTGATGTTCCATTGTGTACTTTTTTATCAGGAGGTATTGATTCATCTGCGATTACCGCGATTGCGGCAAGTCAAATGAAAAATCTTCATACGTTTTCTATTGATTATGAAGATAATTTAAAATATTTCAAAAAAACAGATTTTACGGTATCCCAAGATAATGATTTTATTAAATTAATCTCCGATTTAAATCATACAAATCATCATTATTGTGTCATTAGTAATCAAGACTTGGCTGATGCTTTGACGGATGCTGTTCATTTTCATGATATGCCGGGAATGGCAGATGTAGATTCGTCACTTTATTGGTTCTGTAAAAAAATTAAAGAGGATTTTACCGTGAGTTTGTCAGGAGAATGTGCAGATGAGATTTTTGGTGGTTATCCTTGGTTTTACCGCGAACCAATGAATGGAATGTTTCCATGGCTTCGAGATTTGGCTATCCGTAATACGTTATTAAAACCAGAGTGGCAAGAAAAATTAGATTTGGTCGGGTATGCGACAGAAAGATTTAATGAATCAGTAGCGATGGCACCTATTTTAGAGGGTGATAGTGACTTAAATAATGAAAAACGCCAGTTAACTTATTTGAATACGAAATGGTTTATGACAACGCTTCTTGACCGAAAAGATCGGATGAGTATGGGAGCTAGTCTTGAGGTTCGTGTCCCATTTGCGGATCATCGTTTGATGGAATATTTATACAATATTCCATGGGAGATGAAATTTTATGATGGAATGGAAAAAGGGTTGTTACGTAAAGCATTAGAGGGGGTGCTTCCTGATGAGGTGTTATATCGTAAAAAAAATCCGTATCCAAAAACACATAACCCTCACTATACTGAATTAATTCAAACATTGTTAAGAGAAGCATTGAGTGATTCTGATTCAATTTTACATGAGATTTTTGATGAGCAAAAATTATGGGCACTTGCGAATACCAATGAAGAAATTATTACGCGTCCATGGTTTGGACAATTAATGACTCAACCTCAATTAATTGCTTATTTATATCAATTTCATGTTTGGTTTAAAGAGTATCATATGTCATTTATTGAATAAGAGAAAAGTCGTTAGCAGTAGTGCTAGCGACTTTTTTTGCTAGAGGGGAGGGGGGAGAAGTGAAAGGCAGGAATAAAATTTTTTATTTGAAGCATACTATCAGAAAAGACTAAATTAAGGGGATTAGATTATGCGATGGATTGGTTATTTTTTGTTAGTACTCTCGGGGATTATCATTCTGTTATTATTCATTAGAATTAAAATAGAAATTTTTGTTCAAAATCAATATGGATGGATTGAACTAAGATATTTATGGTTTAAATATCGAGTCAATGTTGATGATGTCTTAAGTGAGTCGATGAAAGAAGAGGCAAGTCAACAAATTCATGAAGTTAAAAAGGTAGCAGAAGAGAAAGCTACAAAGACTGAAGTAAAGGAAGCCGTTAAAGTTAAGGTGAAATCTAAAGTGCTAACGGTTGAACAACCTGAAACAAAAGGACGAAAGGTTGAAAAAGTGACGCTTAAGAAAAAAGAAAAGGTTAAAGAGAAGAAGGTGAAGCAGAAATTAGATTTCAAGGAGATTAAGCAAATGATTCACCGAGGAAAGGTGATTTTAAAAGAGGCGAGAACCGTTCTTATCCGGCTAACCACAAAAATTAGAATTCAGAAATTAGACTCGGTTGTTGAGTTTAGTTTAGATGACGCGATGACAACCGGATGTCTACTTGGAGTGATTTGGGGCGTTCAAGCAAATATTTATCGGTTTATTGAGCGTTATGTGAAAAAAATTGATTCGTATCACTTTGATGTGACAAGCAAGTTTAGTGGAAATTCGATTTTCCTAAATCTCTCATGTATACTCTCGTTTCGAATCGTTGATATTATAATTGTTCTTTTATTATCTTTTAAAGAATTGTTAACGATTAAACAAATGCTTAAGTTAGAGGAGGAATGATATCATGGCTGAACATCCAATTCATAATTTGATGAAAATCTCCATGGAAAATATTAAACAGATGGTGGACGTTGATACGATTGTTGGGAATCCAGTGAAAACTGAAAATGGAGAAACTATTATTCCAGTTTCAAAAGTGAGTTTTGGATTTGCAGCGGGTGGTAGTGAATTTGAAGCGGAACGTAAAACATCATCTAATGATCAACCCCCATTTGGAGGTGGAAGTGGAGGTGGAGTTTCCATTACACCAATTGCTTTCTTAGTCGTAAATCAATCAGGTGTCGAATTAAAGCATATTGAGGAACGTACCTCTTTATATGAACGATTATTAGATCAAGCACCTAAAGTCATTAATAGTATCATGAATGAATTTGATAAATCAGGAATTAAATCATCTCAAGGAATGGAAGGAAAAAATGAGTAAAACAGCCGTTTTACTCATTTTTTTGCTCTGTTAGACAAACGTGTTGAAATTCAATTAGTCATGATACGGTAAAGTGACAATAGATTAAATTAGAAAAATCGTTGTTAATAAGAATGTCTTTACCACCCAAAATATCTAATACAACTTTTTTTAAAAAAACATCTAGATGAATTAAGCGTATGCGCTGCCGAAGAAACTCATTGAGGTTTAAGTTTAAGCGCTTTTTCACAAACTCCAAAATAAGATAAACGTTATAACATTTTTTGGAGTAAAACAGTGACATTGGCTTTAAGTTGTAGTAAAATCAATGTGTATATCATGAAGAGGTGATTTTTAGTGCTTAGACCTGAAGTAATTGAACAACTATTTGATCTCGTAGATGAAACCTCGATGATCATTAGCTCAGAGCTTAAGATGAGTTATTTACATGCGATGTGTGAATCTTGTCAAAATATCATGTCGCAAGAGATTAACCAATCAATAAATGAAGAGTCAAAGAAAGCTTTGCAAACACATTATGCAACATTAGAGGGGTTAGAGTTTACGCAAGAGGAAATTAGAAAAGCGCTTCAATTAGCGATTTTGAAAGGACTAAAATCAGAACGTTTAACCAATGCGATTATGACACCAGATTCAATAGCTCTTATTTTGGGGTATTTAATCTCTAAGTTTGTTAAAAACTTTAATGAAGTTCGTCTAGGTGATTTAACAGTAGGAACTGGAAATTTATTAACGGCTGTTTTAAATCATTTAGGGACTGAACCACAGGAGATTTATGGAGTCGAAGTCAATCATGATTTATTAAAAATTGCATGTACACTTTCTGATATGCAAGAATATGCGGTTCAGTTTTATCAACAAAGCTCGTTAAAACCATTATTTATCGATCCGCTCGATTTAATTATAGGAGATTTACCTGAGGGAGACTTATCACAGGAAGAAATGAATGAATTAGGATTAACGTTAGCTGCTCAAGGGATCAACTATCTACCGTATTTATTAATTGAGAACCATTTAAATTATTTAAAACCAGGTGGGTATGCCTTTTACGTCATTCCAAATGATTTATTTAGTCAACCTCAGTCACATGCGTTTCATCAGTTACTGACATCAAAAGCAAATATTCAAGCTTTATTACAGTTACCGACAACTCTATTTAAACAAGATGAGCTTGGAAAAAGCTTATTTATTGTACAAAAAAATGGGGAACAGGTTAAACCAGTTAATGAAGTGTTAATTGCACAATTACCAAACTTCAATGATCCGCATCAATTTAATAAGATGCTAACTCGTATTGAAAATTGGATTAAACTTAACAAATAAAATGGAGGGTATGGTCATGACTAAAATTTTATCAGTCAATGCAGGAAGTTCATCATTAAAATTTCAATTATTAGAGATGCCAGCTCAAACAGTAATCACTAAAGGGTTAGTTGAGCGTATCGGATTTGAAGACGGAGTTTTCAATATCAAATTTGAAGATCAAAAAATTGAAAAAGTATTACCAATTAAAGATCATAGTGTAGCGGTTCAATTATTAGTAGAAGCTTTATTAGATTTAAAAATCGTTTCTAGCTACGATGAAATTAGTGGAGTTGGACACCGTGTTGTTCATGGTGGAGAGAAATTCGATCGCTCAGTAGTTGTGACACCAGAAGTGTTAGCAGAAATTGAAGCTTTATCAGAGTTAGCGCCACTTCATAACCCTGCAAATGCTTTAGGAATTAAAGCATTCATGAAAGAATTACCACATGCAGTTTCTGTAGCGGTATTCGATACAGCATTCCATCAAACAATGGAAAAAGATGCTTACTTATATCCAGTAAAATACGACTGGTATACAAAATATGGGGTACGTAAATATGGATTCCACGGAACTTCTCACCAGTATGTAGCAGAGCGTTGTGCTGAGTTATTAGAAAAACCATTAGCGGATACTAAAATTATCACAATTCACATTGGTAACGGTGGTTCTTTATCAGCAGTTAAAGGTGGACACTCAGTTGATACAACAATGGGATTCACTCCATTAGCAGGAATTATGATGGGAACTCGTTCAGGTGATATCGATCCAGCTGTTTTACCATTCGTTATGGAAAAAGAAAATTTAACAATTGATCAAGCGGTTAATGCGTTAAATAAAGAATCAGGGTTATATGGAGTATCTGGGGCTTCTTCAGATATGCGTGATATCTTAAAATTAGTAGCAGAAGGTGATGAGCGTGGAACAATCGCGTTTAATTTATATATTAAACGTATCTGCGATTACATTGGATCTTACTTCTTATACTTAGACGGTGTAGATGCTATTGTTTTCACTGCAGGTATTGGAGAAAATTCTATTCCAGTTCGTAAAGCAGTTGTTCAGCGTTTAGGTGCTTTAGGAATTCAATTAGATGAGCAAGCAAATAACGTAATGGGAGAAGAAGCGTTAATTTCAACGGCTGATTCAAAAATCAAAGTGTTTGCGATTCCAACAAATGAAGAGTTAATGATTGCAAAAGATACTTACGCATTTGTTAAGTAATTCATATAAATAACAAAAAGCGAGATTCTATAAAGAATCTCGCTTTTTTTGATAGCTAAGGGATTAAAACGTCAATTTATGTTTAGTTATGTTATAATTTAATCATGATAAACGGGTTAGAGGTGAAATTATGTTAAATGAAATTTGGAGCGAAATCGTCGCTTTTGATAAGATTATTATTCATCGTCACGTTAGTCCGGATCCAGATGCATTAGGATCTCAGTTAGGATTAGCGGCTTTGATTCATGAGAATTATCCAGAGAAATTTGTTAAAACTGTTGGTTTTACTGAGCCATCACTTGCATGGATGGGAGTTATGGATGAGGTGAAGGATGAAGAGTATGAGGGGGCATTGGTTTTTGTAATGGATACTGCCAATTCAGCTCGTATTGATGATGGACGTTTTAAGTTAGGTGCGAAACTTATCAAGCTAGATCATCATCCAGTGGTTGAAGACTATGCGGATCTTAATTATGTAAATACGAATGCAACAGCGACATCAGAAATTGTTGTCAGTTTATTTTTAGCTAATAAAGAACAATATGATTTGAAAATGTCCTTAGAAGCTGCACAACATTTGTATACAGGAATTATTGCAGATAGTGGACGTTTCTTATATGACAATACGACAACAGCCACTTTAGGAGCAGCAAGCTTTTTATATGATTGTGGAATTGATCGTAATAAAATTCATGAATTATTATATCGCCGTCCACTAAATATTGTTCAGGCCCAAGGATTTGTTTTAAGTCAATTTGAAGTGAGTGAAGCAGGTGTTGCTTATTTTAAGATGTCAAAGGATGTTCAAGATTCTTATGGATTAACGACTGGAACACGTTCGGCATTAGTAAATACATTAGCTAATATCGAAGGGATTCGAGTATGGGTATGCTTTTTTGAAAATGAAGATGGGCGTATTCGTGCCAATATTCGATCAAACGGGCCGATTATTAATGAGGTAGCCGCTCGATTTGAAGGTGGAGGTCATCCTAAAGCATCGGGTGCGATAGTCAAAGCATGGGATGATTGTCAAGCATTATTGGATGAACTAGAACAAGTGTGTCATACTTATGTTAAAGAATTAAACTAACGTTTTGATGTATAAAATCTTATGATTTTGGAAAGACTATTGACAATTGCCAATGGTCTTTTTCTATGTTAAAATCGATGCGAACAAATGTTTTTATTTTGAAGAAATGGTAGGGGTTCGAATGGGATTTACACATTTACAGGTACGGTCAGCCTATTCTTTATTAAATAGTTCTATCAAATTAGCTGATTATGTGAGTTTAGCCACTTTAAATCAATTCAAGTCATTGGCTTTAGTCGAAGAAGGGTCGATGCATAGTGCGATAAAGTTTTATATTGCATGTCAAAAAGCAGGGATTAAACCGATTATTGGGATGAGTTTGAAGATTAGAGGTGAAGGTTTTGAAGATGAGTGGACGTTATTAGCTAAAAATAGTAAAGGTTATGAAACTTTATTAAAGTTAGCTTCTTTGACAGCACTAGAAGATGGGGGAGCTGATGTTGAAGAGGTAATCGCACAATCATCAAACTTGATCGTTATTACGAGTGGCGAACGTGGTGTTTTAGTTTCTGCTATTGAGCAGCATCAAGAAGAACGTTTAAATAGATATTATCATCAGTATTTAAAGCGCCTTGAACATCTCTATATTGGACTTTTACGTGTTAATCATCTGACGTATGAAGTCTCTCGCCATCTGATTCATTGGTCTGAAAGGGTTGGACTAAAGACAGTGGCCTTAAACGATGTACGTTATATTAGGAAAGAAGATGCAAAAACTTTAACCTTTTTGAGAGCCATTAAAGAGAATCAATCGATTGGTCAAACTGACATTCAAGATGTGGAGCGATATTTTAAAACGGAAGAGGAGATGCGTGCTTTATTTGCTGATTGTCCGCAGGCCATTGATATGACAGAGGAGATTGTTGCTAGCTGTACAGTAAAGATTCCGTTACATCAGCAATTGTTACCGAAGTTTCCTACGCCTGAGGGAGCCTCTTCTGATAGTTATTTAGAGGCATTATGTTATAAAGGGTTGATGAAACGTTATGGTGATAACCTGTCACCTGTTCATAAAAATCGTTTGAGTTATGAGCTGTCTATCATTAAGGAAATGGGATTTGCTGATTATTTCTTGATTGTTTGGGATTTTATTAAGTATGCGAAGATGAATCAAATTTTTGTTGGCCCGGGTAGGGGGTCTGCTGCTGGATCGATTGTGTCTTACGTTTTAGGAATTACTAATGTCGATCCAATTAAATATAATCTTTTATTTGAACGATTTTTAAATCCTGAACGTATATCCATGCCAGATATTGACATAGATTTTCAAGATAATCGACGTGATGAAGTGATTCAATATGTACAGACTAAGTATGGTTCTAGATGTGTTGTTCAGATTGCGACATTTGGAACATTTCAATCACGTTCCGCTTGGCGTGATTTAGCGCGTATTCATGATGTTGAGACTCAGTTAATTAATAAAGTAGCGGGATATATTTATTCTGGCGTTACATTAAAGGATATTTATGAACAAAGTCGTGAGTTACGAGAGTTCTTTTCAAGTTATCCCAAGCTAGAAGTGATTTATCAAGAAGCAATGAAAATTGAGGGGTTACCTCGTCATACTTCAATTCACGCTGCAGGGGTCATTATTAGTGATCATGATTTAACGGATTATACAGCGATTATGGAAGGACCAACAGGAGTTTACGTGTCGCAATATGAAGCGGAGGATTTAGAAGCGATTGGTCTATTAAAGATGGATTTTTTAGGACTTAAAAATTTAAACATGCTTCAACAAATCATTACATTGATTAAGAAGAAGTCTGATCCAACGTTTGATTTAACGGCTATTGATTCTAATGATGCGAAGACTTACGAGATGATTGCGAAGGGGCAGACAACTGGGGTGTTTCAACTAGAGTCTGAGGGAATGCGTCAAGTTTTAAAGAAAGTTTGTCCAACGTCTTTAGAAGATATTGTGGCATGTAATGCTTTATTTAGACCGGGACCCATGGAGAGTATTCCTCTTTTTGCGGCCCGTAAACATCATGAACAGCCAGTGGATTATTATCACCCGAGTTTACAGGGTATCTTACATAACACTTATGGAATCATTGTTTATCAAGAACAGATTATGCAAATTGCCAATGTCGTTTCTGGCTATACATTAGGAGAAGCTGATGTTTTACGACGCGCAGTTTCGAAAAAGAAAAAGGATGTATTAGAGGAAGAAGAGCGAAAGTTTGTGGCTAAAGCAGTCGAACGAGGTTATCCAATTGAAATTGCCAGTCAACTATATGCTCTTATTTTAAAGTTTGCGAATTATGGATTTAATCGTAGTCATGCCGTAGCATATAGTATGATTGCTTATCAAATGGCATACTTAAAAGCACATTATCCCGCTTATTTTATGAGTGTTGCTTTAACGAATGTCATTGGAAGTGAGCGTCATACTTCACAGTATATTCGTGAAGCTAAGCAATTAAACTTATCTATCTTACCTCCTTCTGTGAATAAGAGTGGTTTGAGTTATCAGATTGAAGAAAATCAAATTCGATTTAGCTTGTTACCGATTAAGCATATTGGTTTGAATTTAGCGCGTCAATTAATTGAGGAACGTGAAGCGGGATTGTTTAAATCGGTATATGACTTTGTTGTTAGGACAAGACGATTTATGAATCAGCGAGCATATGAAGGATTAATTGATGTTGGAGCATTAGATGAGTTTGGATATAATAGAACAACACTACATCATAATTTAGGAGCTATCTTAGATTTTTCAAAGTATGATGGTGGGTTATTCGAGACTGATTTTGAAATTCAAGTTTTACACAAGGATTTATCAAAGCTAGAAATGATGAAGCGTGAGAAAGAATTATTAGGATTTTACTTAAATTCTCATCCGATTCATATGCTAGCAAAAGCTGCCCAGGAAAATGGCTGGTATTATCCAAGTGACATTATGAATATTAATCTATCACAAGCTACTTTTATCGGATTTGTAGAAAAATTTAGAGAAATTAGAGATAAAAAAGGAAAGTTGATGGCATTTATGGATATTACTGATGAACACATGTCATTAACTGTAACGGTTTTCTCAGATGTCTATACAAGTGAGTATAAAAGTCTTTTAGGAAAAGTGATAGCGGTTAACGGAAGAATTAATATGCGAAATAATGAAAAAAATCTCAATCTTAGCAAAATAATAGCGGTTTCATGACGAAAACCGATAGGAAAAAGATTTATAAATATTGAAATTATTGATATAATATGTGAGGAATAATCTTCATTAAATGGATGATGATCAAAATTCTAGTGTGAGGTGAACACTATGGTAAAAAGAATTGGTGTGCTTACTAGTGGTGGAGATGCACCTGGTATGAACGCAGCCATTCGTGCCGTTGTAAGAGCAGGTATTGCTAACAATATTGAAGTATTCGGTATTTACAATGGATATGCTGGTTTAGTTAAAGGCGATATTAAACCATTAACTAATAGTGATGTTGGTGGCATCATTAACCGCGGAGGTACATTCTTAGGTTCAGCACGTCTTCCTGAGTTCAAAAACATTGAAGTTCGTGAACTTGGTGTAGAGCAACTGAAAAAACATGGAATTGAAGCATTAGTTGTTATCGGTGGCGACGGTTCTTATATGGGAGCTAAAAAATTAACTGAGATGGGAATCAACTGTATCGCATTACCAGGTACAATTGATAACGACATCGTAAGTAGTGACTTTACAATTGGATTCGATACTGCTTTAAATACAGTTGTCGATGCAATTGATCGTTTACGTGATACATCAGCATCACATGCTCGTTGTAGTGTTGTTGAAATCATGGGACGTCACTGTGGTGACTTAACTGTTTGGGGAGCTATTGCTAGCGGTGCCGAAGAGTTAATCGTTCCTGAAAAAGGAATCAATATGGATGAAATTGTTGCTCAGATTGAAGAAGGTAAAAAACGTCAAAAGAAACATTTCATCGTTACTTTAGCTGAATTAATGACAGATGCTCATGAATTAGCTAAAGAAATCGAAAAACGCACTGGTGTTGAAACTCGTGCAACTGTTTTAGGACACACTCAACGTGGTGGTGCTCCAACAGCAGCTGACCGTGTTTTAGCAGGTCGTATGGGTGCTTATGCCGTAGATTTATTAATCGAAGGTCAAGGTGGACGTTGTGTGGGAATTCGTGATAACAAATTAACACATTACGATATTTTAGAAGCACTTGATTTACCACGTGTATTCGATGAAACATTATATAACTTAGCTAAACAATTATCTTAATTTGAATGAATTATTGAAGTAAGATTATTGAATATATTTTAAAAGGAGCGTACTAGGATATGAAACAAACTTTCAAAAACACAAAAATGATTTGTACAATTGGTCCTAAATCAGAATCAAAAGAAATGTTATCAAAATTAGTTGATGCAGGAATGAACTGTGTTCGTTGTAACTTCTCTCACGGTGATCATGCAGAGCAAAAAGCTCGTATGGATTTAATCCGTGAAATCAACAAAGAAAAAGGAACTCATGTTGCAGTATTATTAGATACTAAAGGACCTGAAATCCGTACTCACTTATTCGAAAATGGTGGAGTTGACTTAGTTGCTGGTCAAACTGTACGCGTTGCTATGAACGAAGTATTAGGAACAGCTGAAAAATTCTCTATCACTTACCCAGGATTAATCAACGACGTTAAAGTTGGTGGAACAATCTTAGTTGATGATGGATATGTTGAATTAACAGTTAACGAATTAGATCAAGCTAACCAAGAAATCGTATGTACAGTTAAAAACTCTGCATTCATTAAAGACCGTCGTGGAATCAACGTTCCAGGTGCTAAATTAAACATGCCATTCATTTCTGAAAAAGACCGTGCAGACATGATCTTCGGATGTGAAATGCAAGTTGATTACATCGCTGCATCATTCGTTCGTCGTGCAGAAGACGTATTAGCTATCCGTGAAATCTTCGCTGAGCAAGGAAACACTCATACTCAAATCATCGCTAAAATCGAAAACCAAGAAGGTGTTGACAACATGGATTCAATCCTTGAAGTTGTTGACGGAATCATGGTTGCTCGTGGAGATTTAGGGGTAGAAGTACCTGCTGAAGAAGTACCATTAATCCAAAAAGAAATCATTGCTAAATGTAATGCTGCAGGAAAAATCGTTGTAACTGCAACTCAAATGTTAGAGTCTATGCAAAAAAATCCACGTCCTACACGTGCCGAAGTATCTGACGTTGCTAACGCAATCTTCGACGGATCTGATGCAATCATGTTATCAGGAGAGTCTGCTGCAGGACAATATCCATTAGAAGCTGTTGAAACTATGGCTCGTATCGCTCGTCGTACAGAGCAAGCTTTAGATCACCAAGAAATCATCGCTCGCGCTATGGCTTCATCTACACGTAACGTATCTTCAGCTATGGGATTAGCTGTTGCTGATACTGTAGAAGATTTAGGAGCTCAAGCTGTTATCGCTTGTACACAATCAGGAGCTACTGCTCGTGCAATCTCTAAATACCGTCCATCTGCACCAGTTGTTGCTGCAACTTCTTGTGAAAAAACAGCTACATCTTTAGCATTATACTGGGGAGTTCAACCAGTTGTTGTTGCTGAAACATCAAACACTGATGAATTATTAGCTACAGCTGCTAAAGTTGCTGAAGACTTCGCTGGATTAGAAGCTGGAGAAATCGCAGTAGTTACTGCTGGATTACCTGCAGGTGAAGGAAACACTAACTTAATGAAAATTCACGAAGTTAAATAATTAACTTGTGATGATTAAAAGAGGGAATTTTCCCTCTTTTTTTTATAATGAGGTGAACAATGTTAGAGACAACATTATGTTATATCTTTAAAGATGAAAAAGTGTTAATGCTTTATCGTAATAAAAAGGAAAAAGATGTTCATGAAGGGAAATGGAATGGATTGGGTGGAAAAGTAGAGGCTAATGAAACAACACTTGAGTGTGTCATTCGTGAAGTTTTAGAAGAATCTGGGTTAAAGATTATTGAACCTAGTTTAATAGGTGCTTGTTTTTATCCAAACTTTAATGGACTAGAAGAAATGATGTATGTTTATGTTGCGAAGCAATATAAAGGTAAAATTTCTGAGTGTGATGAAGGCGAACTGCATTGGATGATGAAGAATGAAATTATGAATTTAAATGTTTGGGAAAGTGACCGTTTGTTTCTTCCATACGTTCTAAATGAGGATTATTTTGTCGCGCAGTTTCAGTATGATGAGTTTGATTTTATTGGGGGAGAGTGTAAAGTAGTTACTCCTTTGATATTAGAAAAGTTTATTGAAAGCAAAAAAAGAACGGTGTGAAGCCGTTCTTTTATATTAAGGTGTTATTATATTAGCACATTGGTGTTCTTGGTCCGCATGAGTTTTGTTGCATGGCTAATGCGCACCAGTCTTCGTTACGGAGTCCATGGTCATATTGGTGAGTTTCCATTCCTTCTTGTTTACAGATTACATAATCATGATGATTATGATGATGGTGAACATTGCGTACAACAACTGGTACGATATGTTCTACTCGATGATGATGGTGTACTTCTGGCATACAACATACAGTAGGCTCAACGACTTGGCAGCAACTTTCAAATTGCATAGGTCCACAAACTGGTGCTGGCATTGGATAGGCAGGTTGCATTGGTGCAACTTGAGGAGCCATAACTTTTGTTTCACATGCTTCAGGTACGTTGACCATCTCTGTTTTTACTGGCATTGGTTGTTGCATAGTAGGCATTGCATACATCATTGGATCTTTATATCCTCCACATCTATTATATCCATTCATAACTCATAACATCCTTTCCTCAGTAATTCAATTACAATATAGTATATTACAGGAGGTTGAAATGGGTTTGGCGGAAGCCCAAATTAATTATTTTTCTATACAATTTAACTATAAAAAAAGACCAAAAGTATTGGTCTTTTTTGTTTTATTGTACAAGGGTAAATGTATCGTCAGTTAATTGAAAGTAATCTAGAAATCCTGATGTTGCATAGAGTTGCTTTTCATCCGTAACATATAGTGCTTCAACCCCAGAAATTGACTCAATTAAATTTAATCCTTGTTCAATCCCAAGAGCAAAAGCTGTTGTAGATAAGGCATCGGCAGTCATTGAACTATCAGCAATAATGGTGACTGACATGACATTATTTTGAACAGGATATCCTGTTTGCGGATCTAAAATGTGATGATAAATAACTCCATCTTGCTCAAAATAACGTTCATAAGTTCCAGATGTTACAACTGTTTTATCTTTGACACTGGCAATTCCAAGATACTCACCACGTGTTGAAAAGGGATTTTGGACTCCAATTTTCCAAGCTGCTTGGTTGGGTTTCTCACCATATGCATAAACATTTCCACCTAGGTTGATGATGGCATGCTTATTTCCATGTTGTTTTAAGATAGAGGCGGTAACGTCTGCTGCGTATCCTTTAGCAATTCCCCCTAAATCAATCATCATATGGGGCTGAGTTAGTTTTATTGTAAGATCTTTTTCATTTAACTCCACGTTTTTATAGTTGATTAAAGTTAAACTGTTTTCGATTTCTGAAGCCTCTGGAACATGGGCATCATCAAATCCAATTTCCCATAGCTTAACTAATGGTCCAACCGTAATATCAAACTTACCTTTTGCCAGTTCCGAATATGTTAAACCGGCTTTAATGACATCAAATGTGTTTTGAGAAACCTTCACTGCTTCTAACCCTGCTTGACGATTAATTTCAATAATTTCACTGGTTGTTGCATTATTAATTGTCATCATTGTTTCAATTTCTTCAATCGCATTGAAAATTTCATCAAAAATCTCTTGTTTAGGATTATCGTACAACGTAATATTGACAATTGTACCAAGTAAAAATTTATTTTGTGATACAGGCTCAACTGGTGTTTCTTCTTTTGTTTGACAACCTACTAATAGAAGTAGGAAGACAAACAAAAAGGGCTTCATATGTTTCATAGTTGTCTCCTCCATTTTTTTCTCTTTAATAGGATATCATATTCTAGACTATAAAAAAAAGATAAGATTTTCAACTTGTGAAAATCTTATCTTTTCAATTTAGTCTAATAATGGACCACTAGCCAGTGCTTTTATAGCTAGTTCGATAAATTGATGGACTTCAATTGTTACTCCATTGACATCAGTTGTTTTATTTTGTTCATTGAATGTCATTTGCATGGGATCTTGAATTTCAATTAAATGCTGTTCTAAGAGGTTGGCTTGCTGATTCCAGTGCTTTGAGTACGCTTCTTCATCTAATACCTGATTAGCTGCTTTTAGATTGTTAGTAGGAACGGTATCCCAATGAGCAGCAATAATATATCCGTTTTCAATTAGCATATTAATCGTGTGTTTCATTCCATTATTACTATCTTCTGTTTCGGCAAAGTATTGTCCATTTTGATAAGGACCTATTTCAATTGGTCCTTCTGTCATCGCAGTATTGAATAATTCAATAAACGGAGAGAGGTCAATTGTAATACCTTCAATAGTAGGAATGGTGTCCGCTGTCAATAATTCATGATAATCTTGATCGTTTATAAGATAGGACTCTATTAATTGTAGTTGTTCATGCCATTTGAGATCTGATGAATCAATAGTGTCCGATATATATTCTCCATTAATCGATAGAGTTCGTTTATAGGTTGTTGCTTGTTCATTGACCGCATCAAATGTGATACTTTCAATTTTTCCATTAACGACTTCAAAGTTAACGATATTTTTCCATCCATCAGTAGAATATGTATCCGCTTCAGCGAAATAATGACCATCATTTAGTGTCTGAATTGGAGTACTCAAGTCGTTAGATTCAATCGTTAATAATTTAACATTATCTGATTGCAAGAGTACCTCAGTATGAGTATCATTTGCATCGCAAGCGCCTAGTAGGCTAATCATTGAAATGATGGTCAGTGATATGGTTTTATATTTCATAAACTGTCCTCCTATTATTTCAAGTTAAAGTCCTTTTTGTTATTTTAACATAGCTCGAGCAAAGTTGATATGGGCAAATGTTACTTTTATTGTCGAAGAAAAACTAGATCAGTTTCAAAAAGTGAAATTTAATTCAGAGGTAATGATGTTTAGTCATAGATAAATATTAATAGGGAAAATAAGCAGGCTAACAAAAAGATTGTATTTGTGAAAAAATGTGATAAAATATTAGTGAACTAAATGGATTTCTAGTTTGAGAGATTAACTTTCCTATTTAATAAAGTATTGTGTCGAAATAAAGGGCTGACACTGAATATGGTATTAGGGGAAGTTACTTTTTTTATGACGGTGAGAGGTTATAAAGAAAGCGTGGTTATTTGAGGAGGAGTTTCATGAAGAAAGTAGTAGTACTTGGTGGAGGATATGCAGGTGTCCTTACAGCTAAGAAATTAGCCAAAAAATTCAAGAAGAACAAAGATGTTCAAATTACATTAATTGATAAGCAATCGTATCATACAATGTTGACGGAGTTACATGAGGTAGCTGCAGGACGTGTTAACGAAGAATCAATTCGTATGGATTTAAAGAGTATCTTTGCAGGACGTAATGTCAATGTTGTGTTAGATGAAATTAAGAATATTGATTTTGAACAAAAGGTTTTAACATCTAACGATGCAACGTATGAGTATGATTATTTAGTGATGGGAACTGGATGTAAACCAACATTCTTTGGTATTCCAGGATCTGAAAATGCACATCAATTATGGTCTTATACTGATGCAGTTAACTTACGTGAACACATTTTAAATATGTTCCGTCAAGCTGCTTTAACAGCAGATAAAGAGAAGCGTCGTGAGTTATTAACATTTGTTACAGTTGGGGCTGGATTCACTGGTGTTGAGATGGCTGGTGAATTAGGTGAATGGAAAGATGAATTATGTCGTTCATTCCATATTGATAAAGATGAAGTGACTTTATACGTGGTTGATTTTGCACCAAAAGTGTTACCAATGTATCCAGATAAATTAGTTCGCAAAGCAGAGCGTCGTTTAATTAAATTAGGAAATGAATTAGTGATGAATTCTGCGGTAAGTGAAATTCATGAAGATAAAGTAGTTTTAAATAAAGGTGAAAAAGTCATCAATACACGTACTGTTATTTGGGCAGCAGGTATTGAAGGTTCAGATATTGTTGATCAAGCTCAAGTTGAAAAAGCTGGTCGTGGACGTATTGTGACAAATGGTCACTTACAAGCAAAAGATTATCAAGATGTTTATGTCGTTGGAGATAATATTTTCTATATTCCTGAAGGAGAAGAACGTCCAGTTCCTCAGATGGTTGAAAATGCAGAGCATTCAGCACCAGTTGTTGCGCATAATATTGCCGTAGATATTAAAGGTGGAGAATATAAAACTTATAAACCAACATTCCACGGTTCAATGGTATGTATTGGATCTCGTTATGGAGTAGCTCAAGTTGGAATGCCGGGGATGTGGTTCAATTTATCAGGATTCTTCGCAATGGCATCAAAGCATTTAATTAACTTAGTATACTTTGTTCAAGTTTTAGGATTCAATAAAATTTGGTCATATTTAATGCATGAGTTCTTCCATACAAAAAATAACCGTTCAATGGTAGGTGGATTATTATCTAATTCAGCTCCAGTATTCTGGAAGTTCCCATTACGTGTATTTGTCGGATTTATGTGGTTACAACAAGGTTTATCAAAATTACCTAAAATTATTCATGATTTCAATAATGTATTCTTATTACCACAACCTCCAAAAGCGGACGCATTAGGTGCAGCATCAGGAGCAGTAACTGAAGCTGTAACAGCAGCGTCAGGAGCGGTAGCTGAAGCTGTAACAGCGGCGTCAGGAGCGGTAACTGAAGCTGTAACAGCAGCGTCAGGTGCAGTTAATGAAGTGGCAAATCAGGTGGCTTCAAATGGTGGAGATATCTTTACAATGTTAGCTGATTTAATTCATGATTTTATGAATTGGATTGCAGTCTTACCTGTTCCAGGATTTGTTGAAAATATGGTAGGATGGTCAATGGATGCCTTCTTCTATACTCCAGATGGAACACAATTTACCCAATTAGCAACCTTAGTTCAAGGTGGAATGATCTTCGGAGAAATCATCTTCGGTGGTATGTTAATTATCGGTTTATTCACTCCAGTCGCAGCGATTGCAACAATTGCAATGGGATGTATGATTTGGGCTTCGGGTATGGCGCCAACTGAAATGTTATGGTACTTAGTTGGAGGATTCGCTTTAATTGGAAACTCTGGAATGGTATTAGGTTTAGATTATTATGTTTGGCCTTGGTTACGCGAGATGATGAAACGTATTCCATTATTAAGAAAATGGTATCTATACGTTGATTAATTTATAATATAACAATTGGGGAAACATAGTTAATACGATAGCGTATTGGCTATGTTTTTCTTCTGATAGCCGGTATTTTCAACGGGTTGATATATAGGGTAGTATTCCAATGATGTAGGTGATAACGTATGAATTCATTTTGGCAAGAAAAAACCGCGATGATTGCTCACCTTAATGAGGTTGATCAAGTTATAGGGAAACAATTAACAGTTAAGCAACGAAAGATGAATGAAATATTACAAGATCTAGCATCATCAGGTGGAAAGCGAATTCGACCTGGATTATGTATTATTGGGGCTGGATTCGGATCTAAACCAATTGAATCCATTTATCCACTAGCCGCGGTTCTTGAAATGTTACATTTAGCCACTCTTGTTCATGATGATATTATTGATGATGCAACACATCGTCGTGGAGCATTAACAACGCAACAAAAGTATGGAAAAGATTATGCTGTTTATACTGGTGATTACATCTTTACCAAATGCTTTGAAATCTTAGCAGAAAATTATGAACTTCATCATATGAAGGAATTATCAAAGGCGGTTTCTCGTGTCTGTGTTGGTGAAATTGAACAATTTGATGGTCGTTTTAAATCGCATACTTCTGTTAAGAAATATTTAAAAATTGTGGGCGCTAAAACATCTGCACTTTTAGCAACTAGCTTAGCAGTTGGTGCTTATGAAGCGGGGTGTGATGAACGATTCTGCAAAAAGCTTGGTAAGATTGGACTGCATGTTGGGAATGCTTTTCAAATTATCGATGATATTTTAGATTATACGGGGGATGAGGCTCGAGTTGGTAAGACATTAGGAAATGACTTAAAACAGGGGTACTACACATTACCATTAATTTATGCTTTAAGAAAAAATGATTCAGTTCTAAATAGGTTATTAGCAGCTGATGTTTATGATGATGAAACAATCAAACGTATTATTGTTCGTGTGAATGAGTTAGGTGGTGTACGTCAAGCACAATTACTTGCTGAGAAATACACCATTAAATCTTTAAAAGAAATCTCATCTCTTCCAACGTGTCAATCACGAGATGATTTAGAATGGATTACAAAGCGACTATTAGTAAGAGAGCATTAGAGTTATTCTAATGTTCTTTTTTTATCTTAACGTTATAAGGTTATATTGTTATCGTAACCAAAACCGTGAAAAAGTGACAAAAATATGGATTTGTTATCTACATAATATAGGGTATATAGGTTAAAATATAGAAAGTGGTACTTGTTTAATTTTTTAATAACAAAGAGAGAGTGAATCGCCGTACTACTTATAGTTTATTTTTGAAAGGAGATTTAAAAATGAAAACTTTACAACGAATTGGTAAGGCATTTATGGTGCCAGTCGCCTTATTACCAATTGCCGGATTGTTATTAGGAATTGGGGCATCAATGCAACAATCACTTTTAAATTATCTTCCATTTTTAGATAATGAGTTCTGGCAAACAGTTGCAGCCGTTATGAATCAATCGGGTCAAATTGTATTTGATAATTTACCTTTGTTGTTTGCAATCGGAGTTGCTTCAGGATTAACTGGAGATAAAGGAGTCGCTGCACTGGCTGCAACAGTTGGTTTTTTAATTATGAATGTTGTAACAGGAATTTTTATGCCTGATACGTTGCCTGAAAAGTTATATGCAAATATCTTAGGAATTGAGACTTTACAAACTTCTGTTTTTGGTGGGGTTATCATTGGGTTATTAACGGCTTATTTATATAATAAGTTTTATAATGTTAAGTTCCCAGATATTTTATCTTTCTTTGCAGGAGCACGTTTTGTTCCAATTATTACAGCATTATCATCTATTTTAGTCGGAATTATTTTAGCCTTCATTTGGCCACCAATTGGTAATTTAATTGCAAGCTTCGGTAATATTGTTGCATCTGAAGGAACGAATCCACTTTATATTTGGCTATATGGAACAGCAGAGCGTGCTTTAATTCCATTTGGCTTACATCATGTTTTCTATTTCCCTCTTTGGTATACAGAAGCAGGAGGAATTTATACATCAATAGATGGTGTTGTTGCAATGGGCGATCAAAGAATTTGGTTCCAACAATTATCTGATTTTTCAAACTACGGTTACCAAGCGATGCTTGAAAATGTCCAAGCTCAAGGAGCGACATTAGCTGGACGCTTCATGACAGGAAAATATCCATTTATGATTTTTGGACTTCCAGCTGCTGCCTATGCCATGTATCAAGAAGCAACTCCTGAACGTCGAAAAGCCGTAAGTGGTTTACTTTTATCAGCCGGATTAACAGTAGCGTTAACGGGAATTAGTGAACCTATTGAATTTACATTCTTATTTGTTGCTCCCGTGTTATTTGCAATTCATGCTGTATTAGCTGGATTATCATTTATGTTAATGTATTTATTTAATGTTCATGTTGGAATGACATTCTCTGGAGGATTAATTGATTTAGTGGTTTATGGAATTTTACCAGGAAATGAGTTTACTAGTTGGATTCGTATTCTTTTAGTGGGAATTTTCTACGCCCCACTGTATTACTTTATTTTCCGATTTGCGATTCGACGTTTTAATTTGCCGACACCAGGACGCGGTGAATCGGAAGATAAGTTAGTATCTAAAGCTGATTATCAAGCATCTAAATCAGTATCTCGTGATGAAAAAGCTGCTGCAATTTTATCTGCTTTAGGTGGATCAGGAAATATTGACACCTTAGATGCATGTATGTCACGTTTACGTGTTTCAGTGCATGATATTGATGAAGTTGATCAATTAAAAATTAAAGAATTGGGAGCTTCAGGGATTTTCGTTTCAGGTAATAATTTACAAGCAATCTTTGGAACAACATCAGATCAGCTAAAATCCCAAATTGAAGAAATTATTCGCGAATCAGAAAAAAATAAGTAAAAAATAGTTGAAAAGAATAATAGTTGACCGTAGAAAGCGCTTTTATTTTAAAAAAAAGTAAAATACATCTATATTTGTTGAAAAAAAACACTATAATAGATATGAAAGATATTAGGAGGTGCACCATGGGAATTTTTGACACATTCAAAAACTTATTCAGCAAAAAGACTGAAGAACCAAAAAAAGGAATCTTTGCTCCAATTTCTGGTACATTATTACCGATTAGCGAAGTTCCAGATCCAGTATTCAGTCAAAAAATGATGGGAGACGGATTTGCTATCGAGCCAACTGAAGGAAAAGTATATTCTCCAGTTACAGGTAAAGTATTAAATGTTTTCCCAACAAAACACGCTGTAGCATTAGAATCTAACGAAGGGCATGAAATCTTAATTCACTTCGGTATGGATACTGTTACATTAAAAGGTGAAGGATTCACTGCTCATGTTGGAGAGGGAGATACAGTAACACCTGATACATTATTATTATCAGTTGATTTAGATGCTGTACGTCCAAAAGTACCATCATTAGTGACACCAGTTGTTTTCACTAACTTAGGTGATAAAGCAATCGAGTTAAAGAAAACAGGGTCAGTAACACACGGTGAAGCTAGCATTTTAGAAATTAAATAAATTTGTGAATTATATAACTTGATTTTTAGAGATTGACACGTTACAATAAACGTAGAAATCACTTATGGAAAGAGGAGCGATTATTGATGGAAAAGATCTTCAAAATTACAGATGAAACTGGATTACATGCTCGTCCTGCTACAGTATTAGTAAATACAGCTAGCAAATTCAATGCAGAAATCTCATTAACATACCGTGACAAAAAAGTTAACTTAAAATCAATCATGGGTGTTATGTCTTTAGGAATCCAACAAGGTGCTGAGATTACAATCTCTGCTGAAGGTGATGATGCTGAAGCAGCAATCGTAGCTTTAACAGAAACTATCACAACTCAAGGATTAGGTGAATAATACTTATCTAATTTAGATACAATAGTACTGGGAAACCAGTACTTTTTGTTTACCTATTTTTGGATAATAATGTGACAAAATAACATATGTAACAGGTTACATATAAAAGTTTATTGTGTAACCAGTTTTATCTGTTATAATAATTAGGTATATATCCAGTGAAAATGAAAGGGGTAGCATTGTGAATATTAAAGGTATCGCAGCGTCAAATGGTATTGCAATTGCAAAAGCATTTAAATTAATTGAACCAGAATTAACTGTAGTGAAAGCTACAATTTCAGATGTTGAGGCAGAAATCAACTTATATAAAGAGGCTTTAGTTAAAACAACTGAAGAGTTACAAAAAATCAAAGTTAAAGCTGCACAAAACTTAAGTGAAGAAGAAGCAGCAGTGTTTGATGCTCACATCAATATGGCAAATGATCCTGAGTTATTAAGCCAAACAACAGATAAAATCAAATCTGAAAGCGTTAATGCTGCTTATGCATTTGATGAAGTTTCAAATATGTTCATCATGATGTTCGAAAGCATGGATAACGAATACTTCCGTGAGCGTGCAGCAGATATTAAAGATATTAAAAAACGTATTTTAGCTCATTTATTAGGAGTTAAAGTAAATGATCCAAGTACAATCGATGAGCAAGTTGTTATCATCGCTGAAGACTTAACACCATCTGATACAGCTCAATTAGATCGTAACTTCGTTAAAGGATTTGCTACAAACATTGGGGGACGTACATCTCACTCTGCAATCATGGCACGTTCTTTAGAAATCCCAGCAGTAGTTGGTACAAAAACAATCTTAGAAGATGTTAAAGATGGGGATATGATCATCTTAGACGGATTAGAAGGAAATGTAATCGTTAACCCAACAGCTGAGCAAGTAGCTCACTATGAAGAAGTAGCTAAACAATACGAAGCTCAAAAAGCTGAATGGGCTAAATTAAAAAATGAAAAAACGGTTTCTAAAGATGGACAACACGTTGAGTTAGCTGCTAACATCGGAACTCCAAAAGATGTTGAAGGTGTTTTAGCTAACGGTGGAGAAGCAGTAGGATTATACCGTACTGAGTTCTTATACATGGGACGTGACAACTTCCCAACTGAAGAAGAGCAATTCGAAGCATACAAAGCAGTATTAGAAGCAATGGGAGATAAACCAGTTGTTGTTCGTACATTAGACATTGGTGGGGATAAAGAGTTACCATACTTACACTTACCAAAAGAAATGAACCCATTCTTAGGATACCGTGCGATCCGTTTATGCTTAGATGATACAGATTTATTCCGTACTCAATTACGTGCTTTATTACGTGCGAGTGCTTACGGAAAATTACGTATCATGTTCCCAATGATTGCAACATTAAATGAATTCCGTTCTGCAAAAGCATTATTATTAGAAGAAAAAGCTAAATTAGTTGCAGAAGGTGTAACAGTTTCTGAAGAAATCGAAGTTGGTATGATGGTTGAAATTCCGTCAGCAGCAGTATTAGCTGATCAATTCGCCAAAGAAGTAGACTTCTTCTCAATCGGAACAAATGACTTAATCCAATACACAATGGCTGCAGACCGTATGAATGAGAAAGTTTCATACTTATATCAACCATATAACCCAAGTATTTTACGTTTAGTAAAAATGGTTATTGATGCAGCACACAAAGAAGGTAAATGGACTGGAATGTGTGGAGAAATGGCTGGAGATCAAACTGCTATTCCATTATTATTAGGATTAGGATTAGATGAATTCTCAATGTCAGCAACTTCAATCTTACCTGCTCGTTCATTAATCAGTAAATTATCAAAAGCTGAGATGGCTGACTTAGCTGCTGAGGCATTAAATAAATCAACAGTTGAAGAAGTTATCGAATTAGTAGAAAGCATTCAAAAATAATGAATTTTAAGTGTGAAGAATTTTCTTCACACTTTTTTATTTCGACAAGAAACGCGATAATTTGAAGGAAAATGTCGCATAATATAAAGGAAGTTTATATGAAAAGAGTTGAAAAAAATGAGAAATTCATTATTTGATGAGAAATTAAATACACGTTTAAAGTCATTTTTATTTTTAATATTTGGAGTTATATTAATGGCTTTATGTTGTATGAATATGATAACAATAAAGGCAGCAACCGTTGATGATCGAATAGAACATTTTATTTATCAAGATCCAAAACCAGAAAAAGTCGTTTATCTCACATTTGATGATGGGCCATCTAAATATACATTAGATTTATTAAATTTATTAGATAAAGAAGATATTTCTGCTATTTTTTTTGTTATTGGTGAAAATATTGATCTTTTATCAAATGCAGATGAAGTTCTTAATGAAGTCCTAAAAAGAGGGCACTATATTGGACTGCATAGTATGACGCATAATATGGATAAGTTATATAATGTTTCAGGAGCCCCACAAAACTTCGTAAATGAAATGCTAGAAGTTAAGGGGAAAATCAAAGAGTTAACAGGTTTTGAAAGTAATCTATGTCGACCACCTTATGGAGGAAAGACACATTTTAAAGAGGGGCATTATAGAGCATTAGAGGAAGCTGGACTTGAGTGTGTGGATTGGAATGTGGATTCATTAGATTGGGCGAAATCAAGTGCTGATGCAATTTTTAATCAAGTCATTGCAGATTTAAAACACAGTAATTATCCAAATGAGGTTGTGTTATTATTTCATGAGAAAGAATTAACCTTAGAAGTGTTACCACGAGTAATTGAATATTATCGTAATCAAGGATATGTTTTTATGCCTTATTATGAGGGAGAAGAATTTGATTGTATGAAAAAATAGTCAATTTTATTATGTGGCAAAAAGAAATAATATAATCCATAAATTACCTTGTGATTTTGTAGAATAATGTTGGAATTTCGAATGCATTTTCACAACGGGTATTGTATAATTAAAACAAATACAACAGATGGAGGGAAAAGTAGTGGCAAGACAACAATATTATTCAAATTATGGTAGTTATGGTCGCCGCAATCGTGTAAAACCACAGACTTATATTGTTTTTACATTAGTGGCTTTTTTACTTGTTGTTGGAAGTTTTGTATTTAATATTTTTCAACAAGTAAATAGTTTGAGTGTGGCAACCGTTGAGCCAAGTTCTTTAAATTTTGAACCAATTACGACGGTTAATAGCTGGCATAATAAAGAGGCTAAATTTGTTTATTTAACTTTTGATGATGGACCATCTCAAAATGCAGAGAAAATCTTAGATATTTTAGATAGTTATGATATTAAAGGAACATTTTTTGTTCTAGGATCATCAATTGATAGATATAGTGGTTCAAAAGATATCTTAAAGCGTATGGCAGATACCGGTCACTACATTGGGATGCACTCGATGACGCATGATTATTCAACCTTATATGGTGAGGAAAATGCAGCTCAAAACTTTGCTGGTGAGATGTTAGAAGAACAGGCACTCCTTAAAGAAATTACGGGTGGATTTGAAAGTGAATTATGTCGTGCCCCTTATGGGACAGGTGGAGGAACTTTTACAGATGCTCACGTTGAAGAGTTAAATAAAATCGGGGTTAAATGCTGGGACTGGGATGTTGATTCATTAGATTGGGAATCAGGAGCTTCAGTCGATAGTATTATGAAAAATATTGAATATTGTATGAATTTGTGGAATTATCCAAGACAAACCGTTGTTTTATTCCATGAAAAAGACGTCACAGTGGAAGTCTTACCAAAAGTTATTCAATATTATACTGACTTAGGATATGAGTTTTTACCATATAATCCGGATAATCACATTGTTAAAAATCTATTCGGAAGCGATGATTTATAGGGAAGGAGTGAGTATATGCGTAAACCATTTTTACCATTTGTTATTATTGGATTAATCGCGGCTATTGGGGTATTCTTTGCTCTTACTTATAAATTCCCTGAAGTTGAAGCATTCCAATTTTATCAACAAATTGATCAAGAGATTGTAAACTGTGAGAAAAAATCACCGGATACATTAGAAATGACATTAAATGCGTTACAATCACATGTGCGTGAGATTATTCTAGTAGGACAAACTTATGATGGAAGTCAGGATGTAACAGAGTTATTTACATCATTTAATACAGAATATGAAGTGTTAAAAGATTACACAGCTAATGTTGTGACATGTATGAATAGTGAGTTAGAAGAAGTTAATTTTGATAAAGTAGAATCAACATTATCAAAACTTCCTGAAAACTTAGCATCATTAGGTAAACAAATGTCAGTTTTACAACAAGCACGAACGGAGAAATTAGTTGTTTTAAATGCTGAGTTAGAGGTACTAGCAAAAGAGCTAACTAATTTTGAAGAAATGTTCTATAATACAAAAACAAGTGAAGCAGTTCAATACTTCCAAACTATTAATATGATTTTTAATACGATTGAAGAATTACATACAGAGTATATGAAATCAATTGAAGAGTATTATGCGGTGAAAACAGAATACTATGAAGCGATTGCCAATAAAGGTGTGCTAGACTATTTATTAAAAAAATAATTTTAAAGCTATGAATTTATTTCATAGCTTTTTTTACATTCAAGTATGTTATAATTTATGTAAGTCCACATAAGTTTTTTATAGGGTAAAAAACTTTTAAGATCCTACCAGAGGAGGAAACATGCTTCGCATGGCAGGCAGGTGACCCTAGCCCTAGTAGTTGAGGATTAGATTCCTTTCAGAAATCGCTAGGTGACCCATACCCTACCAGCGGAGGAAACATGCTTCGCATGGCAGGTGACCCACGGCATAATTATTAAGTATTTAGGTTGCCGTAGTAAATGTAGAAAGTATTTGTGTTTGTATATAGTGATTAATCGTGTCAAAGAAAGAGGGGGAAGTTCATGAAGATTGGATTTATTGGAATTGGTGTCATGGGTCAAGCAATGGCAGGTCATCTGTTAAAAGCGGGTCATGACTTATATGTTTATAATCGTACAAAAAGTAAAGCTGATCGCTTAGTCGAGGCTGGGGCTATTTGGTGTGATGATGTAAAGAGTATTGCAACAACTTGTGATTTAATATTTACCATTATTGGCGTGCCAGCAGATGTTGAAAGCGTGTATTTAGGTGAAGATGGTTTAGTGAATCATGCAAAAGCTCATTCAATTTTAGTTGATATGACAACCTCGACACCAGATTTAGCAAAACGTATTTATGAAGCAGGGCAAGCTAAAGGATTACAGTGTTTAGATGCACCTGTTACAGGTGGAGATGTTGGGGCGAAAAATGGAACGTTAACGATTATGGTTGGTGGAGACAAAGAAGCATATGATGAAATTTTACCGATTTTAGAGTTAATGGGTCAAACGATTGTTTATATGGGGTCTGCGGGTAGTGGTCAACATACAAAAATGGCGAATCAAATTGCCATTGCAGGAGCGGCTATCGGAATGGTTGAGGCCCTTGCTTATTCTAAAGGAGCTGGACTAGATTTAGAGACTGTTTTAAAGGCAGTAACGAGCGGATCGGCAGCAAGCTGGCAATTAAGCAATATGGCGCCACGTATTATTAAAGATGACTTTAATCCAGGCTTCTTTATTAAACACTTTATTAAAGATATGCGTATCGCTTGTAGTGAATCGAAGGCAATGAATGTTGATTTACCAGGACTTGAGTTAGTCTTAAGCCTGTATGAAGAATGTCAAAAAAGAGAGTTAGAAAACTGTGGAACACAAGCTCTCTATAAATTATATGAAAAATAAAAGTAGACCCGAGGTCTACTTTTTTATTAAAGGCTTTAGCCTGTTGAGCTCGCGAAGCGTGCGAAACATAAAACCACCTGCTATGCGGGCGGGAAATAAGGGTTATACCACTAAAAAATCACCTTTCTTCCTATAATAGAGTTGTTCAGGCTACTATTTTAGAAGAGAAAGGTGATTTTTATGGCCAATAAGGCAAATAGTTTATCTCACACAAAGTGGATGTGTAAGTATCACATTGTGTTTACTCCTAAGTATAGACGAAAAATAATTTATAATCAATATAAAACCAGTATAAGAGATATATTAAAACAATTATGTGCCTACAAAGGAGTAGAAATAATAGAAGGACATCTGATGCCAGATCATGTCCATATGTTAGTAAGTATCCCACCAAAAATGAGTGTCTCAAGTTTCATGGGATATTTGAAGGGGAAAAGTGCATTGATGATTTTTGATAAACATGCAAATTTAAAATATAAATTTGGAAATAGACACTTTTGGGCCGAAGGATATTACGTAAGTACAGTTGGATTAAATGAAGCAACGATTAAGAAATATATACAGGAACAAGAAAGCCATGATATAGCCATGGATAAATTAAGTGTAAAAGAATATGAAGACCCTTTTAAAGGGTAGCTAGCCATACGAAAACTCCTTTAGGAGTAAGCAAAAGCGGCAAAGGCAAGTAGCTTGAACAAAGTGAAAGCTAGCGCCTTGAGACGCTAGCCGGTAACAAGGGCTTATAGACCTAGTGAAAACCACCCGTTTGACGGGTGGTTTTTATTTATGATAAATAATATTTATTACTTTCTAATACGGTTGTTTCAGTCGGCATGACTGGATTATAAGGTCCATAATATCCAGTTTGTGAGGCTTGTTGTTGATAAACGGGATAAGATGGTTGTGTATATACTGGTTGTTGGTAGTACACCGGTTGGTAAACGGGTTGATAGACAGGATAGGCATATCCCCCTCCTCCACAACAAGGGCGACCACCACCCCATCCATCAAATAATAGTCCTCCTAAAGCTAACCCGCCGATAAAAGGTAAAAATCCCCATCGTTCATCTTGCTCAATCCCAGGTATCGCTGATAAATTAGGGACTTGATTGGTTAATGGTGCAGCTGTTCGATAAGAAACTTGAGACGGCACGCTATTTGGATAATTCATTGGCATCAATTCAGACTCCTCCTTCATCTTGCAGTCCTAATTTATGATATGCAAGGGGGATGACATCTGACTCACTTTTATTCTTTGATTAAAAGGAATGAATAAAGTGTCGGACGAGTTAATAAGTTACCTATGTTATTTGGTCGATTTAATCCACGGTTGACTTGTAAGGTTAATTGATCGGCAAAGCGATAAGTTCCTGAATAAAATTGAGAACAACCTGATGTACTAGATTGTCCTCTACAATGTCCAGATAGTTGAACTTCAATTGGATAATCGGTTACTTTTGCAGCTAATGTTGGTTCATGAAGGAGTAGAATGTTAAAATTATTCGTATTAGTAGATTGTGAAAGCAAGGTATTCAAATCAGGTGAGCTTGATAACGAATCAATCCCGATAAAATTAATGCCTTCACTGCTACCGTTATAGAGTTCAAGTGACTCATTACGAAGGATTTTAAAAGAAGATGTCGTAAGAATATGACTGATTTCATCTGGCTGGCTTAAATCTTTATCCCCTAAGATGGCAAGCTTGGCCAGAGAAGATTTTAATTGAGAGAGAATCTCGATTGTTTGTGAACTTAGACTTGAAGTGACGGCTCCTTTTTCAAATAGATCCCCGGTAAAAAGAATAATGTCTGCTTCAAGACGGTTGATTTCGTTTACAGATTTTTCAAGAAGCACTAAATCTTCTTCATTTTTAAGATGTAAATCGCTAAATTGGATTAGTCGGACTCCATCAAAACTGCTTGGAATATTTAGACTGTTAATAATGGTTTCTTCTACTTTAATGCTATATTTTAAAATACATAGCGAGTAAAAGAAAAATACAATAATAATTGCTGCAACTGAGAGTACATAGATAGGGAATTTCTTCATAATAAATTCATCCTTTACCAAAAAAACTTTTATGACGATATTATATCATAGTTTTTTTAGTTCTATATAGAAACAGATGAATAACATACATTTACTACATCATACCTAAAGTCATCAACAGTTATGATGGAAATTAGTTGATATTGAAGAATAAGTGGATAAGATGGTAAAGCATAAATAAAAAACAAAAGATACGTGTCATGGATGTATATTCACTTCTTTTACCCCAAAAGCTAGAACTAAGAATGCTGCAGTAGATGATGGCAGGAAGCCAATGAGCCAGAATGAGTGAGTCTATTGATAAAAGATGAAGAAGTAGAGGTGTGCCTCCGGTTAGGGGAAAGGTTAGAAGGAGTGTAATATTAAAAAGTAGAAAGAGTTGTGGAGATTTTGTGTTTGAATTTTGATTCATTTGAGCACCGTCCTTGTAAAAATATGTTTTAAACAGTTTTGATGTGTTAAAATAATAGTACAATATAGTAAACAAGGCATAAAAATATGCTAGAGATAAGGGTTGATGCAATGAATACATTAGTTTTAATAGACGGAAATAGTTTAATGTACCGTGCATATTATGCAACAGCATATAGCGGGAATTTAATGAAGACAAGCACGGGTATTTTTACAAATGCGTTATATGGTTTTGTCAATATGATGAATAAAGTCATGGATGAGTATAATCACACGCACATGCTAGTGGCCTTTGATGCAGGGAAAACCACATTTAGACATGAGTTTTTAGATAGTTATAAAGATGGACGTAAACCGATGCCAGATGAACTACGTTCACAAATTAATTTAATTAAAAAATATTTAGACTTATTAGGAGTGAAACGTTTAGAATTACCGACTTATGAAGCCGATGATATTATCGGAACATTAGCGACACTTGGTGAGCAAACGGATTTTGAAAAAATTCATATCATTACGGGAGATAAAGACTTACTTCAAATGGCCGATGAAAAGACGACGGTTCATATTACACGAAAAGGGGTAACTGATATTGAGTCATTTACGCCAGAAGCAGTCTTTGCTAAATATGAATTATCACCAAGTCAGATTGTTGATCTAAAAGGGTTAATGGGGGATCCATCAGATAACTTACCAGGAATCCCAGGGGTTGGAGAAAAAACAGCGATTAAATTATTAAAACAATTCGGAACAGTTGAAAATCTAGTAACTCATACAGATGAGTTAAAAGGGAAAATGAAAGAAAAAGTGGAAGCTAATGTTGAACAGGCCTTGCTTTGTAAACGTATGGCAACGATTCATAGAGAAGTTCCACTTCCAGTTACATTTGACGATTTATTCTATCAAGGACCAGAGACAGCAGAACTCATGAACTTCTTTAAGGAGATGGAGTTTAATGCCTTTCTAAAAAAAATGAAGCTTGAAGAAGTAAAAGAAGAAAAGCCGAAAGCACCGATTCGTATCATTTTAGAAGCGGGAGAGTTAGAAACGTTAAGTTATCAAAATAGTGCAATTCATGTAGAGATTTTTGAGGAAAACTACCATCAGGCTAATATTTTAGGAATTGCGATTGTAAATGAGACAGACGCTTATTATGTGCCTTTTGAAGTGGCAAAGGAAAGCCAAGCATTCATGTCATTTTTAGCGGATGAAGGTGTTAAAAAATCAGTATTTGATGTGAAGCGTTCACGTGTTGCGTTAATGTGGCAAGGATTTGATTTACGTGGTGTTGATTTTGACTTATTATTAGCGACATATGTCATTAATCCAACGAATGTAAGTAATGAATTCAAAAAAGTAGCTCTACATTATGATTATGACGATGTGTTATATGATGAAGAAGTGTATGGAAAAGGGGCGAAACGTGCCGTTGCACCGATCGAGAAAGTGGCCCAACATTCCATTGATATTGCAACTGCTGTGTTTAAGTTAAAAGAAACCGCGATTGAGCAATTAAAAGAACAAGAGCAGTTAAGTTTATTTGAAGAGATGGAAATGCCTCTTGCTGAAGTACTAGCAGTGATGGAGTATAACGGAATGTCTCTTGATCTAACGACATTAGATGAAATGGGTCAAGATTTAAAAGGGCGTATTGAAGCATTAGAATCCCAAATCTTTGATCATGTGGGAGCACCGTTTAATATCAATTCACCGAAGCAATTAGGAGAGGTATTATTCGAAAAATTAGGGTTACCGGTTGTTAAGAAAACGAAAACAGGCTATTCAACGAATGCAGATGTATTAGAAAAGTTAAGTGATGCTCATCCAATTATTAAATTAATTATGGAGTATCGTACGTTAACGAAATTGTATTCGACTTATATTGAAGGGTTGAAAAAAGCGTGCTATGAAGATGGAAAAGTCCACACGATTTTCAACCAGGCGCTGACTCAAACCGGACGTCTTTCTTCAATTGAACCAAATCTTCAAAATATTCCGATTCGCTTAGAGGAGGGACGCATGATTCGTCGTGCGTTTGTGCCAAGTCAAGAAGGATGGGTGATTTTAGGAGCTGACTACTCGCAAATCGAACTTCGAATTTTAGCTCATATTTCAAATACCGAGTCGTTAATTGATGCCTTCAAACATGGAGAGGATATTCATAAGAAAACAGCGATGGATGTCTTTAAAGTGTCAGAAGAAGAGATGACATCAGATTTACGTCGCTCAGCGAAAGCGATTAACTTCGGGATTATTTATGGAATGAGTGCCTTCGGCTTATCGGAAAATTTAAATATTACACAAAAAGAGGCGAAAAAATATATTGATCATTATTTAGAAACTTACTCAGGAATTCATCAGTATATGGAAGATACAGTGAAGTATGCGAAGTTTAATGGTTATGTCTCAACGTTATTTAACCGTCGTCGTTATATTCCTGAATTAACACAGAAAAACTATGCGATTCGTCAATTTGGTGAGCGTACCGCAATGAATGCTCCAATTCAGGGGACAGCTGCCGATATCATCAAAAAAGCGATGATTGATGTTCATCAAGCGATGCTTGAGAAAAACGTAAAATCACGTTTATTACTTCAAGTACACGATGAATTAATCTTTGAAGTTCCACAAGAAGAACTAGATATGATGATTGAATTAGTGACGAAAACAATGGAAAACGTCGTCGAACTCCAAGTTCCATTAAAAGCCGACTACTCATACGGACCAACTTGGTACGATGCTAAGTAAGAAGTATTCTAAATAAATAATAACAAAAGGACATCCCATTCATTGGTGATGTCCTTTTGTGTGTTAAATTAATCACGGTTTGTTGAGGTTAGGGTGTTGTTAGTTGTTTTTTCTTCTAACTGTGCTTCGTAAATTCTAGAGGTCTCTCCCCAAGGATGGTAGCCTAACCCTACATAGTGAAAATCATATTTTTCATAGTATCCGATATGATCGGTACAAAGATAAAGTGAATTAAACCCTAGTTTTTTTGCCTCTTGTTTGATGTGTTCAATAAGGATTGAGCCATATGCATGATGGCGCTCATGTTCTTCGATGTATAGAGCACATAGCCAAGGATAGAGGTCCATTCGACTAATAAAATCATTTGTAATTAACCCTGCACAACCGATAATTTTATCTTCCTTTAATAGGAGATACCACTGAGGTAGCGGACTTTTTGTGTTGAGTGAATGAAGAATACAATCTTCATAAACCTTTAGGCTTTCTGGTGAAGCCCATTTTCCCTGGAAATAACTAATCGCCTGAGTTACAAACTCGGGGTTGGAAGAGACAGAAATCACATGCATAAGATCACTCCGTTTGGTTTAGAATAACTTATTCTATGAAAGGAGGATAACATCTATTCATAGATTTTCTTATAATCCTCTAAAGGTTTTAATTTAATATGAGAGGCTGAAAAAACAGTTTTACAGTGGCTAATTGAATGAGATTTAAAGTTAGAAGATGAGTCGTTATTTGAAGCGGGATATAAGTATTTAAAATAAAGTGAGGCTAATGATGAGGCGTATTTTATCTAGTTTGAACAGGATAGTCGTCTGATTTTTGTTGAATCTTTTTATGGGATAGGTGGTGCTTAATGAATGAATTAAGCACCATTTTTTTATGGTGTTGTATGTTGTTCATGACATTGTGAAAAAATGGAATAATTGATGAATTGCGTAGTGGTTGTATGATAAAATGATTATAAAAGTAGTTTAGCTGGGGTGTAGTTAATGGAGGGTGTAAAAAAGACTAGGGGATGTCAATTTTTTTCGCTTAAAGTTGGATTGGTTTTAGCGATTGTTTTTATTTTTGGAGGTGCTTTTTATTATAATCATCATGTGATTTTGTATCGAAATCAATTGAATCTTTTGGTAAGTTATTTATACGATGAAGTGTCACCTAATCAGGTAGGGGCTGTCTATCAGCGTATGCTTAATGTTGATAGTGATTATCGTGAACGAATTAAGAACGATTTAGAACCGGCTATGATTAGTCGGTATCAATATTATGCGAATCTTTATATGCTTCGAAAGATTGAGTATGAAGAGTATTTGCAATATGAACAAGTCATTGAACCATTATTTTTCTCAAATGATGAGGTTATAGAGACGATAGGTCAGGTCGAAAAATACTATCAATCTCAGCGCGCTTATTTAAAAGGATTCAGTCTTCAACAGCAAGGGTTGATTGAGGAGGCAATTGATTCTTATCAAGAAGTGATGTTTAACGACGAATATTATTATGAACTAGCTAAAATACAAAGACGTGAATGTATTCAAAGTATCAAAAATCAATATTTAACGGAAGCTCATCAGTACTATGAGCAAAAAAATTATATTGAAGCGATTCGACGTCTGGATTACTTGACGCAAACGGATCAAGATGAATTAGTTAACGCTTTGAAATGGTACTATGAGTCTGAATTCTATGTCGAAGCAATTAAAACAGTTGATGATTTCCTGGCAAAAGATGAACTAGCAAGTGCTATCTCGTATTTACAGCAAATATCTGATTCATTTAGTACACAGTATGCGGAGACACTTGAGTTAAAAAGATCAGAGATTAGTTTGCAACGAATGAAACGTCGAGATAAGGTGATGAGCAAGTATGCGGCTAAAATTCAAGTAAATTTAAATGCTGAAAATGGTCACCAAATCATCTCTTATAATGGGATTCCATTACAAGCTACCACGTCATTTAATGTGATTTCTTTTGCAACCAATACTTTTACAACTGTGAAAAAAGAAGTAGATGAAAGTGTAGAAGAGGAGCAAGCCGAACAATATATAAATGTGATGCCTTTACTCGTGACTAATAGTGAGTTAACAAGTGCAACCATGTCAATTTTACTTGGCTATTATAGTGAGTTTTTGAATGATTTTGAGCAAGTTGACATTTATGCAGAGAATCAATTATTATATTCTTTTGATATTGATTCGACACAAAAAAGACAAGTTTGGATTGATGAGTGTGTGATTGAGTGGAGCGAAGTGGAGCTTTCAACACAGGCGGTATATGAATTACTGAATGAAGTTCAGGCCACAACATCGTTAAGCATTGTGTTCCGAGGCCCTCTGATGAACCATTCATTTGAATTAGAATTAGTTGAGAATGCAGTATTAATCATGATGGCTGATATTTATCAGTCAATTAATAAATAAACAACTAGATTAGACGAAAAAGGAAGTTAGATAGTATGCCAGAATTACCAGAAGTTGAAACCGTTAAAGAGGCATTGAATCAAACGGTAAAAGGTCAAACCATTAAAGACATTGAACTTCGTTATGAGCCCATGGTAAAAAATATGAGTGCAGATGAATTTAAGGAAAAATTAATTAATCAAACCATTCAAGAAGTGAGTCGACGAGGGAAGTATTTAGTCTTTCATTTTGATGATTATCAATTGTTATCTCATCTACGAATGGAAGGAAAGTATTTTTATGTGGATTCTGATTTTGAATTAAATCCTCATGTTCATGCGATTTTCACGTTAGAAAATGGAAAACGATTATTATATCAAGATACACGTAAATTCGGAACGTATCATTTATACGATAAAGCCATTGATTTAGAAACGACGGCGCCGTTTCAAGTGTTAGGTTTAGAGCCTTTTGCAACAGAGTTTACACCATCATATGTGAAAGAAAAAATTCAGAACAAAAAGAAACCGATTAAATCATTGTTACTTGATCAAACAGTTGTATGTGGACTTGGAAATATTTATGTCGATGAAGTTCTTTATCGTGCCCGATTGCATCCATTAACTTCAAGCTCAGAATTAACAGACAAAGACATTGCAAATGTGGTAAAATATACGGTAGAAGTATTAGCGCGTGCGATTGAATTAGGTGGAACGACGATTCGTACGTTTCGTTCCTCGCATGGAGTTTCTGGAACTTTTCAAAATGAGCTGTTAGTTCATCAACGAAAAGGAGAGAACTGTTACGAGTGTCACACACCGATTGAGAAAATTAAAGTCGGTGGACGTGGGACCTATTTCTGTCCAACGTGTCAGAAGTTAACGGCGAAGGAGATGAAGTAAATGTTAGTCGTTGGATTAACAGGTGGGATTTCATCTGGAAAAAGCACAGTTACTTCATGGTTTTTAGAAAAGGGAATTGTTGTTTTAGATGCAGATCGTATTGTGAGACAACTTCAGAAGCCAGGAAGTCAGTTACTGTATGATTTAGCGCATGAGTTTGGCTCATCTGTGATTAAGGAAAATGGAGAATTAGCTCGTGATGTACTAGGTTCGATTATTTTTCATGATGAGTCGGCAAAGTATAAGTTAAATGAGATGATTCATCCGCTAGTCAAACAAAAACTAGTGGAGGGAATTGAAGTTGCGAAACGAAATGGGGAACAACTTGTAGTACTTGATGTCCCGCTACTGTTTGAAAGTGATTTTGAATCATTAGCTGATTGTACATTAGTTGTTTATGTTCCACGTGACATTCAAGTAAAACGTTTGATGAAGCGTGATGGAATTGATGAGGATTACGCGTTAGCGAAAATTAATTCACAAATGTCACTCGAACAAAAGCGAGATCGTGCTGATTATGTTTTAACTAATGAGCGCTCCATGAGTGAGTTACGAACTCAATTTGAGGAGATGTTTGAGATGCTTTGGGAAAAAGCATGTCAGACTTCTTTAGATTAGTCTTGACATATAGAGTTGCTATGAAATGATGGGAGGAATTAAAAATGGGATTTATGGACATGTTTAAAACGCACTTCGAGTCGGGGGAAAGGGCGACAGATGAGGTGTTGATGACACACTATTATAAAAATAATTATCAACAAACAAAGGCAGGATTGTTAGAGGTCGCTAAAGAGTTAGATTTCAATGTTGCCTTTGAAGACGATATTCGTCAAGAATTAATGTTGAAACGTAAAGATTGTGAGGTTATCGTCACGATTGTAAAAATTAATCCAATCGAAACGACGGTGGATTTTACAGTCAATACAGCAGGTCTAATCAGCTTTGGAAAAGGAAAGAAAGTCATTCAGTCTTTATATCAAGCATTAGATAAGCGATTAATGTTTAAAGGTCTTGCTTTAAACCGATAATATAAGAAATCAATCCCTATTTTAAATAGGGATTTCACATTTTAACAGAAGGAGTGTTTGTGGTGGATACAACGATGATTAAACCGAATACAGAATTCGAACTTTGTGTCACACAAATGATGACTTCGGAAGAATTGCAAATTTTAACGTTACTTTATCAACCTATTATCGGCTCTGTGGCCGTTAGCTTATATATGACTTTAAATACATTAGCTAGTAAAAGTAGTCCCTCTTTATTTTCACATCACTTATTATTACAAGTTTTAAATGTTGGAGTAGAAGATTTATTGGCTTTACGATATAAGTTAGAAGCAGTTGGATTGATTCAAGTGTATGTCACCGAAGAAGATCATCATTTGACATATTATTTAAAGAAACCGATGCAGGCAAAAGCCTTTTTTAATGATGGGATTATTAACGTCTTTTTAAATTTAAAAGTTGGAAATCATGATTATCAGCAATTAAAACAATTATTTGTTCAAGAACTCCCACACATTCAAGGACAAAATATTTCAAAACCTTTCAATGAAGTTTTTGATACAACGGTTCTTATGCGTTCTTCTGCTACTTTACAGGCAAGTCCTTTACCGACAGTGGCGGATAATCAAAAGGGTGTTAAATTAGAATTAGCATTTGATCAAGAATTGTTATTTGCCTTACTGAAGCAGTTTGGAATGGATGATCAGATATTATCTGATAAGCTATTAGATCAAATTAATAAAATTGCCTTTTTATATAAGCTAGATGAACATGAACTAGCGCGTCTCATTTTTGATGCCCTTGATACGGATGGCTTTGTGAATTTAGAAGTGTTCCGCAAGCAAGCGAAACAATACTTCCAATTCTTGAATAAAGGTAAGCCGATTGAGGTTGTGGAGATGCCAAAAACTAAACAGGAGGCGCCACTTATGGATGAGACACAAGCTGCTTTATCAAAAGAAAAGCAATTACTTGTCCATTTATCGCAAAATCCAATTGATTTCCTACGTTTTAAATATCACCAAAAAGAGCCCGTTCCAGCTGATCGGCAGTTAGTAGAGTGGTTAATGGTCGATCAACAGATGGCACCAGGAGTTGTTAATGTTTTAATTGATTATGTATTAAATATTTCAGATGGGCGTTTGCCAAAACAATTGGTTGAAAAAATTGCGGGTGAATGGCAACGTAAAGAAATTAATACAACTGAAAAGGCTATGGTACAAGTTAAGACAATGTTAAAAGCAAAACAAAAACGTGAAATTGAAAAAACAATGCCAGCAGCAGCGAAGGTGTATCCAAAGACAGCTCGAGTCGTACGACAAGAACAAGTGCCAGATTGGTTAAAGGCAAATGCACAACGTGTCGAAGAGAAGAAGTCATTAACGGATGACGATTTACAAAAGATCGAACGTATGAAACAATTACAAAGTCAACTTTTAAATCAGAAAGGGTGAGAGTGGTGCAACGAATTGGAGATTTAATGGCTAGACCAGCAGGGGCGAAGGAAGCTTATACGGAAATTTTAAATGAACCTGAGATTGCAAAAGCATTACATCAATATCAAGATGACATTGATCCATCTTTAATCTCGAATTATATTTCTGATTTAGATGAGTTTTTAAGAAATAAAGAAAAGTGTAACGGATGTGTAGGATTAAATAGTTGTAGGCAACCTATTAAAGGCCATTATCCAACACTGAAACCTTCTTATAAGCAATTAAAGGTGGCGTATACGCCATGTCAGTATGCGTTAAATCAAAAACATTTAGAAAATATTAAGAGTTTCCATATGCCGGCTGATATTTTAAATGCAAATTTCGAACAATTTATTATGGATCCGGAGCGTGCCGAGTTTTATGAAAAGGCATCGTTGTTCATCCATGAATATATGACGACAAAAAAAGGGCGTGGGCTTTATCTATATGGTCCATTTGGAACTGGAAAGACATATATGTTAAGTGCAATTGCTAACATTTTATCTCAACGAGGAATTGTTTGTGGACTTGTTTATTTTCCAGAATTAATTGCTGAAATTAAATCAGGATTTAATAGTGAAAACAGTAGTGCGTATGATAAGATTGAGCAATTAAAACAAATTGAAGTGCTTATGCTTGATGACATCGGAAGTGAGTCCATGACGAGCTGGATGCGTGACGAAGTGTTGGGGCGAATTTTAAACTATCGTATGCACCAAGGATTGCCAACCTTCTTTACTTCAAATCTCGATTATAATCAGCTTCAACATCATTATTCCTATACGCAAAAAGGTGAAGTGGAAGAAATTAAAGGAGCTCGTGTATTAGAACGCATTAAAGCTTTAACAACCCCTGTGGCCATTACAGGAACAAATTATCGCCAAAAACGATAAAAATTGAAGTATTTTTTCTTGATTTCAAAAAAATCATGCATTATAATATGAATCAGACATATAATATATAGGTAATTCGTCACATATTAAAAGTTTTGATAAGGATAAGGTTTAATAAAAACGACTTTTTAGAGAGGAAATCCTCGGCTGTAAGATTTCTAAGAACGCTTATTAAATTACTCCCTTTGAACTGGACTTGAAAAAGATTCCCGCTGGCTGCGTTAAAGCTGAATTAAGTTGCTGATAAAGTCTTTTACTTTATCGGAAATAGGATGGTACCGCGATTTCAATCGTTCCTACTCGTTAAGATTAGGAGCGATTTTTTTATATTCATAAAAATTCGCTCCGATCATCATGAATCACAAAAAGGAGGAAAACACTATGATTAACATTACTTTCCCAGATGGAAATGTGAAACAGTTTGAAAATGGAATTACTGCTGAAGCGATTGCTCAATCAATTTCACCAGGATTACGTAAACGTTGTGTGGCAGCTAAATTAAACGGACATTTATATGATTTAACTCGTCCAATCGAGGCAGATGCAAAAATCGAGTTAATTACAAATGATCGCCCTGAAGCTTGGGAAATCATTAATCACTCTGCGGCTCATTTAATGGCAGCAGCGATTAAACGTCTATATCCAGATGCAAAATTCGGAGTAGGACCAGCTATCGAAGATGGATTCTATTACGATATCGATACAGAAGCAAAAATCACTGAATCAGATTTAGCAGCGATTGAAAAAATGATGCAAAAAATTTCTTCAGAAGCTTTACCAATTATCCGTCGTGAATTAAGCCGTGAAGAGGCAAAAGAATTCTTTGCCAATGATGAATATAAATTAGAATTAATTGATGCTATTAAAGAAGGAGAAGTTATTACAACTTACTCTGAAGGAGATTTCACTGACTTATGTAGTGGAGTTCACGTGGGTAATACAAAAGATGTTAAATTCTTTAAATTATTAAATGTAGCGGGAGCTTACTGGCGTGGAGATAGTGATAACAAAATGTTAACTCGTATTTACGGGGCAGCTGCTTTAACAAAAGATCAATTAGCTGAACACTTACGTATTTTAGAAGAACGTAAAGAGCGTGATCATAAAAAAATCGGACGTGAATTAGAATTATTCACATTCAGTCCATTAGTTGGACAAGGACTACCAATCTGGTTACCAAACGGGATGAAAGTTCGTCAACAAATTGAGCGTTATATTATCGATCTAGAAGAAGAGTATGGATATCAACACGTTGCAACTCCAGTTATGGGATCAGTTGATTTATACCGTACATCAGGACACTGGGCACATTACAAAGAAGATATGTTCGTGCCAATGGAAATGGACAATGAAGAATTAGTTTTACGACCAATGTCTTGTCCTCATCACATGATGGTTTATAAAACAAAATTACGTTCATATCGTGATTTACCAATTCGATATGCAGAGCAAGTTATCCAACATCGCTTTGAAGCATCAGGTGCTTTAACAGGTCTTGAGCGTGTTCGTGCGATGACGTTAACTGATTCACATATCTTTGTTCGTCCAGATCAAATTAAAGAAGAATTCTCACGTTGTTTAGAGTTAATTCATCGCGTGATCAAAGATTTCGGTGTAGAAATCAACTACTATCGTTTATCTTTACGTGATCCAAATAACAAAGAGAAATACTTCGATGATGATAAAATGTGGGAAAATGCAGAATCAATGTTACGTGAAACATTAATTGAAAATAATATCCCATTCATTGAAGCAGAAGGGGAAGCAGCCTTCTATGGTCCTAAACTTGATATCCAAATCAAAACAGCATTAGGGCACGATATCACAATGTCAACAATTCAATTAGACTTCTTATTACCAGAACGTTTCGATTTAACTTATGTTTCTGAAACTGGAGAAAAAGTACGTCCAGTTGTAATGCACCGTGGATTAATCGGAACTTATGAACGTTTCATGGCTTACTTAATTGAAACATATAAAGGAGCATTCCCATTATGGTTAGCACCAACTCAAGTAACAGTGATTCCGGTTAACAACCAATATCACTTAGAGTATGCAAAAGAAGTAGTGAAAGAATTACGTAAATATAAAATTCGCTTAGAACTTGATGATCGCGAAGAGAAAATGGGTTACAAAATCCGCGAATCACAAACTAAGAAAATCCCAATGTCTATCGTATTAGGAGACAAAGAGGTTGCAAATAATGAAGTAACATTCCGTCGCTTCGGAGAGCAAAAAACTGAAACATTACCACTTAAAGAATTCGTTCACTTCTTAGTTGAAGAAATCGCTGAGCGTAAAAATCATAAACCTGAATAATGAATAGAAAAAGGAGACATCGTCTCCTTTTTTTATATTTTTGAATAAAATCGATAAAAATCACAATAATGAAGGTAATATAATATGTCATTTATATCTAGAATATAGGGAAGAATAGTTATAGATATAAACATCCAAAGTGGTGGCAGTCATGGGGGGAATGGAAGTGATAAAAATTTTAGTTGTTGATTTAATTATATTCATCGTTTTTTGTATCGCATCAATCGTTGGTTATCAACGTTCTTATCGAATTAGTCTTGTCAATTTAGTGATTCACCTCTTTTCAATTTTTTTATCAGCTTTAGTAGCGGGGGCACTTGTCAATAAAGTGGTATCTTATCTTCCTAAGAAGCTTAAAGTATCTTTATTTGTACCAGATAGTTTTTATTATTTAATTGAGCCTTATGAAGAAAATATCATTCCTTTTATTGTTTTTTTTATTTTGTTTGTCGTTGCATTTGTGATTATTAAGAGTGTAGTTTATGTTTTTTCAGTTAATTATGAATGGCATCAATATTTTTTTCCATCCGCAAAATTTAATCGGATTGGTGATGGTTTGTTAAGTGTTTTATTAAGTATTTTAAATGCATATACGTACGTTATCGTGATCGTTATTATTTTAGCCTTTCCACTATTTGATTTCGTTAAACCTTATTCACTGAGCAATTTATTACTTAAGGTGAATCCGTATGTGTCTCATTTAGTGGAGGAATTTTATCAACCGTATGAAGACGTGAAAAAGAGTATTGATTTATTTGGCAATGAATTAGATGATCTCTTTGCTAATAATAAAGTTAATCTGAATCAATTAGAGCAGTTTATTAAGAAACACCCGAATCAACGTCAAGAAATTCAAGCGGCATTTAAAGAGTTTCTTCCTTTTATGGCCACGACGTCAGTATATTTAAGTTTCTTTCTTGATAATAAAATAGATGCACATGAGATGGAGGCTTACTTAACTAGCATGAAGACGTATATCGATCATAATGTCATCACATTGGAAATTTTTAATTCTTATTATAAAGAGTTGATTCGCAATGGAACGTATGATAGACTTATTGAGGATGAAGTCATCAGTGATGAAGCTTTGAAGACTTTAATCAATAGCGGCATGCTAAATGATGATAATCTAAAAAAGTTAAAGAATATGTAACACTTCATTGACATATACTAATTGAGGTGTTATAATCAATAAATGTGAATATCATGTGGAAAGAAGAAGTACCCACTTCTCACCTGATTAGCTAGAGCTGATAGGTTAAACGTCACTATCGTTACGACGATATTGTTAATGTGATTGTGATTTAAACGTGGGCGCTTACTAAGTGCTTACGTTTTTCTTTTTTTCCATGAATGTTCTATAAAATTGGAGGTGCTCATCATTAGCAAGAAGAATGTAAAAAACGAGAGCTTAATCAATGAAGATATCCGCGCTAAGGAAATGTTAGTGATTGGTCCTAACCGCGAACAACTTGGTTTAATGCAACGTAAAGATGCATTACGTGCTGCTTCTGAGAAAAACTTAGATTTAGTATGTGTTGCACCACAAGCAAATCCTATTGTTTGTCGTATTATGGACTACGGTAAATACCGTTATGAACAACAACGTCACGCTCGTGAGGCTAGAAAAAACCAAACAACTGTGACTTTAAAAGAAGTTCGCTTAAGTCCTAACATCGAACAGCATGACTTTAATACAAAATTAAAAAATGCTCAAAAATTCCTTACAAAAGGTGATAAAGTTAAAGTTAGCGTACGTTTCAAAGGTCGCGAAATCGCACACACTGAATTCGGACGTAATGTTTTAACTCGCTTTGCTGAAGGGTGTGCTGAAATTGCGGATCTTGAATCAAATCCAAAACTTGACGGACGCTCAATGTTTCTCGTTTTAGCACCAAAGAAAAAGTAGAAAAGATAAAGGAGGAACTCTACCATGCCAAAAATGAAATCTCATCGTGGAGCTGCTAAACGCTTTAAACGTACAGGATCAGGGAAATTAAAACGTTCTCACGCTTATACAAGCCACTTAGCTCATAACAAAACAACTAAACAAAAGAAACACTTAGCTAAAGCTGCTATCGTATCAAACAGCGACTACAAACGTATCAAAGATATGTTATATAGCTTATAATAATCACTAAACATTTTTCGTAACAACAAAGGAGGAACTCATTATGCCACGTGTAAAAGGTGGAGTTGTATCACGCAAACGTCGTAAACGCGTTTTAAAATTAGCAAAAGGTTACTTTGGATCTAAACATACATTATACAAAACAGCAAACGAGCAAGTAATGAAATCATTACAATATGCTTACCGTGACCGTCGTCAGAAAAAACGTGACTTCCGTAAATTATGGATCACTCGTATCAACGCTGCTGCTCGTATGAACGGATTATCATACAGCAAATTAATGCACGGATTAAAATTAGCTGGAATCGAAGTTAACCGTAAAATGTTAGCAGATTTAGCTGTATCTGATGCTGCTGCATTCGCTACTTTAGCAAACACTGCTAAAGAAGCAATGAACAAATAATTAATTTGATCATTATTTTTAAAATCTTATTAGACACTACTACTTGGTAGTGTCTTTTTTTATAATCAAGTCTTTGATTAGGTAAAAAGTTTGTTGATGTCGAATAAAAAGATATTTCAAATCTATTTCCAATTATTAGATAAAGTGATATGATACTATTTATAGAAAATTATAACTAGGAGGAGAGAACGTAATGAATCAACTAGATCAAACATTAACGTTTTTAAAGGAAATTACAGATGCGAATGCTGTTCCAGGGCAAGAACGTCAAGCGCGTGAAGTGATGAAAAAATATATCGGGGATAGTGCCGATGAAATTTATCAAGATAACATTGGATCATTAATTGCGAAAAAAGTAGGGGAAGAAGATGGTCCTAAAATTTTAATTGCAGGACATATGGATGAAGTTGGATTCATGGTTCGCCAAATTGATGATAATGGATATATTAAATTTGTGACATTAGGTGGATGGTGGGGGCAAGTTATGCTTGCTCAACAAGTGACTATCACAACTAACTCAGGCAAAACTTATCATGGAGTAATCGGATCAATTCCTCCTCATATTTTATCTGCAGAAGCTCGTCAAAAACCGATGGATATTAAAGATATGTACATTGATTTAGGTGTAGATAGTAAAGAAGAAGTTGAAGCGTTAGGGATTCGTCCAGGAGATATGATTACGCCATATATCGAATTCCGCACGATGGCCAATGAAAAATATTTATTAGCAAAAGCATGGGATAACCGTATTGGATGTGCTGTAGCAGTTGAAGTATTAAATAACTTAAAAGGAGAACATCATCCAAACATTGTTTATGGTGTAGGAACGGTTCAAGAAGAAGTCGGATGTCGTGGAGCTGCAACGACTAGTCAAATGATTAATCCATCAATCGTCTTTGCATTAGACGTTGGATTAGCTGGTGATGTGCCTGGTGTAACAAATCAAATTCAAGCTAAAATGGGGAAAGGTCCAATCATCACGTTAATTGATGGTGGATTAATTGGTCATAAAGGATTACGTGACTTTGTCGTTGAAGTCGCAGAAGAATTAAATATTCCTTACCAATTTGATGTGACACCTGGTGGAGCAACGGATGCTGCTAAAATGCATTTAGCACATGATGGAGCACCAGCGATGTCAGTGGGTATTGCTTCTCGTTATATTCACTCTCATACATCAATGATTCATCGTGATGACTATGAAAATACAGTTAAATTAATGACTGAAGTGGTTAAACGTTTAAATAAAGAAACTGTTCATAAAATTACGTTTGAATAGTCGTTCATATAATTAAAGGCACTCCAAAAAGAGTGCCTTTTTTGAGATGTTTTAACAATAAAAAAGACAGCTAAACGAGAAGATTAACTGTCTTTTTTGTTGTTAATTAGAGAAAAGAATCATTATAATGGATTCTTTTTGAGAAAGATGAGGTCCATTCAACCTCAAAAGGGTAATTATAAAACATTGGAATGGAAAGAGAATAAATAAGTTGGTACAACTGGATAGAGTATGTTATACCAACAAGGGTAGTGTTATGTTATCCAATTATTGGATAACAGTATTATACCATAAACTTTTTTAAAAATATAGATTATCAGATTAAAAATGTTGAATATTGGTAAAAATTCGAATTTTAACGAAGTACTTGTCATATATTTGATGAAATTACGGGATAAGGGATGATGGGAAATATAGAAAGGTGTTTAAAATAACAGCTGACGGTTACTACAAAGAGAAATTTAAAGTTTCATAAGCAAAAAAAGCCCGTAGATGCGTGGCTAAGCTAATGAATAAGTCTCATATTTTTATGATTATAGAATATAATGAACTGAAATATCAAATTAGGAGGGTCTAGCATGAGTTATTCATTTAATTGGGATTGTACATTACCGATCAGTAACATAGAAGATATCGTATCAATTAATATTGTTCCGCAGACAAAAGCGTATGATGAAGGAGATTATTTATCATTACGTGGACAAGTTTTAATTGATGGAGAGTATGTCACAAATCACGGAACACAAGAAACATTTACAGAGTATATTCCACTTGATATTACATTACCAAATAATGGACGTGGTAGTGAAATTAAAACGGATATTACAAATTTTGATTATGAGGTACAAGATGGAAATAATTTATTTTTAACATTAAATCTTAGTTTAGATGGTTATGATTGGGAGAGTCCAATTACACTTGTAGAAGAAGATCATGAAATTGAGGGTCAAACACAAGCTCCTGTTATGTTTACAAAAGAAGCTGCTGTTGTACCGTCAGGGCATGAAGTAGTTGCTGAAGCACCCGTAACTCAAGAAAATGTAGTGGTTGAACCAGAAGTATTAGAAGTGGTAGAAGAGGATGAGACTGATGATTTAGATTACATTGATTTTGATGAAGTTGTTTTAGATCATAAGGAAGACGCTGTTGATCCATCATTAGCTACAGAACGTAAAGAAGTATTAACAGATAAAATTAAACAATTTCTTAATAAACAACCGGTACCGGTTGAAGAATCAGTAGTAGAATCAGTTGTTGAAGAGGTGGTAGAACCGGTTGTTGAAAAACAAGTGAATGAAACGAAAAAGTCAGAACCATTCCTTGAAAAAGTCGTTGAAAAGGCAAAAGAAATTGTACCGGAAGTCATTGTTGAGAAGGTGACTAACGACGTAACACCAACAGAGATTGTTGAAGAGGCGGCACCAATTGTGGAAGAAGTTGTAGAGAAGGTAGTGGAGAAGGTGAAACCAAAACCTGTTGCGCCAATCCCGACAGTGACTAAAGTACAAAAGGTAGAAGAGCAGCCAGTGACACCAGTGGTAGAAGAAGAGGATGAAGAAATTCTTCCATTCCCGTTAAAAACAGAACCAGTTGTTGAGGAAGTACCTGTTGAAACTAAAAAATCTGATATTTTTGAAATGTTATATTCATTAGAAGAAACAGAACCAGTGGTAGAAGAAGTAATGCAAGCTCCAGTTGTAGAAGAAGTGCCGATGGTAGAGGAAACACTTGTCTCTCAACCAGAAGTAATCGTAGAAGATGAAGTGGTTGAAGAACCTGAGGTAATCGCACCAATTTCAACTTATTCAGGGGAAGATTCAATTGCAAATCAATTTTTAGATGGGGAGAGTATTTTAAAAATTATTTTCGTTCAAGAAGAGGAAACAACAATTACAAATATTTGCACGAAATACAATGTTCCTGAAAAAGCTATTTATAATCTGGAACAATTAAATTCACCGTTACATTGTGGTGATCGTGTGATGATTAACTATGGCAAATTACGATGAGATAAAAGTTTTTGTTGAAACCCATTATGATTTAGCCGTTGAGTCTGTGACTCCCATTACTCATAAATCAATGAAGGTTAGGGCCTCAAATCATGATTATCTATTGAAAGTCGCGAGTGGGGATGATGACTTTATCATGAAGCAACTTTTTGCTTATAAAGCATTATCCCGTAATGTTTTACCCATTTATCGAACAAAAGATAACCAACACTATGTTCCATGGCGAGATCATTTCTTTTATTTGACGGATTATGTTCAAACTATTCCGTTGCCGCTTGAACAACAAATCCATTATTATATTGAATTATTAGGTAAATTACACTCAGAGACTAGCTTAGAAGTCGATGTTAGTGATGATGAATTACAGCGTATCTATAATAAAGACTATAAAAGATTACAAGATAGTTATGATAGTCTTCAAAAAAATATGGAAGTTTATGAATTACAGAGAGATCGTTCACCATTTGAGTGGTACTTTATGATGGTATATCCGATGCTTTATACAATGCTTCACCATGCGCATGATGAATTAAAGAAATTTTATGATTTAATTAAACGAGAGAAAAAATTACCTATCAGCTTAATACATGGTGATGTGAATGTGGCAAATTTACTAGTCACAGAGAAATCAACTTATTTAATTAATTTTGAGAAAAGTATGTTTTCCATTTCTTCGTTAGACATGTATTATTTTTTAGAAAACTATCATCAAGTTCCAGGACTACATTCGATTATTTTAGATTATGTGAAAAATGAAAAGGCCGCAGCTTTGCGGCACTATTTCTTTTTTCGCTCTCTTTGCATTGATTTAGACGAACTTAATCAAACATTACAAGATCATTCACTTATTAATATTGCGTTATTAAATGAATGTATTGCGCCTCATTTAATGGCGTTGCAGGTTTATAATCAATTTAACAAACCCACCACAACAAACCAAGCAAGCCCCCAAGGATCATCAACATAACAAAATCAAATTGAGAAAATGAGAAAATAATTAGATAGAGTTGATAAAAAAATAATAATGCGATGATTGAACGTAATGATAGTAAATAGGATCTAAATCTGCCTCCTCCTCGCTGATAACGTCCCATATACTCACCCCCTATAATATAGTTTATGCGTGATGAATATGTGGTAACAGTTGGTTGGTGAAAAAGTCAAAATTATTTAGGAGAAACTTAAAATGTGAAGATTTAAGGGAATTCATCTGAATTTCTCTAGTAACTCTTGAATAAATTTATGCATTGTTGTAGAATACTAACATATATATTGTGATAGTTGAAAAACGATGACCAGGAGGAGTAGAAGTTCCCTCACATTTAAGAGAGAAGTTCAATTGGTGAAAGAACTTTATGTGATAGCTTTGAAGGTAGCCTGTGAGTTGAGTTTCTGAAATAAATAGTAAGAAATTCCGTTAGCTGCGTTAAAGCATGAAGTGGTAAGTCAATAAACTTACAATCAAGGTGGTACCGCGGAATCTTAAGCATTTCGTCCTTATTAGGACGGAATGCTTTTTTAGTTATACTAATCAAGCATAGCTTGAAGTGTAACTATACATCGCAATAGCCGATGTTATCCTTAAATGCTTTTAGTTGTAGACGTCAGCCTTAAGATGTTTTGTCATCGAAGATGCTAGATTGTGATGAAACGATGTATTAAATATGAGATGCTAAAGTTCTTAAAAACAGTCTTGTGTCTTTAACATGGAAGTGAAATCAAATTAGAAACGATGCAAAATTAGAAAGGATTTATCTTAAATAAGATTAGGCAAGAGCGATAAAATCGATGTAGACTAATTCAAAGATTTTATATTTTCATCCCCTACCAATCGAGGAAATGTACGATCTTCGCTACGTACGGTAGGGAACCCATTATCCAGGTGGTCGTTATGAAATCTTACTAGCTTTACTAGCTGAGTTGAATCATGTGCACGGCTCATTTTGAATAAAACAAGCAGAGGCAATCAAGCAGCTGTATATTTGAAGATTTTATATTTTCATACCCTACCAATCGACGAAAGCTACGAACGTTGTTACGTAGCGTAGGGAACCCATACCCTACCAATGGAGGAAATGCACGATCTTCGCTACGTGCGGTAGGGAACCCATTATCCAGGTGGTTATCGTGAAGTCTTACTAATATGACAAGCTTAGTTGGATGATGCTAAAGATTATTCTTGAATGAGAAACAAGCGGAAACAATGAGGCAAATGTATATTAAAGATTTTATCTCTCCATTATCCAGGTGGTCGTCATAAAATCTTGCTAGTTTTACTGATTTAGTCAAATGATAGGAAGTGCTCGTTACAAAAAGAAACAATAAAACAAGTATGATTAATCGTAAGAATGTATATGATCCATACCCTAGTAGTTGAAGATACATTTTCTTCAAAAATGCCAGGGAACCCATACCCTAGTAGTTGAGGAAATATTTTCTACGAAAATGCTAGGGAACCCATTATCCAGGTGGTTCAATGATGCATCTTTATTAGTTTTACTTGTTTACGTAAAATCTATTAATTGCCTTTTTTAATTAGGATAAAAACTTAATAATAGAAGCAATGGGACTATTTCTTAAAAGTTTTATTGATCCGGACCCTAGTAGTTGAGGATACATTTTCTACGAAAATGCCAGGGAACCCATCCCCTACCAGTTGAGGAAATGCACGAGCTTTGCCACGTGCGGTAGGGAACCCATACCCTACCAGTTGAGGAAATGCACGAGCTTTGCCACGTGCGGTAGGGAACCCATAAGAGGTAGGAATGAATAAAAGTTGAATGAAGTTACGGATATAAGTAAGAGACACGACTTGATACCGAGAAGATTAGCTATCTGATTAACATTACACTTAAGAGATGTCGATATAAATGGGGTAAACAAAAGTCCCGCTTAAGATTCCATTTAGACTAAGTTAATATTTGTCACGAATGAGACATAAACCAAAGTATTACTTAGAGGTATTTGAGTTTAAATATTTTATATTATGTATTATCCAGGTGGTCTCGCGCAGATATTGTTACATTTGTTTTAACTTGATTTTTCATTTAGATATAGGGATTCAACACATATCATTTAGTCATCCATTTGGTATTTGTCGCAACTTCACCAGGTTGTGTAAAGATTATTCCAACCCGTTTTAGGGATCTAACAAATATCATGACACATCCATTTGATATTTGCCGCAACTTCTTCAAGTTGTGCTAAGATTATTCCAAAAATTTTTTAGTTGAGAACCTATAACTGAGTGAGAAAGCAAATGTAAGGTTAATGTTTCATGATTCTAGTGTGATGCAAGTCCACACATGATGTAAGATTTTTGAACGCTTTGATTATTGAGTTTTTGGTGCCTATCCTTCATAAAAGTAGTAAGGAATAAGACATCAACGAGTAGAGCTGAAATTAAATAGATGGCATTCGTTCCATCTATCACAAAATAAGAAAAGGAGGACACTAAAATGACGAAAAACTTAGCACCTAAGTATAATCATTTAGATGTAGAACAAGGTAAATATGCATTTTGGTATGAGCAAGATTGTTTCAAAGCTCAACCACAATCAAATAAACCGAAGTATACGATCGTTATTCCACCACCAAACGTAACAGGTAAGTTACACTTAGGGCACGCATGGGATACATCATTACAAGATATTATTATTCGTATGAAACGTATGCAAGGATTTGATGCGTTATGGTTACCAGGTATGGACCACGCAGGAATCGCAACTCAAGCAAAAGTTGATGCTCGTTTAAAAGAGCAAGGTGTTTCTCGTTACGATATCGGGCGTGAAGCATTCTTAGAAAAAGCTTGGGAATGGAAAGAAGAATATGCAGGATTCATTCGTCAACAATGGGAAAAGATGGGACTTTCATTAGATTACTCTCGTGAACGTTTCACATTAGATGAAGGATTATCAAAAGCTGTTCGTAAAGTTTTCGTTCAATTATATGAAAAAGGATTAATCTATCGTGGTGAGCGTATTATTAACTGGGATCCAGCTGCACGTACGGCTTTATCAGATATCGAGGTTATCCATAAAGAAATCGAAGGGGCATTCTACCACTTCAAATACATGATTGAAGGAACAAATGAGTTCTTAGAAGTTGCCACAACTCGTCCTGAAACAATGTTCGGAGACGTAGCTGTTGCGGTTCACCCTGAAGATGAGCGTTACCAACACTTATTAGGTAAAAACGTCTTAATCCCAGGAAACAACAAACCAATTCCAGTTATCGCTGATGAGTACGTTGAAATGGACTTTGGAACAGGTGCTGTTAAAATTACACCAGCTCACGATCCAAACGACTTCGAAGTTGGAAACCGTCATGATTTAGCTCGTCCAATCTGTATGAACTTAGATGGAACAATGAATGAATTAGCAGGTAAATACAATGGGATGGATCGTTTCGATGCCCGTCGTCAATTAGTAGCTGACTTAGAGGAAGCGGGATTAGTAGTAAAAATCGAAAAACACGTTCATTCAGTTGGACACTCTGAGCGTACAGATGCAGTCGTTGAACCATACTTATCAACTCAATGGTTCGTTAAAATGGAAGAATTAGCAGCACGTTCAGTTGCTAACCAATCAACAGATAACAAAGTAAACTTTGTACCAGACCGTTTCGAAAATACATTCTTACGTTGGATGGAAAACATTCATGACTGGTGTATTTCACGTCAGTTATGGTGGGGACACCAAATTCCAGCCTGGTATCATAAAGAAACAGGTGAAATGTACGTAGGAGAAGAGGCTCCAGCAGACATTGAAAACTGGAACCAAGATGAAGACGTATTAGATACATGGTTCTCATCTGCATTATGGCCATTCACAACATTAGGTTGGCCAGATGTTGAATGTGAAGACTTCAAAGCTTACTTCCCAACGGATACATTAGTTACTGGATATGACATCATCTTCTTCTGGGTATCTCGTATGATCTTCCAAAGTTTGGAGTTCACAGATGAGCGTCCATTCAAAAATGTTTTAATCCATGGATTAGTTCGTGATGCTGAAGGACGTAAAATGAGTAAATCATTAGGTAACGGGGTTGACCCAATGGACGTTATTGAGAAATACGGGGCAGATAGCTTACGTTACTTCTTAACAACAAACTCAGCACCAGGTCAAGACTTACGTTATATCGAAGAAAAAGTTGAATCAACATGGAACTTCATCAATAAAATTTGGAATGCTTCTCGTTTCGTTATCATGAACTTAGACGGAATGACTTGTGAAGATGTGAAATTAGAAGAAGCAACATTAAATGTTGCAGATCAATGGATCTTAGGACGTTTAAATGAAACAATCGAAGCGATCAACTACAATGCTGATAAATTCGAATTTGGTGAAGTAGGACGTCATTTATATAACTTTATCTGGGAAGACTTCTGTAACTGGTACATCGAAATGGCGAAGTTACCATTACAAGGTGAAGATGAAGAAGCAAAACGCTCAACTCGTATGGTCTTAACTTACGTCTTAGAATCAATCGTGAAATTATTACACCCATTCATGCCATTCGTAACAGAAGAAATCTATCAAATGATTACTCGTGGAAATACGGCGTGTGCGGTAGCTGCTTGGCCGGTTGTTAAACCAGAGTATAACAATGAAAAAGCAATCAATAACTTCACGTTATTAATGGATATCATCCGCTCAGTACGTAACATCCGTGCAGAAGTTGATGCACCAATGAGCAAACAAATCCGTATCTTCATCAATGCTAAATCAGAAGAGGTATTAGAAAACTTAAGTACAAACCAAGCGTACTTAAAACGTTTCTGTAACCCAAGTGAATTAGTGATTGAAAAAGATTTAACAGTAGAAGAAGAAACAATGACAGTCGTTGTTACAGGTGCAGACATTTTCTTACCAACTGAAGGATTAATCGATGTAAGTGCTGAAATTGAACGTTTAAATAATGAGCTAAAAAAATTAGCAGCAGAAGTTAAACGTGGAGAATCAAAACTTGCAAATGAAAAATTCGTCGCGAAAGCACCTGCTCACTTAGTTGAAGAAGAACGTAACAAATTAGCAGACTACAAAGAAAAGTATGCAACAGTTGAAGCACGTTTAACTCAACTTCAAAAATAATCTGATATGAAAGCTCTCGGTTTATCCGAGAGCTTTTTTGTATGAATCAAGTGGAAAGAACGTTTTACCCTTTTAAAAAGTAAGTTTAGTTGGTAGAATTATGATAGGATTTTAATATTTTAGTTATCAAGTATAACTTTGGAAGAGATTTATAGATTTAGATAAATTGGGAAAACTATTTTATTATTTGAATACATAAGGATGTGTGGGAATGGGCAAAAAAAAGAAACGAAAAAAGTATCGATTAAATGCTAGATTTTATTGTTGGATTTTTGGATTATCGATTGCAATTGCCTTAGTCATAAACGCTAAATCAACACTTAAATTGAATACGATTCCAAATTTTCATGGGTGGCCAGCAGATGAAGTGATGAAATATGATGAATCACATGAGAATATTTCAATTATTTATGAATTAGCTTATTCATATGATGTCTTACAAAACTGTGTCATGGAACAATCTATTAAACCAAGAACAAAAATTGGTGATGATCCACTAATTTTAACACTACAAGTGTCAAAAGGATTTCCGGTAATGGAGGATTTTACTGGAAAGACTTTGATGGAATTAAAAGAATTCGCAGATTTATATGATTTAAAGATTGAATCTCAAGCGGAAGAAGGGATCATTGAGACACAATCCGTTTTAGCGGGTGAGTTGTTAACAAAGGGAATGGCAGTGTCCGTCACCATTAAAACAGAATAATCAAAGCAGGTGAGAACAACATGTTTAGAAGTGGAAAAGAAGTTATCGAATGGGTATCAGAACAATTGCGATTTGGAATTCGTCCAGGACTTGAACGCATGCAGGCAGCGCTTGACCGTCTAGATAACCCACATTTAAAAATACAAACGATTCATATTGCGGGGACAAATGGGAAAGGATCGACGGTCACGTATTTACGTTCTGTGTTACAAGATGCGGGCTATCAGGTAGGGACTTTTACTTCTCCTTATATTGAAACATTTAATGAACGAATCTCATTAAATGGAATACCAATTAGTGATGATGACCTAGCTTGGTGTGCGAATGTCATTAAGCCAGTAGTAGAAGAAATTAATAAAACTAATATTGGACCATTTACAGAGTTTGAAATTATTACATTAATTTCATTTATTTATTTTAAACACCACCAAGTCGATGTCGTGCTCTATGAAGTAGGGCTAGGTGGACGTTTTGATGCAACAAATGTTATTTCACCAATCGTTTGTGGAATTACGAATATTGGTCATGATCATGAAGCGATTTTAGGAGATACATTAATGAAAATTGCTCATGAAAAACTAGGAATTGTGAAGCAAGGGATTCCACTGGTTACTACAGAAGAAAATTTAGAAGTATTAACAGAATTTAAGATAATTGCATCAGAAAAAAAGAGTCAGCTGATCGAAGCACTCGAAGTTTATAAACCAGCGAATATTCATTTAACTCCAGAAGGGGTTAAGTTTGATTGGCCTCAGTTAAAAGATGTGGAGCTAACGATGAAAGGGGCTCATCAAATTAAAAATGCAACACTTGCATACGCCATCTTACAATATTTAAAACAAAAAAGGATTTTCAACATTTCTGATGTAAATATATATAGGGGGATGAAACAAGCGTTTTGGAAAGGAAGATTTGAAGTTATTCATGAACAACCAGCAATTATTTTAGATGGAGCGCACAACTTAGAAGGGATGACACAATTGTGTGAGACACTTAAAAATCTTTACCCAACCAATCGTCGCCTGTTTATGGTAAGTATTTTAAAAGATAAAGATTACACGCAAATGTTTGATGTCTTAGATGAAACAGCTGATCACGTGTACTTCACTACGTTTGATTTTCCACGTGCGCAATCTGCAAAAGAGCAGTATGAGGTGTTTAATCGACCTCATTCATCGTATGAGGAAGACTTCCATGAACTGATTGATTATTTATTAGGTGAACTGGAGGACGAGGATTGTCTGGTGATTACTGGATCACTTTACTTTATCTCAGATGTACGAAAATCATTAATGAAGTGAGATTTAGACAATTTTTTTGAATGACTTTTGATATGATGATACCCAGACAAACGAAGGATTGTAGACGAAGCAATGACTGAAGATGATAGGGTGGGGTCATGATGAAAAAGAAGAAATTTAAGAAGTTTAAATTGAAAATTAATTTTAAAACAATTCAGCCATTAATTTTATTAACTTTAATTTTTACGATGTTAGGATTATCCTTTGGAAAATTATTAGATAACTTTTTAGTGCCGACACAAGGACCTACAGCAACAGTAGGGGGACCAAATGATCAACCTCAAGAGCTAGAAAAGTCCAAAGATGTAGAAGCTGAAGAGGGGCAATCTGATGCATCTGAAAGCACGACGGCTGAAAACGAAATCTATGTAATGCAACTTGGGGTTTATGAAACATACGATAATGTTTTAAGTTTAGCGGGAGAGTTAAAGCAATTGGGTTATAATTATGGAATTTTAAAAGTTGATGGAAAGTACTCCGTGTTTTCTCATGTTTCGGGTACTAAAGAAAGTTTGGCTCCAGTTCAAGAAGCGCTGAAAGAGAAGCAAATTAATTGCTTTATCAAAGCGGTGGAAGTTTCAACAGATGATTTAAAGTGGAATTACTTTTTACAAGCTGTGAAACAGAAACCATTTGAGATGACTGGAGATTTTATTCAAACATTCACGGATGATGAAATGCATATATGGGGATATTATGTCACACTTTCAACAGCCTCTTTTGATGCGCTCTCAACGGAGCGTCAGAAAATGTTGCTTGAAATTTATCAATGGTTAAATGGATAAGAATAGGATGTGATGGACACTTCATGGAATCTTTTATGATTCGTGATTTACCTTTTGAAGAACGACCACGAGAGCGGCTATTATCAGAAGGTGCGACTTTTTTATCGAATGCAGAATTATTAGCGATTTTACTGCGGACAGGGAGTAGAGGTCAATCAGCACTTGGACTAGCACAGATGATTTTACAACAAACACAAGGTTTAAAATTACTGAATGAAATTACGGTCGAAGAATTAATGAGTATCCATGGAATCGGTGAAAGCAAGGCAATTCAGATTTTAGCGAGTATTGAACTGGGCAAACGAATTGCAAAAGCGAAGCATGTGAAACTAGATTCTATTTTATCACCTAGTGATTGTGTCTCCTTTTTATCGGCAGAGATGAAGCATTTAACGCAAGAGCATTTTGTGGTATTATTCTTAGATACGAAAAATTATATTATTGGGAAAAAGACGATTTTTATCGGTTCACTTAATAAAGCGATCGTTCATCCGCGAGAAGTTTTTAAAGAAGCGATTAAACGATCATCGGCATCGGTGATTTGTGCGCATAATCATCCCAGTGGGGATCCAACTCCTTCCCAGCAAGATATTCAATTGACACATCGATTGTATGAAGCTGGGGAGTTAATCGGGATTAAACTACTTGATCACTTGATTATAGGTGATGAGCAGTTTACAAGTTTAAAAGAAAAAGGGTATCTATAATGTCTTTACATGTAATAGACAAACATAATAAAAAGCTCTCTTAATTGAGAGCTTTTTATGTTCGCCCGGAATGGATATTTTTTTGTTTCGCATCTTCTTTCATTTCCCATTCGATGACGATAGTCATTACAACACGAAGTAAAAAGATAGATCCTAAAATAAGCAGCTCGCTTAAACTTTGAATAAGAACAGTTTTTAAAATTTCAGCAGCTAACTTAAATTCCAGTCCGGTCGCCATTGAATTAGCAAATTGATGTTTGACTGGATAGTGATCTTTAAAGATTAAAGTCTTCATATAATGATAGAAGGCGCGAAATGCACCAAGTGTAATAATAAAAATACCCATAGTTTCTAGAATTCCAATAATTATCGGGAGAATCTCATCAACAAAGTTTTTAAGCATAAACATAAAAAAAGTTCCTTTCAAAAATGATAAGATAGTGATAGTTTATCCGCAAAAAACATGACTTATGCCAAACTTGATTAAGCTCAATTCAAGAAAACTCGAAAAAGATGAGATAAAATCAAAAAAAGTAGTTATTTTAGAATCGCTTACTAGCATATGATTAAAGAAAAGGGAGTAATAGGCAGTCGTCGAAGGGGGATGAAATCAATGTGTGGATTTATGGTTTATACGGCAAATGATATAAAGGTAGAGGATTTTGAAGAAAGCTTTATTCGTATTTCATATCGGGGACCAGATTTTTGTGTTATTGAAAATCGTGAACGAGGACTTTGGGGCTTTCATCGATTATCAATCATGGGCTTAACAAAGTCTGGAAATCAACCGTTTGAACTTCATGGAAATTTAGTCGTTTGTAATGGAGAACTGTACGGGTTTAAAGAATGGAGGGAACAACTAAAACATAAATATACGTTTTACTCAGATAGTGATTGCGAAATTATTTTACCGCTTTATGAAACGTATGGATTAGACTTTTTTAAACAATTAGACGCAGAATTTGCACTTGTGATTTATGATGCAAAAAAAGATGATTTTATTGCTGGACGAGATCCGATTGGCATTCGACCACTCTTTTATGGCTACTCTAAGAATAGTCATAAAATCATGTTTGCTTCTGAAGCGAAGGCATTAGTCAAGTTATGTGATGAAGTTTATCCATTTCCACCGGGATATTACTATGCGGATGGTGCGTTTACATGCTATTATGATGCGGCACAGTCATCAGGGTTTTATAATGGAAGTATCGAAGAGATTACGAAAGAGATTAATACCCGCTTAATTGAAGGTGTTCGTAAGCGATTGGATGCGGATGTTCCTGTTGGATTCTTGTTAAGTGGGGGACTTGATTCCAGTTTAGTTTGTAGTATTGCTGCCAAGTTGTTGAACCGACCGATTAAAACTTTTGCCATTGGTATGGAGACAGACGCAATTGATTTAAAATATGCAAAAGAAGTGGCCGACTACATTGGTTCTGATCATACAGAAGTCATTATTAATAAAGATGATGTGATTAATTGTTTAGAAGAAGTAATTTATATTTTAGAAACTTACGATATCACAACGATTCGTGCTTCAATAGGAATGTATTTATTATGTAAGGCAATTCGAGAACAAACCGATGTTAAAGTGCTATTAACCGGTGAAATCAGTGATGAATTGTTTGGCTATAAATATACAGACTATGCACCAAGTGCAACAGCTTTCCAAGAGGAATCTCAAAAACGAATTCGCGAGCTTTATATGTATGACGTTTTACGAGCTGATCGTTGCATTTCAGCCAATTCCATTGAAGCGCGCGTGCCATTTGGTGATCTAGCCTTCGTTGATTACGTCATGGGCGTGAATCCACAACTCAAATTAAACCAGTATAATAAAGGAAAATATTTGTTACGCAAGGCTTTTGTTGGTGACTATTTACCCCAAAGTATTTTAATGAGAGAAAAGGCTGCTTTTTCAGATGCAGTGGGACATTCCTTAGTCGATATTTTAAAAGATTATGCCGAATCTCAGTATACAGATGAGGTGTTTGAGAAAAAAGTGAAAAATTACGAAGGTGATTGTGTTCCATTTACGAAAGAATCTTTACTTTATCGTGAGATTTTTGATCGGCACTTTAATGGACATGCGAAATGGATTAAAGACTATTGGATGCCGAATAAAGCGTGGGAAGGGTGTAATGTCTTAGATCCGAGTGCCCGAGTCTTAGCTAATTATGGTGATAGTGGAAAATAAGAGATTTAAAGGAGTTTAAGGAATGAAACATTTAGGAACATGCCGGCTTGATACATCGCGACTTTATTTAAGAAGATTTAAAGTCAGCGATGCAACAATGGTTTTTGAAAATTGGAGTAGTGATGATGAAGTGACTCAGTTTGTTGCATGGCCGACTCATGAAGATTTAGAAACAACCGAGCGAATTTTAGTGAATTGGGAAGCGGCTTATCAACTGTTAAATACGTATCAGTGGGCGATTGTCGATCGTCAAAGTGATGAAGTGATTGGCTCGATTTCTTTGTTTCAATTTCATCGTCGAGGGCGACGTCATTACTGTGAACTTGGGTATTGTCTTGCAAAACGGTATTGGAATCAAGGCTTGACGACTGAAGCAGCTAAAACCGTTCTTCAGTTTGCTTTTGAACAAATTGGAGTTGACGGTGTGATTGCTAAACATGATGTTCGAAACGTTGCCTCTGGCAGAGTGATGCAAAAACTAGGAATGACTCATGATAAATTAGTCAGACGAGCGGTATTAAATGGACGTCGCGAATGGGTGGACTGTGACACGTATGTCATCCTTAAAGAAAACTTTGATTTAGATGGATAGAAGATGGAAAGTTCCTGCCACATACAGCGGGAATTTTTTAATGATGTAAAGTCAAATCTCATGGAAAAAGTGTGAAAACTTTCTGAGTTAGTGTTTATGTGACTAAATAGACTTGTTTCATACATATCAATTATATATAATAAGCAATATAAAAAAGATTATTGTAAAGACGTAGGATGTGTTCGAATGAAGGGTGTTAACCATTTAAAAGTGTTTGGGATTATCGTATTAATTTTTATGACGTTAATTACAGTCGGTTATACAATGCATCAAGAGACGAAAAATTCAGTTCCTGAACGTGTCATTAAGGATGGAATGACCGTCGTTCAAACGGGCTATACAGGAATTGTTGAAGGATTTAAACGATTCGTAACGAATATCAATGATTTATTCCATACTTATGAAGAAAATAAATTATTAAAGCAACAAATGTACAATTATGAGGCATTAGAAGTTTATACGCATCAATTAGAAGAACAGCTGGCTTCACTAGAAGAATTGCAAAGTACAGGAATTTCTTTAACGAGTTATGAAACGATTAATGCCACAACAGTCATGCGTAACGTTGATCAATGGCATGATTTTATCTTCATTAATAAAGGAAGTAAACAAGGGATTAAAGAGAACATGGCTGTTTTATCTAAAGAGGGTTTCTTAATTGGAAAAGTCATTTCAACCAATGATTTATCAGCTAAAGTGAAATTGATTAAAAATCAAGATTTTGGAAGTAAAGTTTCAGCGATTATTGATGGAAAAGAAGGTTCTATTGGAACGGTTGAAGGTTATGACTACACAACTGATGAATTAGTGATGACACAAGTTTCAAAAGAGGTGGCTGTAGAAGAAGGGGATGCTGTGATTACTAGTGGATTAGGTGGTGTTTATCCGCGTTCATTATTAATTGGATATGTCGATCGCATTGAAGTAAGCAAAGATGGATTAACACAAACACTTTATCTAAAAGGTGAGAAAAACTATGATAATATGGACTACGTCATCGTGGTTGCACGCGAGGCGGTGACATCAAACAATGAGTAGATTAATTATTACTTTTGTAACTTGCTTTGTGTTAGATAATCTATTAGTCATTTTCTTACCGATTCAACCGATAGTTGGTCATTATATGATTATTCCAAATGTTTTTTTAATTTGCTTAGCCTTATTTACTTTTTATGATAAAGGGATTCGCCCCATTATTTTTGCCTGCATTTTTGGCTTACTCTATGATATTTGTTATACTGATTTAATTGGACTATATACGTGCCTGTTTCCGATTATTACATTCATTTTATTACGATTTATCTCGCAAACGATGCCAGTTAATTTATTATCTATGATGGCATTAGTGATGGGAGTGGTTGTTTTTGAGGAGTGGTTTGTCTATTTTATCGTCAATACGATGAAGACCACGAATATGTCAGTCATGATATTTATTAAATTTATTTTAATTCCAACTGCGATTTTTAATACTTTAATCACGATCCCGCTATATCCTATTTTAAAGTCACAGTTTAGAAAATATCAGCGACAGTTTTTAAACGAGTTTTAACTAAAAAAGACACTAATTATTATCAAGACTAAATTTCAAAAAATATTGAATTATCAATCATTTCATATATTAAATATGACTAATATATGAATATAAAAAGTGAGACAGTTATTGTCTCACTTTTTATATTCTCAATAATAATCATTAATCATTATTAACACTTTGTGTTACTTCTGTTGCATCTAACTTTATTTGATAACTTTGTTTATCTCCATTTGTTTTAGTGATAGTCACTTCAATATCGTGTAGTTGTAGGAACTTATGATGCTCGGGGCGTAAAAATTACTAATAGTAGTGTTACTTATGAAAAATAAAAACACAATTCAGTGTTTTTTATTTTTTTCGGGGGAAAGTAACTAATAAAGAAAGGAGAAATACCATGACTAAAAAATATGTGCTTTCTATATTAACTTTACTAATGGTTTTTAGTTGTATAAGAGTTAATGCAAAATCAGTAGATCCTTATATAATGAATAAAAATGAGCAAGAATATATAAATGTTGAATTTCAAGAGTCTTTTTATACGGTTAAAATAAAGGTAAGTAATGGTGAAATTGTTGGATGGAGCGAATTAACTCAAACAACAAAGAATATGACAGATGAAGATTTAGCTCTAATGCTTATCGATTGTGCAGAACTTCTTTATGGAAAAGGTACTGAACGTTATGAGTTAAATAGAGATAAATTCATTACATTACTTGAAGAAGGAAAGTTTAACTACTCCGATTTCATTACTTTTCAAGATAAAGATATTCAACCTAGATGTGAATTCCTAATAGATTTAGATCAATATATGAATATTACATTTAGTGATTCAAGTTTTGGTGTAGCAGTTAGAGGTCATGATGGAGAAATTACTGGATATGGACCATGTCCCCAATCAGATATGACAGATGAAAAAATGGCCCAAATGGTTATCGATTGTGCTGAAGTTATTTTTGGAAAAGATACTGAACGTTATGAGTTAAATAAAGAGAAATTCACAACATTATATGAAGAAGGTGGTATGCAGTGGTACGATAAAAAAGAATAAAAGAATATGATAGTTAAAAAAGAGCTATTAATTTTAAAGAGGGATAATTTATTGATGTTATTTAAGTAAAATAACCATTAAGGAGTGTCTTTTTTGATTAGCTTTCAGTCAGAGGACAACGGGAGGCAATGAGTTGTTGGATAAAGAATGGATCACATTAAAAATAAGTAGAGTCATCGGAATAGATGTTCTAATCTAATGTTAACTTTCATATGATGCATTGAACACGCTAGCGCACATGAAAGAATAGTTAGGAGGAATTTTTGTGGCCAATCATAAAAGAAATCGTCCACCTTATCGCTCTACCTATAGTGGTTATCAAGCTAACCATTCATCACCTTACTATAGACGAAAACAGCAAGAAGATGAGAGTATCATGTTTATCCGACGTTTTATGCGCCAATCTATGATTTGTTTATGTTTATTGATGAGTGTATTAGTCATTCAAAAACTCCCTAATGTTCCCCTTTATGAGAGTGTAAAGAGTGCAATGATGGGAAGTTTTCCGTTTGCTAAGTATGAACAAATGTATCAACAGTACCTTTCAAATATGTTACCATTTGAGTTTAGATTGCCTCAAACGGATGACTCTACTTCTCTTGTCAGTGGAACACAAGGAACAACAGTTGATGAATTAGGGAATCCGATTGAAGGTGAAGGAACTAGTACGGATCCAATTTTTGATGTCTCACAAGCCATTAACGATGCTTATAATAATATGGTGTTAAAAGATTATGAAAATGGAGTTATTATTCAAATCAAACAAGATGAAGAAATACATAGCTTTGTTCCAGGGATTGTGTTAAATGTGGGGGTAGATGATAAAATTAGTAATTTTATGAATATTCAGTTAGAAAATGAATGGACGCTAACTGTTGGATTTTTAGAGAACCGAAAAGTTAGCCAATATCAGCATATTAAAGTTGGAGATGTCTTAGGTGTCGGTTCTATCCTTGATGTACCAGGAACAGATTTTGGTGATGAGGCTTTTTACTACTTATCTTTAAAAGATAAAGAGGGTCAATACCAAGATATTGCTGCTTACTTAGAATTATTGATGCAATAATTAGGAGGCTTACTCATGCGTAAAAACCGATTAAAGTTTGATTACTCTTTTTATGCAATGACCCTCTTAGCTATTATACTTGGCTATTTAAATGAATATTTTATCTTTGCTTTAACGATCATAGTTCATGAATGTGGTCATCTTATGATGGCCTTTTTTTATAAATGGGAACTCGAAGAACTCAAATTTTTCGCCTTCGGTGGAATTATGGAGTTCAAAGGAGAGTTGAATAAATCAAATATTGAAGATTTTATTGTTAGTAGTGGAGGTGTGTTGTTTAATTTCGTCACCCTCATTATTTTAATCTTAATGCGAGAGAAAATGAGTGCTTTTGTTAATATGACTTTATATGATTACGCCATATGGGCTCAGCTATTTGTCATTATATTCAATCTCATTCCGCTGCCACCACTTGATGGCAGTCGGTTAATTAATGCTATTTTATGTTGTTTTTTTCCATACAAAACTGTTTTACACATCATTAGATGGTTAAATATAGGATTAATCACTATTTTTATAGCTATAACAATTTTATACGATATTCGACAATTATTTATCATTGTGAGTTTTTTAACATATTCGACATTAAGATATAATAAGCACATTTATTTTCTTTTTCAACGCTTTCTTTTACAGAAGAAAATGTATATAAATGTTGATTTACCAAGAAAAATCGTAAAAGTTAGGAATGATTCTTTAGAAGATAATATCTATCGAGGTTATTTAAATTTATTTCAAGTCAAAAATCGGCTGCATGATGAGATAAAATGGTTAAAGTTAAAATATGAAGAAAATCCATCTCTAATTGTTGACGCTCAAATTAAAACTGACTAAAATGATAAATACAAAATGAATGAAACTTAAGTTGGAGGCGGAGTTAAAGGTGGCACAAATGACAGATGATTTTTCCGTATTAGTAGTAGATGATAATGAAATTAACCTGATGTTAATGGAAGATATATTAGATGTAATGGAGATTAAAAAAGTTAAAACAATCGATAGTGGAATACAAGCTGTTCAAGAAATCGAAGAAAATCCTAACTATGATGTCGTCGTCATGGATATTTGTATGCCGGGAATGGACGGTTATGAAGCATCAAAGAAATTACGACATCTAGGATATCGAGGCCGAATTGTTGCCTTAACAGCTAATCTATTATCAAAAGAAGATCCAAAATTTCAAGAAGCAATGATGGATGACATCTTATTAAAGCCAATTGATTTAAATACAATAAAAAAAGTCTTATGCTATTCATAAAAGTATAAGACTTTTTGTTTAAATAAAAGTAAGATGAGTGATAATAGAGTATCAAGCTTTTGAAAACGTTAATTTTATCAGAACTTAAAAATAATCGAAAAAGGTAGACATAACCATAGATAAATGATTGACGAATGATATTGGCTTTGATATAATGAATCATGTTGTTAGCACCTTAGGGTACTACAACCGCACGGATAAGGTCAAAATATGTCTTTGACATATACCTTTAATGGCGAGTCTTAGTTAAATTTTAAGGAGGTGCAGGTAATGTACGCTATTATCAAAACTGGTGGTAAACAATTAAAAGTTGAAGTAGGTCAAGCTATCTACGTTGAAAAATTAAATGTTGCTGAAGGTGAAGTTGTTACTTTCGACGAAGTATTATTCGTTGGTGGAGAAAACGCTAAAGTTGGTGCTCCATTAGTAGAAGGTGCAACTGTAACTGCTAAGGTTGAAAAACACGGTAAAGGTGAAAAAATCATCGTGTTCAAATACAAACCTAAAAAAGGTTACAAAAAGAAACAAGGTCACCGTCAACCATACACTAAAGTGGTTATCGAAGCTATCAACGCTTAATTATTAGACGATGATTACAGCCAATTTTAACTATCAAAATAATAAAGTTGAGTCATTTGAAATCAGCGGCCATGCCTTTGCGGGTGAACCGGGCGAAGACTTAGTCTGCGCTGCGGTGAGCGCTGTAACATTTGGCTTAACCAATTCCATTATCAACTTAGACGAATCAGAACTTAGTATAAAAATGGAAGATGGTTATTTATTAGTTGAAAATCTTCCCGTAAGTGATGCGTGTCAAACGCTCATCTATGGAATGATTACTTCTTTACAAACAATTGAAGAAGATCAATTTAAATACTTAACAGTTATAGAAAACAAGTAGGAGGTGGCCCCATGTTAAAGTTAAATTTACAATTTTTCGCATCTAAAAAAGGTGTTGGTTCTACAAAGAACGGTCGTGACTCTGAGTCTAAACGTTTAGGAGCTAAATTAGCTGATGGACAATACGCTTCTGCAGGATCAATTATCTACCGTCAACGCGGAACTAAAATTTATCCAGGAACAAACGTAGGTATGGGTGTGGATCACACTTTATTCTGTAAAATCGATGGTATCGTTAAATTCGAACGTTTAGGACGTGACAAAAAACAAGTTTCTGTATACCCAGAAGCTAAGTAATCGATTTAATAAATCCCCTAATCATCTGATTAGGGGTTTATTTTTATGTTCATTTCTTGTATGAGTTTACAAATTTGTTTTAATAATATAGAAGAATACCAAATTGAAACTAGTCATAGTTTCATGAGATAGAATTGAGGGATGCACTTGTTTATCGATCAAGTCAAACTTAAAGTGACGGCTGGTAACGGTGGAAACGGTGCCGTAGCTTTCCGTCGTGAAAAATATATTGCTAACGGTGGTCCTGCTGGTGGTGACGGTGGAAACGGTGGTAGCGTCGTTTTCGTTGCTGACGAAGGATTATCAACATTATTAGATTTACGTTATAACCGTGTCTTACAAGCTAAAAACGGTGAAAATGGGATGGCGAAAAGCTGCCATGGTAAAAACTCAGACGATTTAGTCGTAAAAGTTCCAGTTGGAACAATCGTTTATGATAACAGCACGAACTTAATCATTGCGGATTTAACTGAAAATGGTCAACGTGCGATTATCGCAAAAGGAGGACGTGGAGGACGTGGAAATATCCACTTCGCAACACCTCGTAATACAGCGCCAGAACTTGCTGAAAATGGTGAGTTAGGGCAAAAACGTGAAGTTCGCGTTGAATTAAAAGTATTAGCTGACGTTGGATTAGTTGGATTCCCAAGTGTCGGGAAATCAACATTAATCTCAGTTGTTTCAGCATGTAAACCAAAAATTGCAGCATACCACTTCACAACATTAGTTCCTAACTTAGGAGTTGTTGGAGTTCCTGATGGTCGTTCATTCGTTATGGCCGATTTACCAGGATTAATCGAAGGCGCTGCGAGTGGTGCAGGACTTGGACATCAATTCTTACGCCATATTGAACGCACTCGTGTTATCTTACACGTCATTGATATGTCAGGTATGGAAGGACGAGATCCTTATGAAGATTACGTAACTATCAATAACGAGTTAGCACAATACCGTTACAAATTATTAGAACGTCCTCAAATTGTCGTTGCTAATAAAATGGATATCGGTGATGCAGAAGAAAACCTAAAAGCGTTCAAAGAAAAAGTTGGAGATGACGTGACAATCGTTGAAATTTCAGCGGCAACTCGTCAAGGAATCGACCAATTATTATACAAAACAGCTGATTTATTAGAGAAAACACCTCAATTCCCATTATATGATGAGGATGAAGTGGAGCAATCAGTAACATATAAATTCAAACCTGAAGAAGCGAAATTCCATATCTCTCGTGGAGATGATGGAGTATACGTTGTTACAGGAGCGCACGTGGAAAAAATCTTCCATCAAACAGACTTCAACCGTGAAGCATCAGTTATGCGATTTGCACGTCAATTACGTCAAATCGGTGTTGATCAAGCCTTACGTGACCTTGGAGTGGAAGATGGAGATCTTGTACGTATCCTTAACTTTGAGTTCGAATTCAAAGACTAAAACACCCAGCCACTTTACGCGATGTAAGGTGGCTTTTTTTATATCATATTGGGAAGATAAGTGATTTTAAATAGTTAAAAATGATAGGATACTGTAACAATCATCTGATGCTTACATCAACTAGCTTACCAATTTAAAGCGTAACTTATTGGATTTGAGAAGGTAGCACCGTTAAAAGAAAGGGTGTAAGGCTTACTGAAAAGTTCGTTACAAATTTATAGATATTACTTAGATGAAAACTTAGCTGGCATCATTACAATTGAAAAATTAGAGATTAACATTGATATTTATTAGATCATGGTTCATCCGGTTTACTTTAGACAATCTTTTTCAACACCATCACCGGCGTATATGGGAGGAAACGGAATTGCTTTTTAAATGATAAATTCAATAAAGAATCTTCCAACGATTTGATGCTCTATAAATAATGATTGTTGAATTACAAGTGATATAAAAATTAAAGAAGAATAAATGTTAATCAAACTAACGAAGGGTTATACTGAGCATTGAAATGTCGAGTGAACTTTATCTTCTTTTAAGGGAAAAAGCTCACTTCGCATAAGTTTGTTATATTCGTGAAAATCTCATCATATATTGTAAAGAGATAATGTAGAGAGGAGAATCAGACTTATGAAAATCCACATTGTACAGAGAAACGACACGTTTCAATCGATTGCGGAGAAATACAATGTCAGTGTTCAAGATTTGATTGGGATGAATACTCATATCAATCATTTAACTGGCCTTGTACCTGGATTAAAAGTCAAAGTTCCTTCACCTGCCCGAAAAGAAGAATCAAATGTCGCACAACACATTCAAAAATATTATCCGAATTTAGATACTAGCCCTATTGAACTTAAGACTGTTACAACAGTTGAACCTGAACCGGTTGTGGTGAAGCAAGAAGCACCTATTGTACAGCAAGTGCAACAAGTTGAACAGGTGCAACAAGTGCAGCAAGCTCAACCGGCACCTGTTCAACAGGTCCAACAGGCACAACAAGTGCAACAACCAACACCGACTCAAGTGACAAAGGTGAAAGAAGAAGCGATTCCAGTTCCGCTAAAACCTATCCAGACGGAGGTTCCGATACAACCGAATGATGGCGTAAAAGTTGGAATAGGAGGAGTTGCTGCTAGTGTTGAACAATATAACGTTTCGGTGAATCAAAAAAACTATCAACAATCTAATCAAACAACAGCTCAAACACAAACACAGGGAGTAGCTGCGCAACCTCTTCCTTATCCATTGCCTCTGACACCATCTATGCTTTATTCACCTTATAAACCAAGCTGTTCGTCAGGTCCAATGCCTTATCCGGCACCATATGCGAATCCTTATGCTGTTGGTCCATACGTTAACCCTTATCCAGTTTCTTATGGAACTCCATATGGGGCTGCCCCATATGGGATGAGAAGTCCACAAGATGAGCGTTTCTTTATCGGTGGATTTGGTTATCCATTCTTCGGTGGATGGGGATGGGGAGGCTACTATCCATATTATGGTGGATGGGGATGGGGAGGTTATCCTTCTTACGGTGGATGGTATCGAAACCCTTATCTATAACATCGTATTTCCTAAAAAGAAGATGTCTGACATCTTCTTTTTTTATTGAGACCTTAGATAGAAAAATAATAAGAGGTAAGGAATTTAAAAAGAGTGAATCATATAGTGACTGATATATAAGGTAAGACAATTATGTGTTGATTTCATGATGACATCTATATAAGTTGAGATAATTTTTCTTCACAGGAAATTTTTAAGCTCTATCAGTGGCGGATATATTTACTTCGTAAATGGTAGGTGACCCATTCCCTACCAATGGTAGATACATTTACTTCGTAAATGGTAGGTGACCCATTCCCTACCAATGGTAGATACATTTACTTCGTAAATGGTAGGTGACCCATTCCCTACCAATGGTAGATACATTTACTTCGTAAATGGTAGGTGACCCCTGGACTATAGGATGTGTTAGTACCCAAAGGGCATAAGAGACGAAACTGATGATAAAAATGTAAAAGGTATTGCTGGTTATATATAGATGTTGCTATCGTGGTTGATGAGAAGTGGTCATTAGAAATGAAAATAAGCTCTTCCTATTATAGAGGAGGTATGACGAGTCATTTCTTCAATCTTATCTCAAAAAATAGATGAAGCTTCACAATTAGTTTTTATTTTGCTACAATCAAAGTATTATAATAAAAAGGAGAATATGATGAAATTGAAATGGAGAAAACTTACATTAGTCTTGTTGCTTATGATGACACTGGTTGGATGTCAATCAAAACCAAAAGAATTAATTGCACCAGAGGTTGAAGTACCTGAAAACTTACCCCTTGTTACGATGGAAATTAAGGATTTCGGAACCATTCAAGCTGAACTATATCCGCATATTGCACCGAATACCGTGAATAACTTTATCTCATTAATTAATCAAGGGTTTTATAATGGACTAACTATTCACCGAATTGAAAAAGGATTTGTTTTACAAGGGGGCGATCCAAATGGAATTGGAACGGGTGGACCAGGTTATGCGATTGCTGGAGAATTCATCAATAATGGATTCCAAAATGATTTAAAACATACGGAAGGTGTGTTATCGATGGCTCGCACCAACCAACCAGATAGTGCAGGAAGTCAATTCTTTATTATGTTAGATGATGCACCTCATTTAGATGGTCATTATGCAGCCTTTGGGCGAGTCACATCTGGAATGGATGTTGCACATGATATTGAAGTAGCGGGAACAAGTAATGGACCAGTTGTGATTGAGTCAATGACAGTTAACACTTATGGAATTGAATATTCTGCACCAGACGTTATTCAATAAAATGGGTCCATTTTGGACTCATTTTTTTATCCAAAGATTGTTTTAAACCTCAAACAATGGTTCATACTAAAAAACGTTAGATTAGAAATCATGAGGTTAATAAACATGAAAAAATATAGACATTATTTATTAATTGGGGGAGCTCTTTTAGCATTAACGGCTTGTTCAAATACAAAGTCTTCAACCACGACTCAAACCCCAACTAATAATGGAACAGTTAATGAAACGGGTACTACGCAAGTTAAAGGCGGTGATATGCCAATTGAAGATATCTTAATTCAAGCTCGAAAATCCATTGGAAATGGAATTGTGACAAGTGTTGATTATGAGGTAGGTCACCCAAATTATTATGAAGTTGATATTTATGTTGAAAATCAGAAATATGAACTTCAATTTGATGCGCTAACTGGAGAAATTTTTAAACAAGAACAAACATCAGAAAATCCAACTATTTTAGATGGAGTGAATATTTCGATTGATGAAGCGATCTCAATTGCGGCTGCTCAATCAAATGGTGGGCTTGTTCATTCAATTCATTTACAACCAAAAGAAATTGGTGTTGTTTATGAAGCAACAGCCATTAAAAATAATAAAGAACAAAAAATTGAAATTAGTGCTACTGATGGAAAAGTGATTTCATTTGAAGAAGAAGTGAATGATTAATTTTAAGCAAAAGATGACATTTATCCTCCAATATGAACATATGATGAATTGAATAGGAGAATAGGGAGTAGGGAGATAAATGGATGATGTTAATCGTGCGTATCAAATTCTTGGGGTAACACCCACCATGTCACTAGAAGAAATAGAGGCAGTTTATGATGAACTACTAGAAAAATATGAACATCTTGCAGACGATAATATGTATTATAAAGAAAAGATAGCGGAGTGGACGGATGCTTTTGACTGTATCATTGACCACCGAATCGATATTACAGAACATCCTTCTTATCAAAATCATTCAGATCAAAGATGGTTATCTAGCCTTGTTGTCGTCAAATTAGTTTTTATCGTTATCATTGCCTGTATAGTGATTAAACAAATTGGGTGGTTAGAAACACCTAACCAATCGGTAAGTAATGGCTCAAGTATCTACGAGTTATCGAATAACTTTGAACTTTCTTTGTCTAAATTTAGCGAGTTTACTGATTGGGATTGGGGATATTATGAGGATGGCGACCAATGGACCATTATTTTAGCAATCGAAGTTTCAAAGGCTGATGAAGAGGGAGCGCTCATCAATGCCTATAATTTTCGATTAGAAGAAGACTGCCCTACAACATTAATCACAAAAGATATTTATTCAGATGAAGAGTTAAATCAAGTTCATTATTTAGGAGGCTATAGTGAGCTCGTACCACTTAATCAGAAGTTTGGCGTTGTTTTTAACGTAGCAGCTTTTGAACAAGGTGAAGAACGCATTCTTTACTATTATTATCCCGATGGAAGCAAGCACGAAGTGGGACGTCTAATTTTTGACGTCTTGAATAATAAAGAAGATCAGGGGATTTTTATCTAAATAAAAATAGACAAGTCTAAACTTGTCCATTTTTTTATGTTTTTATATAAGTCCCCATAAGTTTTTCACAACGTAAAAACTAAATCCCTTGCATTAGAGGATTAGGTTTCTTCTGGAAATTGCTAGGTTATCCATTTATTACCAATGATAGGTGATCCCTGGACTATAGGATGTCTTAGTATTAAAGTTTTTTGATAACTAAGATTGATTTTAGAAAGGTGAAATAAATTTCGGTTTGTATCTAGTTATTTTTGATAAAAAATAATTTCTTTAGAACTTATACAGGATAAAATATCGAATCGAATTATATGAGTACTATTGATTTTGTTCGTTTTCTAATTTTATTTAGGCTTAAGGTTCATAATTATTATTAATCAATACTTGAGCCCCACACAAAATCTTAAAGAGGAATATATCAAGCAATTAATTGATGATGTATCGTATCAACGCGGATATACCCGATTATTTAATAGTTTAGATCATTAATGGTTAATTTCCCTAGTTTGTGCGGTGATACTGTCATTCGTGAGACCTTAGTTTGGATCCCAATTTCCTAATACTTTTTCTTTTTTATAAAATACGGCTTCTTCGGGCGACAATTCTTTAGAGAAATTGACTCGTTGATGAGATTTCGCACCAGGACCAAAATTTTGAAATTCATAAAACTTAATAGAATCATGAGCATCGATTTTTCCCCAGTCATCCCATCCCGCTGCATGGATATGAGGACCTAAATAACAGTTTAAAAATGCCACATGTGCAAACCTTCGCCAAGGTCGTCCTAAAAAGACAGATCCTTTTGGGGCATTACTGACTAACTTACAGTGATTAAAGACATAACCGTAAGCTTCTTCTTTAGGTGTCGATGCGGCTGTCACATAACTAAATCCATCTAGGGCATTTGAAAAAATTATACAGTTCTCAAAATAAGCTGTTGCTCCACCAAAGATAAAATCAATATCTCCTCGTAAATAACATCGTTCGTAATAATGCCGACCGACTTTTCTTGGAAAATACTCACCAGGTCCAATAAAAGAGCCAGGAATAACTGGAGTAGATGGGAGTGGAGCCGTAAATAAAGTATCTTGATTTCCTAAAAAGCAGCAATCTTTAAAATGAATACAATCCCCATCAACATACAAGGCGATTGCTTGACCTACATCTTTCCCCTTTCCAGACTTGTTTTCAAACGTTAGGTTAGAAAATGTAAGGTGATTCCCATGAATAAACATCGTATAGCTTCTAAATGTTTGTAATAAAGTTCCATCTGCTAATACCTTTTTAGCATAATCATCAAATGTAATCACGGTACTTTCTGCATCTTCACCGATAAAGGTGACATGAGAATGATTCAGATACAGCTTTTCATGATAAACACCTCGTTTAATAAAAATAGTGGTAGGATCTTTTCCTTTTAATGAATCAATGGCGGCTTGAATTGATTGAAAGTCTCCACTACCATCTAACGCTACAATTAGCATTTAGTCATCCCTCTATTCTTTTTTAGTTTATTCGTTTATATTGTAGATATAAGATTAAAAAAGTTATGTCGAAGTATAGTTTATCGTTCAAGAAAAAAATAATAGAAAAACTGGATACTTTTAAATTGCTTTAAATAAACTAGAATAAGAGTGAAAAAAAGGGAGTGATAGGATGGAAATAAAAATTATGAGTCAACAAGAAGCTCAAAATTGGAGCTATGATCAATGGATGGGAGTTGCACTACTTATCTCAATTCTTGGAACTCATTCAAAGATCCCAACTTTTTATAAAAATCCTCGCATTATTGAAAAGATATCCCTAACATTTGATGATATTCAAACCGTTCAAGAGAATCATACTTTACTATCAGAGGAACACTGTTTACAAATTCGTGATTTTGTATTAGAGCATGCGGAAGAAGTAGAGTGTATTGTTATTCATTGCTATACTGGTGTTTCAAGAGCAGCAGCTATTGCCTTCGCGATTTGTCATCTATTAAACTTAGATGATACGTGGATTTGGGTATCGGAGCGTTATTATCCAAATAAATACTGTGTTCATAAATTAAATCGAGTTCTAAATCTAGGGCTGACCGAGCAAGATATTCAATCTCGTTATCAATATAAAGAAAAAAAACATCAGCTAAGCTGATGTTTTTTTCTCTCGACGATATTGTAAGATTAAGATAAGGCAAGCGATTAAAGCCATAACACTCCCAACTAAGAATGGAAGTTTACTACCAAAATCATATAAGAACCCAGCCATTAATGAACCAATGACCATTCCGACTGAACGCGCCGAGTTTTGAATCCCCATAATTTCTCCCGCATTATCTTTCGCATGCTTTGAAATCATACTTTGATAAATTGGCTGAGCAAGCGGCATTACAATAAAGAAAATAACTAAGAAGATTCCCATCACAATTAGATTTGAGCTATACGCCCAAATGAACAAAGATCCTCCGGTAAGGGCAATTACAACGATTAACGTTTTTAGCTCATCGTACTTCGCTGCTAAACGAGGATTAACCAAGAAATTAACTAAAACAGCACAAATTGGAACAATGCTTAAAATTAAACCATTTAATTGTGTTGGTAATTTTAAATCTGATTCAACGAAGTATCCAATAGTTGAATTATAAGACGTTGTTGTAATATTCATGAATGCTACTGTTAAAATAAGAGCACCCAATATAGATTTAAAATCAAGACTCGATTTTTTTAATTTTAAGTGATTTAATGCTAATACTGCTTTTCCTTCTTTTTTCTTTTCTAATGTTTCATTAGTCAAGAAGAACAAAGCAACGGTTATAGCAATACAGGCAGCAAATTGAACGATAAAGCTATATTTATAATTAGTGGCTCCAAGCCAACCTCCGATATTAGAACCAACGGCTGATCCCATCGCTGTCGTTGCAGCTAAGTAGGCTAATGATTTGGCACGATTTTCAGGTGATGACAAATCACTAATACACGCCATCACAACGGCAATATAACTCACACTTAAAACTCCACCTAGTACCCTGAAGGCTGAAATAAGAGCTGCACTTTGACTTAAACCAAAACCAAGTTGAGCTGTTCCGTATCCGAGAACACCAATCATTAAAAATCGTTTACGTCCTTTGTAATCAGATAGACTTCCCCAAATAGGTGAAAAGATATAACTCCCAATTGACATTAATGCAAAAAATAAACCAAACATATATGACGGTAATTCTAATTCATTAATTAAACGAGGTGTCACAGGATGTGCGAAATTGAAAACCGCCATAATTAAAAAGTTAAAAAATAAGAACTTTCTTAAAGACTTTTGTTTCATAAATCCTCCTTATAAAATTGTCACTAGTTATCATTATATAAAATTTAGCAGATAACTACAAACTTTAAAGTTTAAAAAGTCGAATGAAATTCCCTCATTCTTTATCATATCAATCCATTAAATGGCGTATGCTTCTAGTAACAGGCAAATGAACCGGATCAATACACAATCAAACATTTTTGAAAGGGGGAAGTTGCAAATCAAGCGATTTTGCAACGAGACAGATGGGCACAAAAAATAAAAGCTACTATCGCAACTGGTACCAACATTGGAAAGAAGAAGAACAAGAAAAACTAGAACAATCAATGAATGAAGTACGAGCATATCAACACAACATTGAGTCAACACAATATAAAGCAAATCATGATTTGAGTCGGCAATACGGGGGATACACCCAGTCTGTGCATCGGAAATCACAATCACCATACAGTGCCACACGCCGCAAATCGCAAATGGCAGACATCAATCTATCTAATCAAAATCAATTTTCAGATATCTTACGAGGTCTTCTTGTTGGGTTACCGCTCGTCGTTGTTTTACTGACTCTACTTTATGCAGGGGGTGTCATCCCGCAAGAAACTGTCAATCGCTTATTTGGTATGACGACTACAAGTCCAGTCACAGAATACATTGAACAATACGACGAACTTATGGTTTTACATAACAATATCAACAAAAGTTTATCTGAACATATTGGCGCTAACAATATTACACCAACCTATCTTCAAGAATTAAAATCACAGCAACAAAATATCATCAATAAAACACAAGAACTCCTTGCCAATAAAGATGAAAGTTTTAGTGAAATGGGACGCCTATTAAATCTTAAACTTATGAGTTTAGATCAGCTTATCAATCAAGTCACAAGTAGCGAAAGTGTGACAGAAGAAATCACTCAATCATACAATCAATTTGTTAGTGATCAAAATGAAGTTGCAAATCAAATTGTGCTTGCTTTAACAAGTTTATTAGATAACAACAACATTAAGTACACGAAACAAGTTAATGGAAGCATTCAAATTAAATAAAAAATCCATTCAATATTTTATTGAATGGATTTTTTATTGTTTTCACAAATTTGGGTAAAATATGTTAAAATGGTCATGCTATAACATAGAAACATACGCTTTGGAGGAATATATGAACCGTAGGATTAGTAAAACATTAGGCTTAAGTCAAGAAGCCTACTTATTTGACTCACCACTATATTTAACAAAGTCACTACTCGCTATCGCTACAGGATATATCATCGGAAAACAATTTCCAATTGCTCAGTTAGATATGATTTCAGTTTTACTTGGAGTCATGTACAATTTGGAACCATTGAATCGAACAGGTGTTCGTAGTGGTGTCAGTCAATTGATTGCCTCGACGATTGGTGCCGCAGCTACGGGAATCTTAGTGCTAGCATTTGGAGTTAATGTTTTTAGTATTAGTATTGGAATGGTTCTAACACTATACGTCTGCTTAAAAATTAACTGGCGTCTTGTTTCGCCCGTTGCCATCTTTACATCGATTTACATGACTCAATATATACAAGTGAATGAAGCGGGATTACCTAGCATATGGCTAACCTTTCGTTTACGCATCATCGCCCTTGGTTTAGGGGTATTAATTGCGTTATTTTATAACTATATATTTTCAAACCTATACTATCGTAAATTTGCTAAAAAGAGATTGCAATATGCCAATGAACAAGTCCTTAATGGCCTAATATATACAGCGAAAGTATTTCAACGAACATTACCACGTGGAAAAAGAGGCTATATTCAGCTATTCAGTCAACAAATGAATGATTTAGACTTAGTATATTCAAACATTGAGGCCCTTAAAACAGAATTTACTATATTGAAAAAAGAAGTCAAACTAAAAGAAGTGAATAAACTACAAGAAATTGCTGAACTTTACCGAGATATTAATCATTTAACGTATGACTTGAACTTTTTATTAGAATCGACACCAGATGTCGTATTAGATAAAGAGTTAGAACTTTCTTTAGAAGAAGTTATTGTCGTATTAGAATCGACAGATTATACGAATTCAATTGTTCCGCCTTTACATGACTTAAAAGTTGAAAAGCACTATCTTGATATAGGAAATCCATTTGCTGAACGTATTCATAAAATCTGTGAAAAAGTAAATCTAGTGGTAGAAAAATTACAACATCTTCAATAAGACATAAAAAGATAATTATTGCCACGTTTGACGATTAGTGATAAACTTAAAAATGGTATTTTAGGCCACCTTAAAAACAGAGTTTTGAGAGCTCTTGAAAATGGATAAAATAAAAGTGTATTGAACATAAATGTCATCTCAGTAACTATTCGTCCATGACGAATGGCTACTTTAAGATAAGGAGAAATAGAAATATGGATTATCAATTAATTGCAACGACCACATTTGGAATCGAAGCTGTTACAGCAAAAGAATTAAGACAACTAGGATATGAAGACTTAAAATTAGAAAATGGTAAAGTTCATTTCGAAGGAGACGAAATGGATATCGCAATTACTAATACATGGTTACGTACTGCTGATCGTGTCTTAATCAAAGTAGCAGAATTTGAAGCAACAACATTCGAAGACTTATTCAATCAAACAGAAGCGATTGATTGGAGTCAATATATCCCGGTGAACGGAAAAATGCACGTTGTTGGGAAATCAATTAAATCAACATTACATAGTGTACCAGATTGTCAGGCTATCGTTAAAAAAGCAGTTGTAAAAAGCATGCAACGTGCTTATAACCAAGATTGGTTCACAGAAGATGGACCAGTTTATAAAATTGAAGTAGCTTTATTAAAAGATGTAGTTACTTTAACAATTGATACAACAGGACCAGGATTACATAAACGTGGATACCGTGAATTTGCTGGTGAAGCACCATTAAAAGAAACATTAGCAGCTTCATTAATTTTATTATCTCGTTGGAAACCAGAACGTTTATTAGTTGACCCATTCTGTGGTTCAGGAACAATCTTAATCGAAGCGGCATTAATCGGAAACAACATTGCACCAGGATTAAATCGTAACTTCGTTTGTGAAGAGTGGCCTTCAATGGATAAAGAAATCTTTGAACAAGTACGTGACAGTGCACGTAAGGCAATCAAAAACAACTCATTACGCATGTTCGGATACGATATCGATCCTCAAGTTTTACGTACAGCGCGTCAAAATGCTGAAAAGGCAGGAGTAGCAAAATCAATTGAATTCCATCAATTAGATTTCCATAAATTCTCTTCAAACTATAAGTATGCCTACATGATTACAAATCCACCATATGGTGAGCGTATCGGAGAAGAAGATGAAGTCTTCAAATTAAACAAAAAATTAGGAATGATGAAACGTAAATTATCAACATGGGATTTTAATATCTTAACTTCATTCTCTAAATTTGAAAAAGCATTTGGTCGTGAAGCAGATAAAAACCGTAAATTATACAATGGACGTATCTTAACACGCTACTACCAATACTTTGATAATAATTTAAAACAAAAATATGGAGTAGTAATGGCTCAAACAGAGACAACAACAGAAGAATAATTTAAGAAGTGGCCCTTTGACGGTCACTTTTTAAATTTATACTAAAATAAAACTTTAAAAATATGTATATTAAGTTAAAAAAAGGCCATCATATAAGCGATAGTTCCATTACACTTAAAAGCATATCTAACCAAGTGAAGATTTTAAGATATCGATTTTAAATGACGGTAACTAGTTAATATGATTTATATTTTGGAGGTTTTTCAAATATGGCAATAGGAACAGTAAAATGGTTTAATGCTGACAAAGGTTACGGATTCATTACAGTAGATAATGGTGATGAAGTATTTGTACATTTCTCAGAAATTCAAGGAGAAGGATTTAAGACACTAGAAGAAGGACAAAAAGTAGAATTTGAAGTAACACAAGGTAATCGTGGTCCTCAAGCTTCAAATGTTCAAAAATTATAGAATAAAAAGAGTCGATCAACTATCGGCTCTTTTTTATTGTATAAATGAAAACCACCTGCTATGCAGGTGGTTCTAAAAAGCTTTTAGCGTGGTAATAAACATAAAAAAACCTCCTAATGTATAAGATAAAAAAGGTTTCCCGACCACTTTATCAATACATTAGGAGGTTTATCCATGAAGGACAACAACAGTTTAGCACATACGACTTGGAATTGTAAATACCATATTGTGTTTGCGCCGAAATATAGAAGACAAGCTATTTATGGAAAATATAAAGCAAGTATTGGACAAATCATTAGAGAACTCTGTCAAAGAAAAGGGGTAGAAATTATTGAAGCAAATGCATGTCGAGATCATATTCATATGTTAGTCAGTATTCCTCCAAAACTAAGTGTATCCGCATTTATGGGCTATTTAAAGGGAAAAAGTAGCTTAATGATTTTTGATAGACATGCGCATTTAAAGTATAGGTATGGGAATCGAAAATTTTGGTGTCGAGGATACTATGTAGATACAGTAGGAAGGAATAGAAAGAAGATAGAACAATACATCAGAGATCAACTTCGAGAAGATTATCTAGCAGATCAGCTAACCTTATTTGAAGAATATGATCCATTTACAGGACAAAAAAATCCAAAGAAAAAATAAGAGATCCTTTTAGGATCAGTGAGTAAAAGTGGTGCAGAAGGGAAACCGATTCAGAGGGCCTTTGGCCCTGGCCGGTAACAGAGGCTTTCAGCCGCAGAGAAAACCACCAGTTCTACTGGTGTTTTTTTAAAAAAAGTATTACATTGTTATTTAATGAGATAACGTGTTAGAATGAAAAGATAGCAAGGTGAATACAATGAAATCAGTCCATATTAATGATATAAAATCAAATTTAAATTCAATTAACTTAATTGATATTCGAGAAAGTATAGAGTTCTTATCGCTGCCTAAATTAGCACAAGCTACACATATTCCAATGTCTGAATTACTTCAAGCTCCAGAAGATTTTTTAAATAAAGAAATATCGTATTATTTAATCTGTCGATCGGGGGCCCGTACTTTTCGAGTAACAGAATATCTTGAACATCTAGGTTATGATGTTATTAATGTTGAAGGTGGCATGCTTGAATACTATAGTAAATAAAAAATTCTCTTCTTAAAAGAGAATTTTTTATTTATGGTTATCCTGAGAGTAATAGGTGGTCTAAGTAGGATGTTAACATAATAAAATATATTATGATAATATTTCTAAACTAGGAGAGAGGACTATTAGAGAGAAAATAGAAAAAAATTTTGAGTTAAAGTGTTTATATAGTCTTATTTAATTTATCGTATAGGGCTAGTAATGAAAAAATAAATAAAGGGGGATATCATGATGGAACTAGATATTCTAAGATTCATTCAGAGTTTTCACACACCATTTTTAGATCAATTATTTGAAATGATAACGATACTTGGTGAAAGTTCACTAATTATCTCTATAATTTTAGGAATATATTGGTGTATTGATAAAACAAGTGGAGAGTATGTTGCTTACTCCTTGTTTAGTAGCTTAATGCTGAATAATACAGTCAAAAATATTGTAAAAGCTAAAAGACCAATTGGTGAAGAAGGGATTCGCTCACTTAGAGTTCATACCGCAACAGGATACTCATTTCCAAGTGGTCATTCTCAAGCAGCAGCCTCAACTTACGGAGCACTATATCTTTTATTAAAAAAATATAAGTATTCTATTTTTTTTATCTTAATTATTATATTAGTTGGATTATCTCGACTATATTTAGGAGTACATTATCCAAAAGATGTTGTAGGTGGGATAATTATTGGTAGCTTAATGAGCTATATTACATATAGATTGTTTGTGAAAGTAGAAAATAGAAAATTACTATATTTATTAACGTTATTGGTATTCTTACCTGCTATCTTTAATTCATCTAGTGATTTTGCTAGATCAATAGGAGGATATAGTGGCTTCGTATTGGGGATATGGTTTGAAATGAGGTATGTCAATTTTCAGCTGAGTAGAAGTGTTTTTAGGCGAACCATGTGCTTTATAATAGGAATTAGCTCCCTTCTTAGCATAAAAATGTTATTTAGCTGTTTTATGGTGGAAACTGATTATGCAAAATTTATAAGCAATATGATTATTTCGTTTTATGGTTTTGGTCTGTATCCATATTTGTTTAATAAGGTTAGCCTAAGGAGTAGAATCAATTAATTTTACTCCTATTTATTTTCGAAAAAAGCATTTGACATTATTCGACAATGATGATAATATAATAAAGCGTTGAACAGCAATGAGAAAAAAAGAAAATAAAGATAAAAAAGTGTTTGACAGAAGTCGACAAAGATGATAAGATAATCAAGTCGCACTAAGGGAACAGGCCCGTTGGTGAAGCGGTTTAACACACATGCCTTTCACGCATGCATACACGGGTTCGAATCCCGTACGGGTCACCATTATATAAGCCGGAATAGCTCAATTGGTAGAGCAACTGACTTGTAATCAGTAGGTTGCGGGTTCAAGTCCTGCTTCCGGCACCATTAATTAAATAAGTAGGGGTGTAGTTTAACGGTAGAACAGCGGTCTCCAAAACCGTTAGTGTGGGTTCGATTCCTGCCACCCCTGCCATGGCGATTGTGGCGAAGTGGTTAACGCATCGGATTGTGGCTCCGACATTCGTGGGTTCGATTCCCATCAGTCGCCCCAATACGCGGGTGTAGTTTAATGGTAGAACTTCAGCCTTCCAAGCTGACTGTGAGAGTTCGATTCTCTTCACCCGCTCCAATATGATTATTAACATCATTTAAGGTGTTTTTGATTGTAATGTATATATTTGTTAGAATTGACCTTTTTTTGAAGAAAAGTAAGGCTTCTAATAGAAATCAGACAGAAAACATTTGATGCTATTCAACAATAATGATAATTATAATACAGCGTTGAATAGCAATAAGAAGAAAAGAAAATAAAGATAAAAAAGTGTTTGACAGAAGTCGACAAAGATGATAAGATAATCAAGTCGCACTAAGGGAACAGGCCCGTTGGTGAAGCGGTTTAACACACATGCCTTTCACGCATGCATACACGGGTTCGAATCCCGTACGGGTCACCATTAAGTGGAGGATTAGCTCAGCTGGGAGAGCATCTGCCTTACAAGCAGAGGGTCGGCGGTTCGAGCCCGTCATCCTCCACCATAAACATTGGGCTATAGCCAAGCGGTAAGGCAACGGACTTTGACTCCGTCATGCGCTGGTTCGAATCCAGCTAGCCCAGCCAATGATGTCCTGCTAGCTCAGTTGGTAGAGCATCTGACTTTTAATCAGAGGGTCAGAGGTTCGAGTCCTCTGCAGGACACCATTTTCAAAAAATAGGCGCGTGCCTTGAAATAAACGAAATGCCTGGGTGGCGGAACTGGTAGACGCACAGGACTTAAAATCCTGCGGGTGGTGACACCCGTGCCGGTTCGATTCCGGCCCTAGGCACCAATTAAATAGCGCCCATAGCTCAATTGGATAGAGCGTTTGACTACGGATCAAAAGGTTAGGGGTTCGACTCCTCTTGGGCGCGCCATAAAAGTTCGGGAAGTGGCTCAGCTTGGTAGAGCACCTGGTTTGGGACCAGGGGGTCGCAGGTTCGAATCCTGTCTTCCCGACCATTAAAAATAAATAACAAAAGGCGGAGTAGCTCAACTGGCTAGAGCGTACGGTTCATACCCGTGAGGTTGGGGGTTCGAGTCCCTCCTCCGCTACCAAAGAGAATATGGATAAAATGGAGGAATACCCAAGTCCGGCTGAAGGGATCGGTCTTGAAAACCGACAGGGCGTGAAAGCGTCGCGGGGGTTCGAATCCCTCTTCCTCCGCCATATTAAATTTAAATATAACATCGCGGGGTGGAGCAGTTGGTAGCTCGTCGGGCTCATAACCCGAAGGTCGCAGGTTCAAGTCCTGTCCCCGCAACCAAAAGGTCCAGTGGTGTAGCGGTTAACATGCCTGCCTGTCACGCAGGAGATCGCGGGTTCGATTCCCGTCTGGACCGCCATTTTAAAAAAGGCTTGGTAGCTCAGTCGGTAGAGCAAAGGACTGAAAATCCTTGTGTCGGCGGTTCGATTCCGTCCCAAGCCACCATTCAATAAAGGTCCAGTGGTGTAGCGGTTAACATGCCTGCCTGTCACGCAGGAGATCGCGGGTTCGATTCCCGTCTGGACCGCCATTTTAAAAAGTCCTGCTAGCTCAGTTGGTAGAGCATCTGACTTTTAATCAGAGGGTCAGAGGTTCGAGTCCTCTGCAGGACACCATTTTTAAGAAATAGGCGCGTGCCTTGAAATAAATGAAATGCCTGGGTGGCGGAACTGGTAGACGCACAGGACTTAAAATCCTGCGGGTGGTGACACCCGTGCCGGTTCGATTCCGGCCCTAGGCACCAACTAAATAGCGCCCATAGCTCAATTGGATAGAGCGTTTGACTACGGATCAAAAGGTTAGGGGTTCGACTCCTCTTGGGCGCGCCATTAAATGATTTAATGGCCCGTTGGTGAAGCGGTTTAACACACATGCCTTTCACGCATGCATACACGGGTTCAAGTCCTGCTTCCGGCACCATTAATTAAATAATTAGGGGTGTAGTTTAACGGTAGAACAGCGGTCTCCAAAACCGTTAGTGTGGGTTCGATTCCTGCCACCCCTGCCATGGCGATTGTGGCGAAGTGGTTAACGCATCGGATTGTGGCTCCGACATTCGTGGGTTCGATTCCCATCAGTCGCCCCAATACGCGGGTGTAGTTTAATGGTAGAACTTCAGCCTTCCAAGCTGACTGTGAGAGTTCGATTCTCTTCACCCGCTCCAATATGATTATTAACATCCTTCGGGATGTTTTTTTTTGTTCTGAATAAAACGATATATATAAAGTCATATACAATAGAAAATTACCCTGATTTTAGAATCTAGTAGTAATTCACTGTTTCAATTTTTATAACTAAAGAAAATTGATATGATCACGCTAATACTTTATAGATGAAGAAGGTTACTTTAACTATTTATCTATTAAATTGTTAATTCCTTCTGTTAGAAGTTTAAGAATAGTATACCTTTATTAACTAGTTTTAGAAATGGAGACAGATAGTTATTATAAGATGTTAAATATAAATCAAATGGTTCTGTTTTAGAAGAGTGTTGATATGTCATATGTTCAACCCCGAATTCTGTAATATTAAATGTAATAATTGAGATGAAAAACCTAATTTCACTGTATAATATGAAATAGGGGGTATAGTAATGAAGAAGTTAATTATGTTTTCGATTTTAACTTTATTAGGTCTTGTAGGTTGTGAAAAAGCTACTCCTGTTACTTCTATGACTGAATTATTAAATTATAAAGATTCTTATGTGGGTGATAATTCTGCTGTCGGTAATATTATCGGAAGATTACCAGCTCATGAGTACTTAGATAGTTTTGAATTACAAACAAGTCAGGAACCTTATGAGATTACGATTAATTACAAACTATTTGATGAGGCGACGGTTGAGTTAGAAGACGGTTCAACATCAAAAGCTTCCTTAAATGAGATTTTACAAGGTAACTCGATGACTATATTATCGCTTGTTAAAAATGCAGAGATTATCAATTTCAAGGTTGGAGATCAGGACACTGTAACTTTTGATAGGGCTACATTAGTCGATAACTATGGCAAGCTTTTAGAAAGTATCTCAGAAGAGTGTTATCTTTGCAAAATTTTATAAAAACTTACTAAATAAAAAAAGATGTTCGCTGTCAACATCTTTTTATTATATTTCAATCAACATTTATCTAAAACACAGCGAATCAAATTTACTTAGTATAGTGTTAGCATAATAGAATTTTTCAAATAAGGAATTATAATTCATCAAATTAGGGTTGTTGACTCCATATCAGATGTGTTCGTATAATAGCTTTGAATAATCATGAGCCTCAAATTTAATAGTGATTAATCCTAATTTCTTTCTTTATTTTAAAATATGGAAATACATCTTTTGATAGTCTGCTTTTTTTAGATATGTTACTAGTTGATTAGAGAGTAAGGAAGATGGATTAAAAATGAAGAAAAGGATATTATTATAGATTTTTCATATAAAAACAATCCTCAGTCTAACAGCGTATAATTTCATATAGATCAGGTTTCACTATTTAGTTTGAATTATTTAAGATAATCTTCTTGAAATGAAGATTTATGAGGTTTAGCCCAGCATTATAATAAGATATCATTTATGAAGTTTACTTGATGCTTTTTTTATTTTAACGTATCTAAAAGACGAGGCTTTTTAGAAAATTATTTATTAATCATATTAAATAAATTTCGATTCAAATACATCATTTTGTTGTTTGGATAACGGTAAACATAATACTTTAATTTGGTATAATTATGGTAGTCAGCTCAAATTTAATATACTGTTGGAAAGTAAGGATATTCTTTTACTGATGATAGAACAAATTATTATATAAAAAATAAAAAAAGCCATTGACATAGATAGATGGGCATGATAAACTAATTGAGTGCTGATTTTTAGGATAACAAACCTAAAGATGTCAAAAAAAATAAAAAAAGTGTTTGACATAAAATGACAAACATGGTAAACTAAAGAAGTCGAATTAAGGGAACAGGCCCGTTGGTGAAGCGGTTTAACACACATGCCTTTCACGCATGCATACACGGGTTCGAATCCCGTACGGGTCACCATTAAGTGGAGGATTAGCTCAGCTGGGAGAGCATCTGCCTTACAAGCAGAGGGTCGGCGGTTCGAGCCCGTCATCCTCCACCATAATTAAATAAATGCCGGAATAGCTCAATTGGTAGAGCAACTGACTTGTAATCAGTAGGTTGCGGGTTCAAGTCCTGCTTCCGGCACCAGCTGGTGGGGTAGCGAAGTGGCTAAACGCGGCGGACTGTAAATCCGCTCTCTCCGAGTTCGGCGGTTCGAATCCGTCCCCCACCACCACTTTAATCATGGGCTATAGCCAAGCGGTAAGGCAACGGACTTTGACTCCGTCATGCGCTGGTTCGAATCCAGCTAGCCCAGCCAATGATGTCCTGCTAGCTCAGTTGGTAGAGCATCTGACTTTTAATCAGAGGGTCAGAGGTTCGAGTCCTCTGCAGGACACCATTTTCAAAAAATAGGCGCGTGCCTTGAAATAAACGAAATGCCTGGGTGGCGGAACTGGTAGACGCACAGGACTTAAAATCCTGCGGGTGGTGACACCCGTGCCGGTTCGATTCCGGCCCTAGGCACCAATTAAATAGTCTAGTGATGATGGCAAGGAGGTCACACCTGTTCCCATACCGAACACAGAAGTTAAGCTCCTTAGCGCCGAGGGTAGTACGCAAGTGCGAGAGTAGGACGTCGCTAGGCAAAAATGCCTCAATAGCTCAGTTGGTTAGAGCACTTGACTGTTAATCAAGGGGTCCTAGGTTCGAGTCCTAGTTGGGGCGCCATAAAACTCGGGAAGTGGCTCAGCTTGGTAGAGCACCTGGTTTGGGACCAGGGGGTCGCAGGTTCGAATCCTGTCTTCCCGACCATTAAATAAATACCCATGGGGACTTAGCTCAGCTGGGAGAGCGCCTGCCTTGCACGCAGGAGGTCAGGGGTTCGATCCCCCTAGTCTCCACCAATTAAATATTAGCAAATACAATAAATGGCGGAGTAGCTCAACTGGCTAGAGCGTACGGTTCATACCCGTGAGGTTGGGGGTTCGAGTCCCTCCTCCGCTACCAAAGAGAATATGGATAAAATGGAGGAATACCCAAGTCCGGCTGAAGGGATCGGTCTTGAAAACCGACAGGGCGTGAAAGCGTCGCGGGGGTTCGAATCCCTCTTCCTCCGCCATATTAAATTTAAATATAACATCGCGGGGTGGAGCAGTTGGTAGCTCGTCGGGCTCATAACCCGAAGGTCGCAGGTTCAAGTCCTGTCCCCGCAACCAAAAGGTCCAGTGGTGTAGCGGTTAACATGCCTGCCTGTCACGCAGGAGATCGCGGGTTCGATTCCCGTCTGGACCGCCATTTTAAAAAAGGCTTGGTAGCTCAGTCGGTAGAGCAAAGGACTGAAAATCCTTGTGTCGGCGGTTCGATTCCGTCCCAAGCCACCATTAAGTGGAGGATTAGCTCAGCTGGGAGAGCATCTGCCTTACAAGCAGAGGGTCGGCGGTTCGAGCCCGTCATCCTCCACCATAATTAAATAAATGCCGGAATAGCTCAATTGGTAGAGCAACTGACTTGTAATCAGTAGGTTGCGGGTTCAAGTCCTGCTTCCGGCACCAGCTGGTGGGGTAGCGAAGTGGCTAAACGCGGCGGACTGTAAATCCGCTCTCTCCGAGTTCGGCGGTTCGAATCCGTCCCCCACCACCACTTTAATCATGGGCTATAGCCAAGCGGTAAGGCAACGGACTTTGACTCCGTCATGCGCTGGTTCGAATCCAGCTAGCCCAGCCAATGATGTCCTGCTAGCTCAGTTGGTAGAGCATCTGACTTTTAATCAGAGGGTCAGAGGTTCGAGTCCTCTGCAGGACACCATTTTCAAAAAATAGGCGCGTGCCTTGAAATAAACGAAATGCCTGGGTGGCGGAACTGGTAGACGCACAGGACTTAAAATCCTGCGGGTGGTGACACCCGTGCCGGTTCGATTCCGGCCCTAGGCACCAATTAAATAGTCTAGTGATGATGGCAAGGAGGTCACACCTGTTCCCATACCGAACACAGAAGTTAAGCTCCTTAGCGCCGAGGGTAGTACGCAAGTGCGAGAGTAGGACGTCGCTAGGCAAAAATGCCTCAATAGCTCAGTTGGTTAGAGCACTTGACTGTTAATCAAGGGGTCCTAGGTTCGAGTCCTAGTTGGGGCGCCATTAATTACTTAATGGCCCGTTGGTGAAGCGGTTTAACACACATGCCTTTCACGCATGCATACACGGGTTCGAATCCCGTACGGGTCACCATTAAGTGGAGGATTAGCTCAGCTGGGAGAGCATCTGCCTTACAAGCAGAGGGTCGGCGGTTCGAGCCCGTCATCCTCCACCATAATTAAATAAATGCCGGAATAGCTCAATTGGTAGAGCAACTGACTTGTAATCAGTAGGTTGCGGGTTCAAGTCCTGCTTCCGGCACCATTAATTAAATAATTAGGGGTGTAGTTTAACGGTAGAACAGCGGTCTCCAAAACCGTTAGTGTGGGTTCGATTCCTGCCACCCCTGCCATGGCGATTGTGGCGAAGTGGTTAACGCATCGGATTGTGGCTCCGACATTCGTGGGTTCGATTCCCATCAGTCGCCCCAATACGCGGGTGTAGTTTAATGGTAGAACTTCAGCCTTCCAAGCTGACTGTGAGAGTTCGATTCTCTTCACCCGCTCCAATATGATTATTAACATCCTTCGGGGTGTTTTTTTTTGCTACATTTCATATGGATAGATTATAAGCTATGATGAAATTTTCTAACCTAAGGAGGTTTATTATGAAAGTCATTATTGTAGGTGGTGTTGCTGCAGGAATGAGTGCAGCAGCTAAATTAAAACGTGCTAATAAAGAAGCACAAATCACAGTATATGAAAAGTCTAGACATGTTTCTTTTGGTGCATGTGGTTTACCGTATTTTGTTGGAAACTTCTTTGAAGATTCACAAAAGATGATTGCTAGAACGGTTGAACAATTTAATGCATCTGGAATTACAGTTAATATTGAACATGAAGTACTTAATGTGGATACCGATAATAAATGTATCACGGTTAAAAATTTATTAACTGGTGAGACATTCACAGATACATATGATAAGTTAATGATTGCTACTGGTGCTAGTGCCATTATTCCTCCAATCAAAAATGTCGATTTAAAACATGTGTATACGTTAAAGAGCATGGAGGATGGAGAAGCTTTAAAACATGCTATGCAAAATGAGGCATTAAAACGTGTAGCAATTGTTGGAGCGGGGTTTATTGGATTAGAAGTAGTCGAAGCTGCTAAACAATACGGAAAAGAGGTTCATGTTTTCCAATTAAATGATCGTGTTTTAGTGGATACATTTGATAAAGAAATTACAGATTTATTAGAAGAAGAGTTACGTGCACATGATGTTCACTTACATTTATCACAAACGGTTACTGAGTTAGTCGGAGATGAGGCAGTCACTCAAATTAAAACAAATGATGAAACATTTGACGTTGATATTGTTGTTTTAACGGCTGGTGTTCGTCCAAATACTAGCTTCTTAAAAGGTACTGGAATTGAGATGTTACGTAATGGTGCTTTAGTCATTGATCATGAAGGTCGTACTTCTATTGAAGATATTTATGCTGCGGGTGATTGTGCAAGTATTAATCATATTTTAAAATCTGAACCTGCATATATTCCTTTAGCCACTGTCGCAAATAAGATGGGACGTATTATTGGTGAAAACTTAGCAGGTGCTCATCATACGTTCAACGGATCTTTAGCTTCAGCTTGTTTAAAAGTTATGAATTTAGAGGCTGGGCGTACAGGATTATCTGAACAAGAAGCGATTAATCTAGGAATTAATTATAAAACTGTATTCATTACAGATATGAATCAAACGTCTTATTATCCAGGGCAATCAAAAATTAATGTTAAATTAATTTATAATGCTGACACAAAAGTTATCTTAGGTGGACAAATTGTTGGGCGTAAAGATGCTGTTCAACGTGTTAACGTTTTAGCTACAGCTATTTTTGCTGGTTTAACCACTGATCAATTAGCGATGTTAGATTTATGCTATGCACCACCATTCGCAAGAACATGGGATGTTTTAAATATTGCAGGTAGCGTGGCAAAATAATTTAAAAGGGGTGATTCGTGAGAACGCCCCTTTTTTGTGTCGTTTTTTAGTCTTTTTAATATAATAGTTAGTAGGAGGAGGGATTATTATGGAAAAGAATAATATTACTCCTATTAGTTGTTATGGTGATTCTTTAGTTTATGAAGAACTTAATAAGGAAGAGTTAAAGGAAGCTGGCGTTGTGATTGATTATGTGGGTGATGAGGTTGTAGATTGTGATATATATAAAGATTATGATAATAAGAAACGTAGATGGTGGTTTAAGTATTTAATGTTTCTTTTTCTAGTTCTTTCTTTTTTAATGATTGTTGTGATAGGAAGTATACGTCTTTCAACGAAGGATCATGATTTTATGGAACAGCTACAAGGGGTATATATGGTAAATGAAGGTTCTAAAAATGGTGTCTAGTCTTTGACTGGTCACCTTTTTTAGATTTTGTCGGAATATGTATGTATATATAGGTGCGGAGATTGTTGCTTTTCGTGATATAATGAAGAAAAGTGTGAGTTAAAGGAGTGAAAATTTTGGACAAGAAGGTAAAGCAGTTATTTGAATATCTATTAGCACTCCGCCATTTAACAAGTCAACCGATTCGTGAGTTGAAGCAGTATGAAAAGTCTTGGATGCTAGATGAGTTGCCACTTGGGGATGGATGTTTTTTAGGAGGAGATGGTGTTGATGCAGACGCTTATCTTGAGGTGCACCAACAAGTCTTTAAAAATGATTATCCAATGTTTGATCATAAATTAGGGAGAATTTTTGAATTATTACAATTTGACTATACTAAGGATGGAAGTGTGATTTGCTCGGGTGTTGAATTAGAAGAAATTATGAATCAAAACTGGGAACAGCTTCAAAAAAAGGTGAGTCATGTTCATCAGGGGAAGATCGAGTTAACCCAATGGGAAAGATTTTTAATCCAACATTCTGAGATGTTTATTGAGGTTAATGAAGCGCTCGACAAAATGAAAGATTTACCCCTTCATATGAAGTATTGTTTAAAGATGTATGAGACGTGGATTGAAGAGTGGAAAGAATGGGCTCTTAATCAAAAGCGTAAACGCCAGATTCAAAAAATGTATGATTACTTTTTCCAACTGAGACAGATGATGAAATCAGAAGAGCAATCTCTTGAAATTATGATGGGAATTGGTGTGTTATCTTATCAATTAAAATATCCAATTCATCACCCGATGCTCGTTATGAAATTGGAGTTAGATTTTGATGCCGAAAGAGGTGTGGCGAAGTTATTGCCGAGCACGAGAGGATATCAATTAGATTTAGAAGTTTTAGCCGGTGTTGAGTTTGCGAATCAGCAGGAAATCATGCAACTGAAGGAAGCTGTGTCTGGATCGATGATCTCTCCGTTTGATATTGAGGAGTCGGAGGGAATTTTACGTCAATTGATTCATTATATGCATCCAAATGGATTGTATTTAGGAAAAGATGAGGTAGAACCTGTTAGTAAGTTTCCAATGGTTAAGCAACAGAGTGTGATTTTCATTCGAAAGCGTTCAGAAGCCTTATTAAAAGAGGATTTACAGTCGACGATTGAGTATCTTGAAGAAGGTGGAAGAATTCCAAAAACGATTCAAGCAATTATTGATGTAGATGGATTGAGGCAATCACAGGATGAATTAAAGGATTGGGTAGGCATTGGAGAACAATTATTATTTCCACTTCCTGCGAATGAAGAGCAAAAGGATATTGCTAGACGTTTAGCAAATAATGTTGCTGTAACAGTACAAGGCCCTCCAGGAACCGGGAAAAGTCATACGATTGTTAATTTGATTGCTCATTTATTAGCGCATGGAAAGCGTGTATTGGTGACAAGTGAGAAAGATAAGGCATTACGTGTGTTAATTGATAAGTTACCGGAAGAAATTCAATCGTTGTGTGTGTCGTTTTTAGGTGGAGATCGTCAATCACTTGCGCAGATTGAGCAATCAATTCGAATGATTTCTGAAGGATTAGCGACCTATGATACAAAGCTTTTAGATAAAGAGATTCAAGTGTTGAGTCGCCAGTTAGATATGGTACGACGCCAGATGAGTATTACAAAGAATAATATTGTTCGTTTCAAGGAATTAGATTCAAAAGGTCAAGTTTGGAAGGATAAGATTTGTCAACCTTATGAGATGGCGCAATTAGTGGCAGAACAGGTGGACCGATTTGGCTGGGTTAAGGATAAAGTCTCAATGGATGCAGTGTCTCCACTAACTGAAGATCAGTTTGTGACGTTGTGGGAGTTAAAAGGGATGCTTCCTGCACAGCATAAAGATTTAGCTCAATTAAAGTTACCAGCGTTAAGTCGTTTAATGAGCGTTGAGGAGTATCGCAAGTTATTAAGTGAAGAGCAGTGTTACTCGACGCGAATTCAAGAGCTTAAGTTGATGCCAAAGCTATACGAGTTTGAAGAGAATCGTACGTTTATTGATGAACTTGGACGTCAACTAGAACCATTATGTCAAAAGCTTGAGAAGCTACAAGATCCACTGGAACAACGGATACTTGAAGAATGCTTGTTAAATGAAGAACGATCATTGATTTGGGAGACTGTCTTTAATCGTCTAAAAGATATCATTATGAAAGTCAATGAAATAGAAGTATTGATTGTTAATGATGTGGTTGAGTGTGATTACTATGATCATCCAAAGTATGAAAGTATCATTACTTCTTTGAAAGAACGTCTTCAAGCGGGTAAAGGGATTGGAGGACTTTATTTAACATTTAATTCTGATATTCGTGCCTTTTATGAAAATACGCGTATTAATGGTCAAAAACTTTCAACGTTAGATGATTTAAATCGCATTGAATCCCAAAGACAAAAGCTCGAATTGTTAGCTAAGTTTGCAAAGATTTGGAATAAGAATATGGCACCTAATGGTGGTGAGTTTATTGATGGTAATGAAAGTCAGGTATTGTTTGCTCATAATCAAAAGATGAAGCAATTTAGTATTATTATGGAATGCCTTGAAGAAATTCAGCAATTAAATGACTTTTTATCACCAATTGTTCAAGGGTATAAAAAAATTGGTTATGAAAATTTATCTGATTTAAAGGCGTTATCTTATTCGATTGAATTGACGCAAAATAAAATAAGACAAAAAGGGTGGCAAGAGGTTTATCAAGTTCTTTTAAGTAAATATAAGCCACTACTTATCGGTGAACAACTTCATTCAGTTGGTCAGGAGCTTTATAATGCTTTAGTGAATAAAGATTTAGAGTTATTTGCTGAAATATTAGGGAAAATCCAGTCATTAAATCAGATTAAAGAGCAATATCAAATCTTTTATGGATTGCTGCATGAACTAAAGGTGGCGATGCCGTTATTTGCGAATGAGTTAGTGAATACAATCGGTATGGTGGAGCCGATGCCTGGAAGTTTGGCTGAGATTTTTGATTATGCGAAGTTAACGACGTTTTTAGATTCACTTGAAGATTGGAAAAATGGTGAGCTTGAGTTAAAGATGCAAATGCTTGAAAAAGAAGAAATCTCATTGATTAAGCAATTAATTTTCAAAATGACGTGGAAGAATCAGTTAGATCGTGTGACGCCTGAAGAGGACCGTGCGCTTCAAACATGGATGCAGAAGATGAATCGAATTGGAAAAGGAACGGGACGACAGGCGCAGAAGTTTAGACGTGAGGCTCGTGTTGAGATGGAGAAGTGCCAAAGTGCGATTCCAGTTTGGATTATGCCGGTCAAAGAGGCCATTGAGAATTTTAAGGTGAATCCTGATTTATTTGATGTGGTTATTATTGATGAAAGTAGTCAGTGTAATGTGTTAAGTTTACCGATTTTAATGCGTGGAAAAAAGGTGGTTATTGTTGGAGATGATCAGCAGATTAGTCCAATGATGCCGGGGATTTCTGAGGCGTCAGTTAAAGATTTGATGAGTCGATATTTGTATAATATTGAAAATGGGAATTCATATGATTTCCAAACGTCTCTTTATGATATTGCTTGCCGCGTCTTTTCGAGTAAAGGAAAGCTCATGTTAAAGGAACATTTCCGTTGTGTACCTGAAATTATCGGATTCTCAAATGAGTTAGCTTATCATAATGAAATGATTCCGCTTAAATTACCCGTTTTATCTGAACAGTTTAATCCTGCTGTGATGGCAATTTATGTTGAAGATGGTGCTCGAGATGAGAAGAAGACGAATTTAAATGAGGCGAAGCGAATTGTTTCTGATATTAAAGCTTGTGTTGAAAATCCAATATATGATGGAAAAAGCATGGGTGTGATTTCTTTACTTGGTGCTGAGCAAGCGAAGTTAATTCAGAAACTCTTATTAGATGCGGTTGGGGAGAAGGTCATGGTTGAGCGTCAGATTATTTGTGGCGATGCTTATTCGTTCCAAGGAGATGAGCGTGATGTGATGTTCTTATCCTTAGTTATCGCACCTAATATGCGTTACAATGCATTAAATAAGAAGATGTACACGCAACGTTTTAATGTTGCAGCTAGTCGCGCGAAGTGTCAGATGCGTCTATATCATTCGGTTTCTATTAGCGAGTTATCAGCGGAAGATTTACGTTATGAATTATTAGCTTATTGTCAAAATCCAAAACCGATGTATGAGTTAATAAGTCATGAGTGTGAAACGTTGCTAGAACGTGATGTGATGAAAGCTATTGAATCTCGTGGTTATGTTGTGAAGTCGAAGGTGTCCATTGGAAAGTATCAAATGGATTTAGTGGTTGAAGGAGAGCGTCAACGTTTAGCGATTGAATGTGACGGTGATACGTTCTATGGTGTTGAAAAGATTGAACAAGATCTTGAGCGTCAAGGCGTGCTTGAACGTGCTGGATGGCATTTTATCCATATTCGTGGAAGTATCTTTTATCGAAATCAAGAACTTGCACTTCAACCTGTTTTTGAAAAACTTAAAGAGCTCGGAATTGAAGGTGAAAAAAATCTATCGTAAGATAGATTTTTTTTGTATAAAGCGATGATTTTTGCTCATAGTATAAAAAGAGAAAAATTTCGGCAAAAAGTTTGAATAATTTGTTGACACAATTCGACAGGCGTGATATTATATATGTGTACCAAGCGGAACGACAGAAAAGGCCCGTTGGTGAAGCGGTTTAACACACATGCCTTTCACGCATGCATACACGGGTTCGAATCCCGTACGGGTCACCATTAAAAGAAAAGCAAAAATGAGCGTTTATAACACGCTGAAAGTGGAAAGAACAATGAAATAACTAGAGGTTATGAATTGTTATTGAACTTTACAAGTGTTATGCGAGTGTTGCTAGACAATGTAAAAAAAGCCGGAATAGCTCAATTGGTAGAGCAACTGACTTGTAATCAGTAGGTTGCGGGTTCAAGTCCTGTTTCCGGCACCATAAAATATGGAGGATTAGCTCAGCTGGGAGAGCATCTGCCTTACAAGCAGAGGGTCGGCGGTTCGAGCCCGTCATCCTCCACCATAACAAGAAAAGCATAAGCGAGCGTTTATAACACGCTGAAAGTGAAAAGAATGATAAAATAACTAAAAGTTATGAATCATTATTGAACTTTACAAGTGTTATGCGAGTGTTGCTAGACAATAAGAAAAAATGGGCTATAGCCAAGCGGTAAGGCAACGGACTTTGACTCCGTCATGCGCTGGTTCGAATCCAGCTAGCCCAGCCAATTAAATTGTGTCCTGCTAGCTCAGTTGGTAGAGCATCTGACTTTTAATCAGAGGGTCAGAGGTTCGAGTCCTCTGCAGGACACCATTTTTTTTATTTTCTACTTGTTTTTTATTGAAAAGATGATATAATAAAAAAGTAATCAAATTGCGGGTGTGGCGGAATTGGCAGACGCGCTAGATTTAGGCTCTAGTACCTTTGGTGTGCAGGTTCAACTCCTGTCACCCGCACCATTTAATATCATGAAGGACATCCTCACCGGGATGTCTTTTTTGTTGTTTTTTAATTAGATATAGTTGTCTAAAAGAACGTTTTTATATTAGTATCGATTTTTTTATGCGTAATTTTTCATTTACTTTAATATAATAGAATATAAAATGATAAAGAAAGTTGTGAAAGAATGGATAGGCGCTTAGAAGAGAAGAGAGAACGAATAGCTTTGAAAATTTCTTTAGGAGCAGGGGTTTTATTTGTATTAGCGGAGCTTCTGATGGCTATTCTGTCAAAGTCGCAAGCTGTTTTAATGGATTCAATTTATGATGCATCAGAGTTGATGATGATCTTATTTTCATTAAAGCTTGTTCCACTACTTTATAAGCCAGTCAGTGAAAAACAACCTTATGGTTATTCGCAAGTTGAATCGTTGTTTATTGCGATTAAAGGGTTTGTGTTAGCTTCTGTGACAGTGGCACTTGTCGTAAACAATGTACAGTTGATGTTTCATGGGGGGCGTGATATTCAGTTTACGCAAATTGCTTATTTTGAGTTGTTTGCAGCAGGTTTGAGTGTGATTGTAATCTTAATATTGAGGCGCTTAAATCGAGATTCAAATTCCCCTATTTTGAAAACAGAAATGATGGAGTGGTCCATTGATGCGATTGCAAGTTTTGGGATGTCAGTTGCTTTTTTGGTTCCTACATTTGTTAGTCATCCTTGGTTCGATGCTTTGTTGCCTTATTTAGATCAAATCATTGCGATTTTTTTGTCGTGTTTTATTTTACCGTTACCAATTCGTGCCGTTTTAACAGCGATGAGAGATATTTTTTTAATGGCTCCTGAAGAGGAAACAATGGTATTAATTAAAGACAAATGTGAACCCATTCTAAAGTCGTATCATTTGCATGAAACAACGTATGATGTAGTGCGCACAGGCAGAAAGATTTGGATTTCTATTTATGTACTTCCTAATGATGATTATGTATCGGTTAGGTTGTATTCTAAAGTTCAGGATTTATTAGAAGAGGCATTACAAAATGATTTTTCTGATTTTTATATCGAATTATTACCTGATATTTTATAAGGGACTAGTTGCTAGTCTCTTTTTTGTATATTTGACAATCACTTACTATGCCTGTGGTTCAGAAAGCTATTAGTATGCTATTAAAAATAAAAATCCTTCTAAGATGAAAAGATAAGGCCAGTTTTTCGCCTATCCAGTTTAATAAAGGATATAAATAGTCAGGCACATCTGATATGGAATGATTAATTATTATATTGTATATATGCTCATATATTAATTAGTAGGAGGGGGATAGAGATGAAAAGGAAAATTCGAGTGCTATCGATTGATGGAGGTGGAATACGCGGAATTATTCCAGCTAAAATTATGATAAAGATAGAAGAGTTGTTGCAAGAGTATAGTAAAAATCCCAATACAAGAATTAGTGATTATTTTGATTTGATTGCTGGAACGAGTACAGGAAGTATCTTAGCAGGCTTGTATCTTTGTCCAGATGGTTTTGGAAGTACTCATGCAAAGTATAGTGCTAAAGAGGTATTAGATTTGTACTTAGCTCATGGAGGTGAAATGTTTGAACGGTCATGGAAAACGCAAATCATAGATTATTTTGGCTTAACGAGTCCTTTATATAAGGCTGAAAAGCTTGAAAAGATGTTAGCTGATTATTTTGGTGACTTACGGTTAGAAGATTTGGTGAAACCATGTTTGTTTCCAGCGTATGATGTGGAACATGGGGAAGCCATTTTTTTTAATCAGATGAATGCTTATCGAGAGGTTGATAAAAATTTTTTAGTTCGAGAGGTGATTCGGGCTTCAACAGCTGCTCCTACGTATTTTCCGGTTGCTAAGTTAAATAATCAGTCTAAAGAAGAGTCATACTCCTTAATTGATGGGGGAATGTTTGCGAATAATCCTGCGTTATGCGCTTATGTTGAAGCTTGTAAGTTTCCTTTTCAACCGTCACCAGATGATATTATGATTTTGTCATTAGGGACAGGTTCTAAAGGTAAAACGTATCCGTATGAATCATCTAAAAGATGGGGAAAAGTGGGATGGGTGGTCCCTGTCATTGATATTTATGGTTCAGCAGGTTCTCAGACCGTTGATCATCAATTAAAAGTCCTGTATCGGTGCCAGCATATTCGGGATCAATATTTTAGAATTGAACCAGATTTAAGTCAATTTGATGTCAGTCCTCATATGGATAATGCCAGTATAAAAAATATAAAAGCATTGGAAGCAGTTGGTGAAAAAATGGTGGAAGAACATCTGGATAAAATAAAAGCTTTTACTCGTAAATTGTATATTAGTCAAATTGGATGTCAGCCAGATGAGTTTTATCGCATGAAATAATCGGATATTTTTTTGAGAAAGATAGTGTTTGGAGGATGAGTCATTCTATCGGATTTATAAAGAGGGTTAATTGATACAGTAAATGATCTAATTAAGATTTATTTGAATGAGCATCAATTAGCTAAGATTTCAATCAATATTTTTAATAATTTTATTGAGTGAGGTTGTTAAAACTGAAAACTTTCTTTTTGTGTTTTTAGGATTGGCAGAGTGGAATGTTTAACTATATGAAATGAAGGTATTAAGGGAGGAATGTATGGATTTCTTCGTGTTTTATTATGAGATTTAGAGGTTGATGAAGATGGGGATTTTAGTAACATTAAAAATACCTCATCAGAAAGTTTTGTTAGAAGTTAGAACAATTAAAGTTTGTTGTTACTGTTCACGAATAACAGAAAAAGAGAAAGCCAAAACTTTCTCTTTTTTTATGTTATTCATCTTCAAATAAAATCATTTGACGTATTTTTTTAGTAAAGGAGGAGAATAATACAGATGAATTTTGAAAAAATAGATATAGATTAGTAAATTTTAAAAGTTGAACTAATTGATGATTATTCATGTCTATTGACCTCCTCATATGAATTGAATTACTGTCTTCATAATTATTATGAACGGAAAATGTCAAAGTATATTGAAAGATTAATGTTAGATATATGAAATAATGCATAAAAAAACTGTTTCATCATGAAACAGTTTTTAGAATTGCTTAGCTAAATAAGGCTTGGATTCCAGTTAAGAATACGATAGCAATAGCGACAGGTGCAACAAATTTTGTCACTGTGATGTAAGCCATTGTATTTTTAATTGATTTTGATCCTTGTTGTAATTCATCTTTAATGTCAGATTTTTTCATGATAAATCCTAAGAAAATCATGATTAATAATCCACCAATTGGAAGTAATACGTTAGCTGATAATAAATCCATCCAATCAAATAATGTATGCCCATTGAAGACTAAAGCTGAATCCGATGTTTGTGATAAAGCACAGAATGTTGAGATTACAATAACTGCTAATGTTGTTAATCCCATTGCTTTACGACGGTTAACTTTTAATTCTTCCGTAACATAAGCGATGATAACTTCGAAGATTGAGACAACTGAAGTTAAAGCTGCAATAAATAATAATAAGAAGAATAACGCACCGAAGATAACTCCACCAGGCATTTGTAAGAAGACATTTGGTAAAGTAATGAAGACTAAACCAGGTCCGGCTGTTGGATCAATACCAAATGCGAATACAGCTGGGAAGATGGCTAGTCCAGCAAGTAAAGCAATCATTGTATCTGCTGCTGCAATTGAGAAAGTTACGGATGTTAAGTTTTCTTTTTTACTAATGTAAGAACCGTATGTTAACATCGTCCCCATTCCAACACTTAGTGAGAAGAATGAGTGTCCTAAAGCATCTAAAATAGCCTTTATTGATAATTCACTAAAATCTGGTTTTAATAAGAACTGAATTCCTTCACCTGCTCCCGGTAATGTGATAGCACGAATAACTAATAAAACGATAATTCCAACAAGTCCAGGCATTAATATTTTAGTGTATTTCTCAATTCCATCTTTGATTCCACCAAATAAAATAGCAAGTGATAAGATAATGAAAATCACTGTATAAATGATTGGTGTTGAACTTGATGAGAAGTTATTAAAAGTGTCAGTAATTTGTGCTGCTGACATTCCAGCAAATGAATTAGTAATGGTTAAAATGAAATAATGGATGGTATATCCTGCAATGACTGTATAGAAACCTAAAATCATGAAGGCACTAATAATTCCCATCCATCCAATTGCTGACCATTTCGTGTTGGGTGCAATCTTTTTAAATGAACGAACCGCATTGGCCTGACCGCGGCGTCCAATAATGAACTCAGCCAATAAAACTGGAATCCCTACTGCTAAAATTGAAATTAAATAAACTAAAATAAAGGCTGATCCACCGTTTTCTCCTACGATGTACGGGAACTTCCAAATGTTTCCTAGACCAACTGCTGAACCTGCAGCAGCTGCGATTAGTCCAAAACGTGAACTAAATCCGTCACGTTTCGCAGTTGTTGCTTGTTGACTCATATTCAATTCCTCCTACTGTTCTACCAAGCATTTAACTTTTTTGTTAAATGTTTCTACCTATACTTCTTTTATAACTTTCTAAACCTACCTACCTACAAAACGTTCAAATAAGGTCTAACTTATAAAAGTGACTTTATTTTAACATGCAATTTTTGATTTGAAAAGTAAAATGATTATAGAAATAAAAAAAGTCAAATTTTAAGTAAAAAAATCGTTTTGTATCAATTTTATCTTCATGAAAGGAGAATATTTTGTATCAATAAAGGGGAAAATACATGAGGTAAACTATATAGTTGCCACAAATGGAGGTTGTATTATGTCAATCAAATGCGGTGCACATAATTGTGTACATAATGATAATAATGGAAATTGCTATGCTGGAGTTGTCAATGTTCGAGGAACACATGCATTAACAACAGATGAAACATTATGTAAAAGCTTTGCTGATCAAGATTTAAAAGCAGACGCCGAATTTGCGACAGAATTTAATGCTGCACCTAAGAAAGCAGGTGTTAATAATATTAAATGTAGTGCCTGTCATTGTAAACATAATGATCATCAAAAATGTTATGCTGAAGACGTTCAAATTAATCATGTGACAGCTAGCTGCGAAACATTTGAACAACATTAAAAAGAGGGCTTCTATAGAGAAGCCTTTTTTCTTTAAGGGAAGTTCTAAATGATAGAGGAATCTTCATATACTGTCATACATATGTTAGGGGAGCGAATTAGATGGAGATGTTGAAGATTGGAGTAGATTTACGTGCTGTATTTCAGATGAATGAAGTGTGTGAGGGAACTTATGTAAAGGGAGTTTTATTTTCTTTTTTACAACAATTAATGAAATTCAATCATCAAATTATTGAAATCTTCATTTTTTCAGCCGATAATCCATCTATTTCCCCAATGGTTTTTGAAAGCTTATCTGTTCACCAATTAAATATTGATCAAGTTATTTTTACAGGAGGGGAGTCATTAATTTCTTATTTACAGGCATTAGAAGTGGAAGTGTATTTCTCTGCTGATGAGTTCATGGTTGCAAAAGCGCAAGCAGTGGGAATTTTAGCAGGTGTAATCTCGAATAAAATTCCGATTTCAACCTTAAGTATTGCCTTTGATCATCGTTTGTTTTTAGATCAGGTCACTTATAGTGGTCTTGGCAAGTGGATTCCACTATTAGGTTATATTCAACAACAAGATAAACAATCTTTATCGATTGAACTGATGACGACTCGTTCATATAGTGTCGATCGTTGGATAAAGGAGTTGTTTAAAGACGCTCAATGTAAGATTAATGCAGTTTGTTTTATTGCCTCCGGAAAGGGCGCTGATTTAATGGAGTTATATAACGTTCATATTTATTTTGAAGGAGAGCAGCGGGAACCACTATCACCTCTCCCAAACTCTGAATGTATTTTAAATATTGATTTTTGAAGCAAGTATGCTTTAGAAGGTGGCATATCATTTTTGGAACAGACGATTAGAAAGCATAGATGAGGCGGGACATTATCATGAGTCACTTGATGAACATTATTTAATATTGATGGCGTTATCAAGTAACTTAATTTATGAATTTATATGGGAGCTTTTAGAGATAGTTTTTTTAGTATTTAAGGTTAATTTTTGGTTGCTTTGTCTATTTAATACGATTAACGTTCATTGTTGATTAATTTCAAAGAAAGGTGTTTAACATTAATTATATTGTTTTAGAAGGGGATTTTAGAGTAAACAACAGCTTTTTTATATTAGACATCAGTTGACTTATATTGATAAAATGGGAAAAAATATATATAATGAGTGTATAAAGTTATCCACATATAATGTTAAATATGAGTGTAAGAGGTGAGTAAAGGTGGCATATGATTTAAGCGATAAGTTAGTGGTGGCAATTTCAAGTCGTGCTTTATTTGATCTTGAACATGAAAATCAAATTTTTGAGAACAATGGAATTGAAGCATATACACATTATCAAATTGAGCATGAGAATACTGTCTTACCAAAGGGGACAGCTTTTCCGTTAATTGAAGCTTTACTAAGCTTAAATGAGAAGTTTGAAGAGCCAATTGTTGAGGTGATTATTTTATCAAGTAATAGTCCAGAGACAGGATTGCGTGTTTTTAATAGTATCTCAGAATATGGATTAGATATTGTCCGAGCAGCCTTTACGGGTGGGGAGGCTAAACACCCTTATTTAGAGGCATTTAATATTGATCTATTTCTATCTCGTAATGAAAAAGAAGTTCAAGATGCGATTGATCAAGGGGTTGCAGCTGCTCTAGTTTATGATGCACCTCGTGATTATCATCCAAACCAAAAAGAAATCCGTATTGCTTTTGATGCAGATGCGGTTGTGTTCTCTGATGAATCTGAATTAATTTATAAACAAGAAGGATTAGAAGCTTTCTATGAAAACGAAAATGCAAATGCTGAAAATGCAATGAATGAAGGTCCATTTGCGAAATTATTGAAGACACTTTCTAAAATTAAAGAAAAAGATGATTCACTACTAAAAATTGCGATTGTGACGGCGAGAAATTCACCGGCTCATAAACGTGTTATTTTAACGTTACGCAAATGGGGATGTAAAATAGATGAGATGTTCTTCTTAGGGGGCGTTGCCAAGGATAAAGTTTTAAAAGCCTTTAATGCACATATTTTCTTTGATGACCAAGATTATCATGTAGGTCCTGCTTCACAATTGATTCCCTCAGGCCGCGTTCCTTATAAATCAGATTCCAAATTACATCAATTTCAACAACATCAAGTTGAGCAACAACCGGAGTATCATGAAAATCACGAACATTATGAACATCATGGCGAACAATCCTAGTAGTAATTTCATCAAGAAGGAAGTGAATTAAAATGGAGAAAGTTTGTCAAAGTTGTGGTTTACCATTAAATGAACGTATTTTAGGGAACGAAAATAATGGAACCTTCTCTCAAGAATATTGTTATTTATGTTATCGTAATGGGAAATTTATTCTTCCCAATTTAACAATTGATGAAATGAAACAACAAATTTCAAAAATAGTGAATCAATCGCCAGGGAATAAATTTCAAAAGTGGTTAACAAAACAGGTACTTTGTTTACAATTAAAAACATTAAAACGTTGGAAATAGTTAAAAGGTTAAAATCTATTCTGGATTTTAACCTTTTTTTGAATAAAAAAAAGTGAACTGTCAACTTATTTTTCGTGTTAATTTTATATTTTTTCAGGACACAACTCTTTAAAAATGGAAAAAATTAGTTTATAATGTTTTGTAATTAGTACTAATCAATAGGAGTTTTTATCTTAATTCAAGGAAGAGTAAGTCGTCCGGTTATTAGATTACATTTATGTGAGTGAATCAAGAAGTCAACTAAGAATGGAGAGTGAATGGAGAAGGGGAGTGAGCCTATGAAAAAAGTTTGTCAGAAATGTTTACATGAGTTAGAGGTCAAGACGACATCAATACAGTCTGGATTTGGAAACTTAAAGTTACATATTGAGGGAATTACTGTTTATGTTTGTCCTTGCTGTGGTGATACAACGCTGGAGTCGACTGATGTACTCGTTCTTCAAAAGTTAAGTGAAACGCTTAGTGAATCTGGAGCGAAAAAACGGACACAATCATTAGTGACAAAAGAAGACGAGCGTGAAATTTTAACGCTTTCGGAAGTGGCTTCGTTATTAAGAGTTAGTCATCAAACCATTTATAATATGATTAAAGATGGCCGTTTAAAAGGCCATAAAGTCGGCCGTGAATGGCGATTTATCAAAAAAGATATTGATGCCTATATTTTATCAGAACAAAAGCAATCATTTGATGATTTATTAAAGGTATAATTGAGGAAATCAGAGCAATAAAAGTGACAGATGTGAAAACGTCTGTCATTTTTGTTTAATAGTGATTTAATATAGGATATAATGGATGTTAAGTTGATGAGGAAAGGGGTTTATTATGAAGAAAACACAATTAGGAAAAAGTGATTTAATGGTCTCACAAATTGCTTTAGGATGTATGGGATTAGGTGGAGAATGGGATGCTAAGATACCGCTAACAAAATCAGATGAAGTGGCAGCTATAAAAGCAGTTGAGGCGGCATTAGAACAAGGGATTAATTTCTTTGATCATGCTGATATTTATAAGGGTGGAAAAGCCGAAACAGTATTTTCTTCGATTTGGGATGCCAAATTAGTAGACCGTGAATCAATTTTTATCCAATCTAAATGTGGGATTCGTTTAATGAATGATTTATATGAAGGATCGGCTCCGCATTATGACTTTAGTTATGAACATATTATGCATTCAGTTGATGGTATCTTAAGTCGTTTAAAGGTTGATTATTTAGATAGTTTATTATTACATCGACCAGATACCTTAATGGAGCCTGAGGAGGTAGCTAAAGCCTTCTCTAAACTTAAAGAAAGTGGGAAGGTTCGTTATTTTGGAGTTAGTAACCATAATGGCGCACAAATTGACTTCTTACAGTCTTATTTAGATGAACCATTAGTTGCCAATCAGATGGAACTGTCGTTATTACAATCTAATCTAATTGATGAAGGATTGAATGTCAATTCACTAGTGAATCCGTTAGATTATCGAAGTCAAGGGACACTGGAATATTGTCGTCATCATCAAATCACGTTGCAAGCCTGGTCACCGCTAGCAGGTGGTTCTTTAACAAAAGAGGAAGTGTCATCAGAACATGAAGAGATGATTAAACTCATTCAGTTGTATGCTAATGAATATGGAGTGAGTCGTGAAGCGATTATGGTCGCTTGGCTATTGCGTCATCCTGCACAAATTCAGCCGATTGTTGGAACGAAGACGCCTGCTCGCTTACAGGCGATTTGTGAAGCGATGAAGGTGACATTAACACGAGAACAGTGGTATCGATTATATAACAGTGGTTTAGGAAGAAAATTATTATAAGGTAGCAAGAGCGAATCGCTCTTGCTTTTTTTATTAGGGCAGGGGGTATAACTTTATCTATTTGAGTTCATTTTAATAGTAGAAAAGTCAAAAGGGATGAAGATAGATGAAACAGAAAAAATTTAGATTATTGTTATTACTTGTAGCCATGTTAGGCCTCTGTGGTTGTCAGATGGAGGTACCAGATGGAAAAGTGGACCGACATTACGTTGGTGTTGGAGAAATTGAGTTTATTGATGCATCTGTTGAACAAGAAGAAGGTAGTGATTTAGCTATCTATCAAACAAGAATAAAAAATAATTCTAAGCATACGATTAAAGGATTAACGATTGAGGTAGAGTTAGAAAATGGTCGTCATACGACCATTGTGACGCAAGATACATTACAGCCAAATGATATAAGTGGCTGGATTCGTTGTGTTGGACCAAGTAGTTTACAGATAGATGATCTTAAAATGACGCGCTTTACGATTAAAATGGTTGATGATAATTACCAAGAGACCGTTGTGACCTACGATGTTGGACGGGATTTTTATACTTACAATCAATTAACTAAACAAGAAATGATTGATCCATTAGTTAAAGTAGAAGAGATTGAGTTTGTGGAGGCTACGTTACTGAAAAAAGAGGATGACGAGGTCGTGTTACAGACGTATTTAAGAAATAATTCAGATTATAATCTCCAAAGTGTGATGTATACATTTGAAGATGAAGACGGAGAAACTTATACATTATATAGTCCATTAGAGATTGAAAGTCAGCATCAAAGTTCACTTTTAACAATATCTAGTTTACCGAGTACTAATTGGGATGATTATCAATTTAAGAGTGTAAACTATACCTACCTGGATCAGGAGACCCTTGTTCATATGATGTATGATGTTCGTTTAAAGCAATATTTTATCAAATAAAAAAACACTGAATGTTTTCAGTGTTTTTTTATACTGCTTTATTCAAGGAAGAATCTATTGTGATGCTAAGACACCGACGTCTCTTATCACATGATTAGAAGATATGAAAGTGTACCGTTTTTATTATGGTTTATTTTATTAATAAGAATACGAGATTTTAAAAATTTCTTTTCTTTTATCTTTCATAGTTGTTAGTTTTTAATGGTTTCGCTATAATAGGATAGCAACTAACAGAGTGACGTGGAATAATATTGAAGGCCATGCATAAAACGTAGGGAGAGGTAAAATCATGAGTCAAAATTGGGATTTAATTGCGTATCCTTTTTTAAACGAAAAAGGTCGTTTAGTGGACCATGAAGTATTAACGGATACATTATCATCAACACTTGGGATGATTTGTTCTTTATCCACCCCACTTAAGGAAGAGACATGGTGGTTAATGGAGATGGTCTTACATTTAAATGGATCGATTCGAGGTCGCTTAGCCGTCAGTGAGGAGGATTTGAACAAAGGGTTAGACATGCTTCATACGTTAAAGGAAAAAAATAAGGAACGTCTGAATCGTTTTGTTTATCCGACAGGGCATGAAGTTTCTTCTTGGTATCATATTGCAAGATGTCAAGCGAAGCAAGTTGTTCGTAATTTATATTTATTAGAGCAAGACGGGCTAGATGTTCCGCAGTTGGTCATTGATTTTGCTAATTTGATTGCTAATTTATTATTTGCTTTCTCTGTTGAAGTGAATGCTGTATTTGAAGTTGATGAAGTTGAGTTTATCTCAAAATCGTATTAAGGAGGATTTTTCATGAAATTGAATGTGAAAAAGGCATTAATCGCATTGGTAGCGATTGTAGCTGTTGTCGTGATTGGATTTACTATTTCACCGATGAGTAAACAAGAGGGAGAGAAGTCAATTACGATTACGATCTTAAATGATGAGAGCAAAGAAACGTTATTAGATAATAAAGTATTAAAAACGGATGCTGAGTCTTTAGGAGAAGTTTTAGTACAGTATAAAGACGAGTTACAGCTAGAAGCTGAAGAGTCTGAATACGGTCTATATATTACTGGATTTTTAGGGTTAAGTGCAAAGGAAAATGGAGCAACAGGTCCTTGGTGGATGTATAGTTATGAATCACCTTCTCAAGGATTAGAGATGCCAATTGGACAAGCACCAGGTGTTGATAGCTTAATGATTCACGATGGAGATATGGTAACATTCAGTTATACAAGTAACATGGGTTGGTAAGAATGAGTGTGAAAGAAATGACAAGAGTGTCGCTATTGGCGACACTCTTATTTATCATTTATAGCTGTGGTTCAATGGTCATGTATGTCGAACTCTTTAATTTCACTGTGCTATTGTACAGTGTGACGCTTCCGAAGAAACATGCTTTTTTGACTGTATTATTATTTTGTTTATTATTGTTACTGGTATATGGGATTCAATTATGGACGCTCATGTATGCTCTCGTTTTTCCGAGCTATACTTTGATTTATCACCTGTTTGGGAAACGATTGAAATCGGAATATTTTTTAGCCGTTTTAGGGTTTGTTTTAGCCTTTTTATGTGGGACGTTAATCGATTTACCGTTTATGATGATGAGTGGAATGACATCGAAAGCACTTTGGATTCGTTTGTTACTTGGTTTTCAAGTGTCACTTGGAAATGGATTAAGCACATTTTTAGCGACGTTATTTTTATATCCACCACTTTCAAAAGTGATTAAAAAGATGAGTTAAAGTAAAAGGTCTGATGCTAATTAGTGGCTCAGACCTTTATTTATTAAGTTTAAAATGCTGAATAATTGAAGTGAGAAGTCGTTTAATCAAAATTGTTCCGATAATGATAAGTGCCCACTTAATCATGACTTTTGTGGATAGGTGGTTTTGAGTGAGGTAGCGATAAATTTCATTGATGAGTGGTAAACAGGCGATAGTGATGAGTAGAATGCCGACGAGTTGGTTGATGCTTGTTTTGATTAAATTGAGTTGTTTGGCTGAGATACCGATTTTATATAGTAATGGATCAGTATAGAGTGACAGCATTTGGCCGCCATCAAAGAATGGGATGGGGAGAAGGTTAAAGAGAAAGAGTAATAAATTCATGAAAATGAAGATGAAGAGAATAAATTTTATCGTTGTAAATTGGTTGGCAATGAGTTCTATCGAATCGGTCATACCTACTTGTGGAGTTAGCATATCGTTAAAGGAAAATAGGGTGAAAAGGGTTTGAATAAAGTTGAAAATCATTTCATTAAAGGCCATAAAACCATTTAAAAGCGAGGTTTCAAAATAGAAAGTTGTGGCCAAAATAGCAGCAAGATAGTTGAAGGTGACACCTGATCCTAAAATGATAAATTGCTTATATCGAGAGAGCTTTAATTCTTGACTTTGTGGATAGATGGTCATCCCACCCCCGGGAATAATGTTAAAGGTAAAGGTCGTATATTTTGTTTTGAAGGAGATAACTTTAAATCCCATGCCTGTAATAACGTCAGTGGCTTTAACACCAAAGAAATAGGCAGATGAATAATGCCCCATTTCATGAATAAAAATACTAATGTAGGCAATTAGAATATACCAAAAAATCGCCATCATATCCCCCCTTGTTTGCATTAACCGTATTGATACAATATATGCAATTAAATTTAAAATATAAGTATTGAATATGAAACATTGGGGGGGAGAGAGTCTAGCGATTAAGAAAGATAACTTTTTAGTTGAGTGTCATATATTGGAACAATTTGTAAGAAGAGTTAAAATAAATTTGAAAAATTAGGAAAAAATAGCTCCCAATAGTTCATAAGTGTGTATAACATTTCAAAAAAATATAACAAAGCCATTTATTTCACTCCTTTTTTTTTGTATAATACGAATAGTTTGCATTTTTAACGGAGAATTTATAAGCTAAAAAATATATTTTTCTACATTTTTCGTGGTTAATTCGCGAAAAAGCAACAAAATGTGAGTGAAATGTAGAGGCGTTTTATATTATTTTCTTTTGCAATTTGAATTATTATATGGTACAGTATAAATTTCGAGTTGACTTTTCTTTTGTAAGGTGGGATTACTGATGCAAAATATGAATGATATTATTAAAGAATCGATGATTGCCAATGCGATTAAATGTAATTATGATGAGAGTTTTGAAACAATTTTAAATAAATTAAAGAAACCTGAATTAAAAGCAATCGTGGATGCACATGGTTTAAAAGGATGTTCATCATTAGCTAAAGGTGGATTAATTGAGCGTATCAAATCAACATTAGCAGATTCAGCTCGCTTAGAGTATATTCTTTGTGGATTAGATGACGTCATGATGAGTGATTTCGTAATGCTCGCAAATGAAACGTATGTATCTGTTGATGATGTCATGAGCGGATGCGTTCATATTTTATATAGCCTAGGATATGTTTTACCAGTTATGAATGGTAAAGAGGTTGTTTATGTGATGCCAGAAGTGGTAAAAGAGGCTTACCAATCAATTGATCAAGCAGCTTTAGAAGAGGCTAAAGTTCGAGTTGATTTAGTTTACTTATATATGAAGGCGCTAGTAAATTTATATGGAGTTTGTGAGTTCAATCAGTTAATTTCAGTGTTCAATCAATATGAAGCACCAGAATTAACAGCAGAAGAAGCATTAAACGTGTTATTCTGTAAACTAACATTCAAGGGTGATGTTCAATCATTCGGTCCATTATTAGTAAGCGATGTATTATTAATTGATTCAGAGATGGATGCTGTTGCACTATATGACATGCAACAAGATAAACCTTATTACATGCCAACGAAAGAAGAGGTTATGCAATTTGGTACAGATCAAGGGGAGTGGACACCACAACTAGAACAAGTTTGCAAATTCATTTCTGAAAATATTTGTGATGATGTAAATGTGGCACGTGAAATTGCACATGAAATGGGTGTCGCCTTCACTTATAAATATCAAGCGAAATTAGCTTTTATGGCACTTGAAAGTCGTGGAATTGAAATTGAATCATACAATGTTGGACAAGCATTAATGATTTTATTAATGGATGCTTTCAACTATGCACGCACATGGGAAAGTAAAGGATTCCGTCAAGTGGATCAAGAAGCTACTTCATTAAATGACGCACAATCTAATCAAGTCGTTGTCCCAATGATTAATCCAATGAAATCAACAAAAGTTGGACGTAATGAACCATGCCCATGTCAAAGCGGTAAAAAATACAAAAAATGTTGTGGACGTTAATATCGAAAAAACACCAGTAGAGCCTTTTGCTCATTGGTGTTTTTTTGTAGGTCTTATGTGGATGACTTAGAATTAAGTCGAAAAAATGATATAATAGAGGAGATATTTTATTAAAGTATAAGGGGAGTTATATGAGTCGATATTTTAATCAGCAAGAAGTCGAATTACTTGCGCCGGCAGGAAATTTTGAAATTTTCAAGCAGATTCTTCATAGTGGAGCAGATGCATTTTATTTAGGTGGAAAAATTTTAAATATGCGTCTGCATCGTAAAGATTTTAATTTTTCGAATGATGAGATTGTCAAAGCAATTCAGATGGCACATGAACTTGGAAAGAAAGTTTATGTCACGGTAAATAATTTATTAAGCTCTGAAGATCTGCTAGAGACAGAGCATTATTTACGTTTCTTAGAATCAGCAGCTCCAGATGCGATTATTGTACAAGATATGAGTATTATTGCGCTCGTGCAGAAGTTAAAGTTAAAGTTAAATATTCATGCATCAGTCATGATGAATGTTCATAACTTAGAGACGATTAAAAAGTTACGTGAACTAGGTGTGACGCGTGTAGTGACATCACGAGATATTGATTTAAACACTGTCAAATTATTCTCTGTTCAAACAGATATGGAGTTTGAGTACTTTGTTCATGGTGATATGTGTGTGGCACATGGGGCACAATGTACATATAGTGGAATTTTGTTTGGAAATAGTAGTAATCGTGGACGATGTATGAAACCTTGTCGTTGGGGATATAAAATTAATCATGGGAATTTACAATATAATACAACTTTCCCGATGGCAGTGAAAGATATGTATATGTATGAACATATTCCAGAATTAATTGATGCCGGAGTTGTTTCATTTAAGATTGAAGGGCGTATGAGAGATGCAGAGTATTTAATTGGGATTATTAATAGTTATCGCGATGCGATTGATCGATACATTGATGATCCTATCGTCTATGACCGTAAAAAAGAATCTCAGACATTATTTAATAATCGTAAACGTGATTTTTCGACAGCTTATGCGTTTGGAAAACCAGGTTTAAGTAATATTAATGAACGTTACGAGGGGACTGGAAAATTTTATAGTACGGGGAAAGTCTTTAGTAAACCAGTTAATGAACTTGATCTAACACAAAAGCGTGTCGAAGAAATTCAAGAGGCATTCACTATTGAGGGAATCTCACATCATCAACCAACATTAAGTGTAAAAGTAAATAACTACGCCTCTGCTTTAATGGCCATTGAAGAGGGTGTCGATTATATTTATTTATCGGGCGAGGTTTTCCAACCTAATTTGCCGTTTAGTAAAAAGGAAATTAAAGATTTAACTTCACAAAAAGGACAATCAAAAATTTATTTAGGGTTACCGACCATGATGTATGAGGATGATTTTGCAAGATATCAACATTTATTGACGGATCAAGATTTAGGAATTGATGGACTACTCGTGACAAACTTAGGAAGCATGCATAAGTTTGGATCATTAGGATATTCAATGCGAGGGGACCATGCCTTAAATATCTATAATGCAATTGCAGCTAACTTTTATCAGCAATTAGGTTTAAGCACAGGAACTATTTCAAATGAGTCACCAGTTAAAAATACAAAAGAATTAGTGACTCAAACTCAATTACCGATGGAAATGGTTGTTCATGGTTCACCAGTTGTCATGTATATGAGTCATGATTTATATGAAAATACAAAAGTGATGGCACCAAGTGAACAGAAAGGGCGTCAGTATCAAGATGCCAGACCATTACTTTTAATTGATGATAAAAATAATGAACATCCTGTTTATCGCGATAATAAAGGAAATAATCACATGTTATTATCAAAAGAATTGTGTTATTTACCATTATTAAAATCACTTCATGAATTAGGTGTAAAGACATTTAGAATTGAAGGATGTCATTATGAATTAGAGACGTTAAGAATGATTATTCAAACGTATAAAAAAGCAATCACAAATTTAGAAGAGTGTCAGAATCTATTTAAATCATTAAACTATGATCATTTAGGGTTTACGCTTGGAGCATTAAATTTTAATTAAGGAGAGGTCATTAATGATTGGCGCTAATCAAATAATTGAGAAAAAGAAAGAATTCTTACTTCCGTCATCTCATCGTAATCACTTTTATGCGAATCCTCCGCAAATCGTAAAAGGAAGTATGCAATTTTTATATGATGATCAAGGAAAAGAATATTTAGATTTCTTTGCGGGTGTTTCGGTGATGAACTGTGGGCATTGTAATCCAGAAATTTTAGAAAAGACGATTCAACAAATGCAAACCTTACAGCATACGACGATTATTTATTTAACAGAGGAAATGGTTCAGTTAGCTGAGAAACTTGCTTCGGTCTTACCGGGTGATTTACGACGTTCATTCTTCTGTTGTACAGGTTCTGAAGCAAATGAAGGGGCAATGTTACTTGCACGTTTATATACAGGAAAAAATGAGTTTATCGCGTTAGAGAATGGCCTACATGGACGTACCTACTTAACGATGAGTGCAACAGGAATACCAATGTGGCGAGCAGATCCAGATTTATCACCTAAGGTTCACTTTGCAAAAACGGTGTGGGATAGTAACACTGATTTAGAACAAGCTGCAAAAGCGTCAATTGAAAGCATCAAAGAAATTATTCAAGCACGTGGTGCTAATCATATTGCAGCCCTAATCGCAGAACCGATTCAAGGGAATGGGGGAATTATTACTCCACCTGCTTGGTACTTTAAAGAGTTAAAACAATTATTAGAAGATAATGGAATTTTATTAATTATTGATGAAGTTCAAACTGGATTTGCACGAACTGGTAAAATGTTTGCGATTGAGCATTACGATGTGGTGCCTGATATTATGACAGTGGCCAAAGCATTAGGAAATGGGATGCCAATTTCAGCATTCTGTACGACGGATGAAGTAGCAAAGGCTTTTACTAAACCATCGGCATCGACATTAGGGGGAAATCCTGTTTCATCTGCGACTGCGCTTGCCGTGCTTGATTATATTGAAAAATATGAGTTATGTGAGACAGCCGCTCATTTAGGAGAGATGTTAAAAGAGGGACTCATTGCTCTTCAAGCTAAATATTCATTAATTAAAGATGTTCGTGGCATCGGCTTAATGTTAGGGGCGGAGCTAGTTAAAGAAGACGGACAACCTGCTTCAGAGGAAACAGATGTCATTTTAGAAAAGTTAAAGGATCGTGGGATTATCGTTGGAAAGAATGGATTAAATCGAAATGTATTAGCCTTCCAACCGCCACTAGTCATTACGGAAGCAAATGTTCAAACATTACTTCATGAGTTAGATGAGGTATTAGCAGAACTTCAATAAAAGGATAGAGAGTACTCTTAAACTGAGTACTCTTTTTTCTAACAACCTATTCTAAAAGATAATGGCATGATATAATTTAAAGATGGAAAGGTACTCAAGTGGCTCAAGAGGATGTCTTGGAACGGCATTAGGACGAGAAATCGTCGCGAGGGTTCGAATCCCTTCCTTTCCGCCAGTATGAAAATAATATGAGAGGTTCATAATCGATCATTAGGATAAATAAAGGTGTGATTGAAACGTGTCAACGATAAAAGAGGTAGCCAAACGAGCTGGTGTCTCGGTTGGAACTGTCTCGAAAGTGATTAATAATATTGAAGTAAAGCCAAAAACGAAACAGGCGGTTGAATTGGCTATCAAAGAACTAAATTATCAGCCAAATGTCTATGCGCGTGGTTTGAAAGTTAGCCGAACGAATACGGTGGCACTCATTTTACCAACCGTCTGGCATCCTTTCTTTGGTGAATTGGCTTATAACATTGAAAAAAATTTAAGACAACATGAGTATAAAATGATTCTTTGTAATTCCGAAGGTGACTATTTAACCGAATTATCTTATCTGACGATGGCAAAACAGAATCAAGTAGATGGGATTATTGCGATTACATATAGTGATATTGAACATTATGTTTCATCGAATATTCCATTGATCAGTATTGACCGCTTTTTTAATGATGAAGTACCTTATGTGAGTAGTGATAACTTCTTAGGTGGCCAGTTAGCCGCAAAACATTTAGATGAAGCGGGATGTCAATCACTGTGTTTTATCGGAGCTGGTTCTAAGAAAGAAAATACAACAAGGAATCGAAAAAAAGGATTTATTGATTACTGCGAAAAATATCAAAAGACCTATGAGATCTTTGATTTAATTGGCAGTCAATCTGAGTTTCATGAGAAAATGGAGCAGTTTTTACTAGAAAAAATTATTAAAGAACATTCAATTGATGGAATCTTTGCCGTAACAGATGCCTATGCTTTAGAAGTGATTAATTTTTTAGAAAAACATCAAATTTCAATTCCAGATGACGTACAGATTATTGGTTTTGATGGGGTGAAATCCTCTAAACATGATCAAATTGAAATTTCAACGATTCGTCAACCGATTGAAGAGATAGCTAAAGAGAGTGTTGCAGCAATCATTCATTTGATTAATAAAGAAACGATTGAAAAAGAAATTCTTTTACCTGTACACTTTATCCAAGGGAATACAACGAAACGACAAAAAGACAGCTAATCGAAAAAAGAGGCTGTCTTTTTTTATGGATTAGATTCTGAGTAACTTTCCTATACATAGTGAGCGTGTTATTGATGATTTTTGAATGACGGTTGCTTAATATATACAAATAGATTTATAGAATATCAGACTTAGTATCATTAAACATGTTTCAATCAGATCGCTTCTTATAGAATTAATCTTCATTAAAGTGAAAGATACTATGAAAAAAGTAAGAACGGATAGAACTTAGACTAAATGAAAACATTTTTTGAAAACGTTAAAAAATGTTGACGGTTACAAAAAAATATATTATGATTATACCATAGAAAGTGAAACGTTTCATTTTTAAGTGAATGAGTAGTTTCTTTTTTAGGAATAAAAATGAAACGTTTCATTTTTATATAAGGAGGAATCAGTATGGCAAATAATCAATACCTTGAAGCTGCAAAACAAATTGTTGCTTTTGTAGGTGGGGAAAACAACGTCATTCGTGTTGCAAGTTGTGCCACACGTTTACGAGTTGTTGTAAAAGATGATAAAAAAATTGATGTTGATCAAATTGAAGCAATGGATCTTGTTAAAGGAACATTTAATAATGGAGGGCAATTTCAAGTTATTTTAGGAACGGGGATTGTGGATCAAGTTTATCGTGAGTTTGTGCAAGTAACTAATATTCAAGAAGTTAGTAAAGAAGAATTAAAAGAAGCAGCTGGATCAAAGTTAAATGTCTTCCAACGTATGCTAAAATCGTTAGCTGATGTGTTTGTTCCTATTTTACCAGCTTTAGTTGCTGCTGGTTTATTAATGGGATTAAATAACGTCTTAACGGCACAAGGGTTATTCATTGAAGGGAAGTCTTTAGTTGAAGCTTATCCGCAAACGGCCGATTTAGCTGAGATGATTAACTTATTCTCAAATGCAGCCTTTACGTTCTTACCAGTGTTAATTGGATTCTCAGCGACTAAAATTTTTGGAGGAACACCCGTTCTTGGGGCTGTTATTGGGGCAATCATGATTCATCCAGATTTATTAAATGGATATGATTATGGACAAGCCTTATTAGATGGTACAGTTCCAGCATGGAATATTTTTGGTTTTGAGATTGCAAAAGTAGGTTATCAAGGAACGGTATTACCAGTTATCGTATCATCATTTGTTTTAGCTAAGATTGAACAACGATCACGTAAAATTGTACCAGCAATGTTTGATAACATCATTACACCATTAGTTTCAGTGTTATTAACGGCAGCTTTAACATTTATCATCATTGGACCTGCAATGCGCGTGGTAGGAGATGGACTAACAGAAGCTGTAATGTGGTTATTCTTTAGCTTAGGCCCAGTCGGGGGAGCAATCTATGGTGTAGCTTATCCATTATTAGTAATTACAGGGATGCATCACTCATTAGTAACTGCTGAGACGCAAATTTTGGCCAATATCGGAACATTAGGCGGGTCACCAACCTTTGCGGTTGTTGCAGCATCAAATGTGGCGCAGGGAGCGGCTGCTTTAGCCGTGATGTATCTCATGAAGCGTAATGCAAAGATGAAGAGCTTGGCTTCAGCAGCTGGAGTATCTGCTTTACTTGGAATTACAGAACCAGCGGTGTTTGGGGTTAACTTAAAGTTTAAATATCCGTTTATTGGAGCTTTAATTGGTTCGGCTGTTGCCTCTGCTTACTGTACGTTTATGCAGGTTTTATCAGTTTCTCCTGGACCAGCAGGAATTCCTGGAGTTATTGTGATTCGTCCAGAATCAATGATCCAATACATGGTGACTTTAGTAATCGCATTTGTGATTGGATTCATTGCGACAGTGATTTTAGCCAAATTATTTAACAAAAAACAAAATGTTTAATTAACAAAATGACTGCTTTAATTTCTTTGGAGATTAAAGCAGTTTATATTAGTAAGAATAAAATAAAACGATTACTTTTTTAAGGAGTGTGCAGAAGATGGAGTGGACGAGAGAACAGCGTTATCGACGCATCGAAGAGGTATCAAAAGAAGAGTATGATGCATTAAAACAGCAGGTTAGTCAGTGTTGTTACCGACAAACATATCATAATCAACCAATTACAGGTTTATTAAATGATCCGAATGGATTTAGTTACTTTAACGGGGAATATCACATGTTCTATCAATGGTTCCCATTAGGTCCTGTACATGGGGTGAAGTATTGGTATCATACGACATCAACGGATTTAGTTCATTGGAAAGATTGTGGGATTGCTTTAGAACCCGATCGTTCTTTTGATAGTCATGGTGTATTTTCCGGGACAGCGATTGAACATGATGAAAAATTATATTTAATGTATACAGGGAATGCGCGTGATGAAGAGTGGGTTCGTTATCCAACACAATGTTTAGCAATTATGGATAAAGAAGGGCATATTGAAAAATATCCAAAGCCTGTGATTAAGGCTGCGCCTGAAAATGTAACCGAGCATTTTAGAGACCCTAAAGTTTTCAAGATTGATGAATCATTTTATTGCTTAGTTGGAGCTGAAATAGATGATCATCAGGGAACAGTCGTTTACTATGAGTCAAAAGACCTAATTCATTGGAATTATAAAGGAGAAGTTCAGACCCAGTTTAAAGGGAACGGCTTTATGTGGGAATGCCCAGACTACTTTACTCAAAATGGTAAAGGTGTTATAATTATATCGCCTCAGGGAATGGAACCGGAAGGAGATAAATATCAAAATATTTTCCAATCAGGGTATTTAATTGGTGAAGAAATTAATTGGGAAAATGGCGTATTTAACCATGGATCATTTACAGAGTTAGATCGCGGATTTGAATTTTATGCTCCTCAGACAATGCTTGATCCAAAAGGTAGACGCATTTTAGTTGGTTGGTTTGGACTCCCAGGTATTGATTGTGTGAGTGATGAATCTGGTTGGGCGCACTGTTTAACACTACCTCGTGAGCTAGAAGTAGTAGGTGATAAATTGTTACAAAGGCCAGTAAAAGAATTACAACAGCTACGAGGGAATCGTGTTGAGGTGAGTACTCACTTACAAAATGAAGTGAAGTCATTTATCGGATTTAATGGGCAAGTCTATGAATTATTCTGTGAGTTTAGTGACTTTGAAGCTCAGGAACTAGGGGTTAAGCTTCGTACGAGCCAAGAAGAAGAAACGCTCTTCTATTATGATACACAGAATAAAAAGCTAGTCTTAGATCGTTCGAAATCAGGTCGTACTTGCGGAAACGAATTTGGATCACAACGTAAATGTGAATTCGAGACAGACAAGTTAACGCTACAAATTTTTGTTGATACATCATCAGTTGAAATCTTCGTTAATGATGGACAGGAAGTCTTCTCAACACGAATTTTCACGAAAGAGGAAAGTACAGGAATTGAATTCTTTACAGATGGAACAGCAAAATTAGAGGCAAAAATCTGGGAACTAAATAAGTAAGAAGAGGTGTAAATATGGCAAAAGTAATCTGTCCTGGTGAAGTATTAATTGATTTTATCTCACTTGAAAATGGAAAAAAGTTAGTTGATGTTGAAAAATTCCAAAAAAAAGCTGGGGGGGCGCCAGCAAACGTTGCAACTGCTCTTGTGAAATTAGGGGCATCGGCTGAATTTGTAGGAGCTGTTGGAAAAGATTCATTCGGAAAATTTTTAATTGAAACATTAGAACATTATAAAGTTGGAACGTCACATGTGATTGAAGATCCTAATTTAGGAACAACGATTGCTTATGTTTCAATTGATGAAGACGGAGAGCGTGATTTCGAGTTTATGCGTGGTGCAGATGGAAATATTTCACCTGAACAAATTAATTTCGAAGCATTTAATGATTGCAAAATTGTTCACTTAGGTAGTGCGACAGCTTTACTTGGAGCTCAATTATATGAGGTTTATCAAGCCTTTATTGATTTTGCAACTAAAAATGACAAATTTATCTCATTTGATCCAAACTATCGTGATGCCTTATATCATGATAAGCAAGCGTTATTCGTGAAACATTGTAAAGAAGTCATTAAACATGTAGACTTAATTAAAGTGTCTGAAGAAGAAGGACAAATTATTACAGGCGAAGAAAATCACGAGAAAATGATTGCTGCCCTACATGCATTAGGAGCAAAAATTGTTACCTTAACATTAGGTAAAGAAGGATCATTAGTTTCAATTGAAAAAACATATAAGGTTGAAAGTATGCCAGTTAAGATGATTGATTCGACTGGAGCAGGAGATGCGTTTATTGGAGCATTATTATCTCAAATTGCGAATTTAGAGCAACCAAAAAGTATTCTAACTGATGAAGCAATGTTAGTTGACTTTACGAAAAATGCGAATAAAGTTGGGGCCTTAACAACGACTAAATTAGGTGCTTTAGATTCCATTCCATCATGGGATGAAATTACAGCCTAGTATTATAGATGATGTCAAAAAAGAAGGAATCGCGAGACTTAATAGTAGATAAAATTTAATAGTAAGAGAAGTCATCTAAGTTAATTGGCTCTTTGTCAACTGGTGTGGGTGAAGAAATTTTATACCTGTAATCGTGAGGGATTAAGCTGCTCGTTGAGCAGTTTGATTCCTTTTATTTTTTTGTTCAAAGGTGTACTTATGGATAATCAAAATTCTAGCTTTGAAATGATAGAAACTACGGTATCCAAAGGCCATGCGTTTAATCACTTTAATCTTGTTATTAATCCCTTCAAGCACTCCATTGGTATAAGATGTTTCAATCGTATTTTTGATATAATCTTGGTAGTTAGTTAATGTTTTTAAAGCTGTTTTCATTTCAGGTGAAAGTAAGTCAGAGGGGTTTTGAATGGCATGATGAAAAGCATCAAAGTTGCGAAGTTTGATGGCCTGTTTGATGGTTTGATAGAAGTCATAAGTCGCTTTTAATTCAGGATCTAAAGCGAGTAAAAAGTCGATGATTTCTTGTTGAGAAATCTGCTTTTTGAAACAGTTAGAATAGAAGTAGTGGGTAGAATGGATATCCTCTTGGGCTTTTAATAAAAGGCGCCAATAATGTTTGAATTTATTGTAGAATTCTTTGTTTTGGTTCATGAAGCGAATACGAGTTTTATTGAGGGCACGAGATAAAAGTTGAACGACGTGGAACTTATCTAAAACAATTTTAGCGTTGGGAAACACCTCTTTAATGAGTGTCATATACGGAGCATACATATCAATAACAACGTGAGTTACACCTTTACGGGCCTCCTTAGAAAATCGCATGAAATAAGGTTTTAAAGTGCTTAGACGACGGTCTTCAACGATATCAATTAACTTCCCATTAGAAGCATCACAAAAAATGAATGACATAGCCCCTTCCGCTGATTTGACCGACTTAAACTCATCAAAACAAAGCACCTTTGGAAGAGAGTTAAAATGAAGGGGTTGTTCCTCGTACGATGTATGAATGATCCGATTGACCGTTGAATGGGATACGTTGAGTTCACGGGCAATATCTGACTCGGATTTTTTATGGCTAGCCTCTAGGAAAATAGCTTGTTTAAGGGGATTAGAAAGGTAACAATTAGATTCCACAAGAGAGGTTTTAAGCGTAAAGGTACGATCACAATGATGGCATTTAAAATGTACCCTAGAGAGTAGACAGATAAAAAAAGTCTACCCTCTAGGGTCTTTTTGGTATAATATAAACTATTAGATTTTGGGAGGATTTTAGATGAGCAAGAAGTTATTTACACCACAAGAGATTGAACAACTCAAACAAAATGAATATGTTAAGTCAGTGTCTGAAAAAGGGATTACTTATACGAAAGAATTTAAGGAGAACTTTATTATGATGAGCGAGAAAGGAAAGTTTCCACGAGAGATATTCGAATACTATGGATTTAATGTTGCGATGCTTGGCATGCAGCGTGTGAATTCTGCAGCTAAACGTTGGAAACAAGCCTTTAAAACTCAGGGGCCATTAGGATTGGATGATAGTCGTACCAAGAATTCTGGAAGGCCTCTAAAACGAGAGTTAACGATAGAAGAACAATTATTACGTACGCAAGCTGAATTAGAAGTTTTAAAGATTGAGAACGAATTATTAAAAAAGTTGAGACTCATGAGAAAAATGCTCGAATAGTCTCTAAAGAAGTAAAGTTTCAAATGATTCATCAAGTAGTGAGTCAGACATCAACTAAATTTAACTCTTTAATTTCTCATTTATGCGATAGTCTTGGTGTTTCAAGATCAGGTTATTATCGTTATTTTTCGTCATGTGCTGAAGAAGCACGTTTAAAGCGATTAAAAGAGGAACAACAACGTTTAGAAGTTATTCAACAGGCCATTCATTTCAAGGGACGAAAAAACAAGGGAATTCGCCAAGTAGCGATGGTTCTTAAAGGAGAATTCAACATCGCCTTTAACCTAAAATCTATTCATCGAATCATGAAAAAATATGGATTATTGAGTCAAGTTCGTCGCAGCAATCCCTATCGTAAACTCGCTAAAGCGACGCAAGCACATCGCGTCTGTCCAAATCTTGTTAACCGTCAATTTAGGCCATCAGAACCTTACAAAGTTCTATTAACCGATATCACTTATTTAAAATATGGAAAGGGTCAGACTGCCTATCTCTCGACCATTTTAGATAGTGCAACGAATGAAGTTTTAGCTTTTCAATTAAGTGATAATTTAAAGATAGATTTTGTTCTCCAAACACTGAACCAACTTGAAGAAAATCCGACTGTCCAATTAACGAAAGAAACGATTATTCACTCCGATCAGGGCGTGCACTATACGAGTCCACAATTTTCGAATCAATTAAAGGAATTGGGAATTCAACAATCGATGTCTAGAAAGGGTAATTGTTGGGATAACGCTCCACAAGAATCATTTTTTGGGCATCTAAAAGATGAAGCAGATATAACAAATCAACTGACATTTGATGATTTACTCATTGAAATTGAAGATTATATGGATTACCATAACAACTTTAGATATCAATGGAATTTAAATAAGCTGACTCCTGTAGGATACAGAAATCAGCTTCAAGTTGCTTAGTTTTTTTTCTTTGTCCTTGACAAAGGGTACAGATTAATTTATAGCGTTGCTTTTTTAAATCGAGATAGGTATCAAAGCCAGAGAGTTTCATCATCTTAATACGAGAGGTTTTGAAGCCGTGTTTAATGATTTGTGAGTCAAAGAGATGACCACAGTTGTAACAATGGGTCGGTTGAAAAGAGAGGATACCAGAAATCACCTTAGAGCGGATCCCGTTAATCTGAACATCTTTCATCCAATTTTCTGAAAAAGTAATATTTTTATCTTTTAAATCGAGTAAAGTTAAGATACAATTATTGTGAGACATAAACCCAATCCTTTCGTGTTTTTTTGGTCAATTACATGGTATAGAATTTGGGACGTGATGTCTCTTTTTTTATACTTATTTTTTATTCCAAATAAAAGAAGTGTGGGAATCACCCACACCAAATATTATAGAACCAGTTAATTAACCTAGATTACTTCTCTTTTTTATGCCTTTTGATACGTTTAAGAAAAGTGTGCATGTTTTCAAGGCATATTTCTCTTTCATTGAAATAGGATGTATTGAAGTCGTATTGAATGAAGTAGGAGGAGACACTATGGAAAGAAATTTTAAACGTATTAGAATTGTTGTTGTTCAGCCTGATGAGCAAGTTTATTTTGATCGATATTATACTGATCCATTAGTAGCCATGGATAAGTTTAATTACTTTTGTCAACTAGCGAAAATTAATTACCCACAAGAAGTTGAGTTCGCGATGGAACGGACCGCTTTATATAATGAAATGACGGCATATTTTCCATATAATGAAATTAATCCATCGAATCAATCAGGATTTGTTCAAGTCTCGATGTATTTTGAGGTCGATCGTTTACAAGTCGTAGATTTATAGCCGTATTACATATTTCTCGTCGGATTCTCATATAATGTAGCAAGCAAGAGTGAACTAATGGGGGATGAGGTGAATGAGACATTTAAATCCGACGTTATATGAAGTTATTTATGATTGGTTTCATCAATTACCTATGGATTATGAAGCTAAAAAAGAAGGAAATACTCATAATAATTTAAAAAATAGTCAAGAAGCGATTATTGCTTGTTTAGTTGAGCAATTTCCAAGAAGTTATCGTGAAGCTTATGAAGTTTATCGTGATTTATTTAGTCAAATTGATATTTTTTCAGTTTATGATGAATTAGAAGAAATGAATATGCTAGCTTTCGGAACGGGGTCTGGAGGGGATGTGTTTGGACTTATTCATGCCTGTGAATCTTTTTTTAGAGGAAAGCGAATTAATATTTTTACGGTAGAAGGAAATAAAGATGCATTAAGAAGTCAAATCAATTTATTTCGGCAACATGTTCAGTTAAACTTAGTAGAAAATGATATTAATCTAATTCCGATTCCAGTTGTGATTGAACCCGGTTTTGTTAAGTTGATGACTGAATTGAAAAAGCGCTGTTTTAAAGCTTACGGCGTACAAAAATTTGATTTAATTCAAAGTTTTAAGTGGATGAATGAGCAATCGATTCGAGGACGATTACGCTTTTATGATTTATACACTTGGATTAATGACTGGTTATTACCTGATCGATTAGCTGTTATTTTAGAGGATGCAAGCCCTGTTTCGAACCATAAATGTGATCAACAAGTCTCAATGCGAGCAATTAATGATTTTGTCTTTTTTTGCAAACATCAATGGCGTAAAAATCAATTGGTGGCCTTAACGCCAACACCTTGCATTGCAAGAAAGCTAAATGGGAATAAAGCCATGCAGTGTCGAGGGTGTAGTGGATGTTATGATGAGATGGAGGCGTATATAAAATTAGCTGATCAAAAATCATATTCTTGGCAAAGTAATTGTGTGTTCGTAATGAAGTTAGCAACTGGGGAGCTTGGACAAAGATTAGCTGCCAACTTACAAGATGAAAGTGTCGGTTATCAGACTGCTACTCATATTGGTGAACATCCGAATCGCTTTTGTACACTAGATGCGAAAGTATCAGCGAATCAACAAGCAAATGCTTTTATCATTAATCAACGTTTGTAAAAAAGTTAGTGCTATATTATGAATAGCACTAACTTTTTTTGTTGAGAAAAAGTCAATTTAAGCACATAGCTTAGTCAAATTTCATAACTTATGTTAGATAGAAAGGAGGGATTAGACGATGAGAAATATAGGATTGGTTTTATGTGGTGGAGGGGCAAAAGGAGCTTATCAAGTCGGGGTAATACGTGTTCTTGAAGAGTTTGGATTACTTGATGAAGTGCAAGCAGTAGCAGGGGCCTCTATCGGTGGGATAAATGGTGCTTTGTTTTTACAATATACACCTGATGAAATTGAAGAGTTTTGGCTCCGTTGCCCATGGTCATCTGTATTTTCCGTGAGTAAAGAAAATATGAAACGAATGAATCAGATTATTGATTCCATGAATAGACGCCAGCTATCCCCCTTTTTTGGAATGATGAATTTAGTAGGTGTAGCCAATACCGTTGACTTACCTCTTAAACGAACAGGATTTGAGAAAGCCTTTCGTTATTATTTAAATCCAAGTTTAATTCAAAGCAGTGACATTGATTTATATGTCTCTTGTGGGCGAATGAAAACGACGGAGCGACGATTTTTTAAGCTGAATGATTTAAGTTCAAGGGAAATGAAAGATGCCTTGCTTGCGACAACGGCCGTTCCGGGTTTGTATGAACCTGTTTATATAGAGGGAAGTTATTACGTCGATCCAATGAAGTATGAACGTGCACCGGTGCGACCTTTACTGTCAACCGATTGTGAAACGATTATTATTGTATATTTAGATTCACGCTCACGAATTAATCAACCAATGATTGAGGGGAAACGAATTATTGAGATTTTCCCAACTAAAGAGCTCGGTAATGGAATCTATGGTTCTTTTGATTTTAGACCCTCTGTATTGAAGTATTACATGGAATTAGGGAGTGAGGATGCTTACCGTATCTTATATCGTGTCTTAAGGAAAAATCCAAAAGCTCCACATCGAGTGAAGATTACAAATAACTGACTTTATATAAGAAGCAGTCTTTTTTTGTACATCGTAAAATCGATAGATAGCCTACGTATGATGTTTTAAAATGTTAATTTAATGTGCTCAGTATAAATGGTGAATTCATTGCTGTCTCAGTTGATTTAAATACTTTCAACTCGCCTATAATATAGTAAATGATAAATTTGAAGAAGCGGGATAAGGTATGACGAAACAGAGCATGAAATATATTTTTATATTCATTATTGCTGCAATTTTATTTTATCGATTTACAGAGCGCCCACAACTGTTTTATGATTTTTTTGGATTTATGTGGAGATTGTTTCGGCCATTTTTTATTGGTATTTTATTAGCGGTCTTGGTAAATCCTATTGTTAAGTGGTTAGGGGAATATTTTAAATTTCCAAGAGCTCTAAGTATACTTTGTACTTATTTATTAGGTTTAATTTTTATTGTGGTTTGTTGTCTACTTGTTGTTCCTTCATTTATTGTTGGAATTTCAGATTTATTTTTAAAGACGAGTACTTATTTAAATTCTATAGAGGAGGAGAATTGGCTCTATCAATTCATGCAAAATACTCCATATATTGAAGAGATTATCTTTTATGTTCAGGAGAATATTCATAATATCACTAAAAATATGATTGCGTTGCTTAATAGTTTATCTACGTCTTTATTTACTTCTGTGATGGGATTGGCGTCGGAAGTTTTTAATTGGTTTTTTGGAATTACAATTTCTATTTACCTGATCATTGATTAAAAGAAGGTTTTACATGCATTTGAACAGTTTTTAATGGCCTATGTGCCGAAGTATAAGCACCGTATTATTTATTTTGTTAGATTTGCTTATCGAACCTTTCAAGATTATATGATTGGACGATTGGTCGATTCGTTTATTATTGGATTGATTGCTTTCGTTGGGTTTTATCTATTAAAGACGCCATATGTACCACTGTTTGCATTTACTATTTTTATTACGAATATTATCCCTTATTTTGGTCCGATTATTGGAACTATTTTCCCTATCTTTATGACCTTGTTAATTAATCCGATGCAAGCGATTTGGGTAGCTCTTTTTATCGTGCTATTGCAGCAGCTTGATGGGAATGTGATTGGACCTAAAATTATGGAAGATCGTGTGGGCTTATCTCCCCTTTGGATTATTTCTGTTGTTATTTTAGGAGGCACTATGTTTGGTTTTGTTGGATTTTTCCTAGCAGTTCCGGTTTCAGCAGTGATTAAAGAAGTTTATGATTTATTAATTAGCGAACGATTAACTGGTTTACAAGAGAACTTATTTGAACAATATTAAAGAATAGGAAAGGCTGTCACACTATGTAGCGGTGACAGCCTTTTTTGTATAAATGAAAACCACCTGCTATGCAGGTGGTTCCGGAAAGCTTTTAGCGTGGTATTAAAAATAAAAAACCTCCTAATGTGAAAAGATAAGATAGGTTTCCCGACCACCAAATCAACACATTAGGAGGTTATCCCATGAAGGACAATAACAGTTTAGCACATACAACGTGGAACTGTAAATATCATATTGTATTTGCTCCAAAGTATAGAAGACAAGCGATCTATGGAAAGTATAAACAGAGCATTGGACAAATTATTAGAGAGTTATGTGAAAGAAAAGGGGGAGAAATCCTAGAAGGAAATGCCGGTCGAAATCATATTCACATGCTAGTGAGTATACCACCCAAATTAAGGGTATCGGCGTTTATGAGATATTTAAAGGGGGAAAAGTAGTTTGATGACAGTTGATAAACATGCGCCTTTAAAGTATAGATACGGAAATCGTAAATTTTGGTTTAGAGGATACTATGTCGATATCGTAGGAAGAAATAGAAAGAAGATTGAAACATATATATACTACTATAATCATAAACGAATCAAAATAAAATTGGCTGGCATGAGTCCAGTACAATACCGAATACATACCAGCCAATGGGCTGCTTAGTATTTAGTTCAACATTTGGGGTGCACATCAGTTCTACTGGTGTTTTTTTTAATCAGTTAATAGGTTATGTAAGAAGCTGTAATTTTCGTCCATCGTAAAAAATTTACTACTTCTATCGTAGGGCTGTGTGAAGGACTGTTTATGATTTTAAGTCTGATGCAGTCAATGGCTACTATTCATCTATTTTGATATATGACGTTTAAAAGCTTCTATTAAAGGAACGAGAATAGAAGCAACGATTCCTGCAGAAAAACCATTGTTATAGAGGTTTAATCCGGCATGAAGTTGGCCAATATGTAGGACGACGGATGAGTGTAAAAACCCCGCTAAGATTCCAAAAAACCAACCATATGTACCAGCGATAGGTGCTAGTGCAGTTCCAAATAAGGAAGCTAGTAAGATGGAGGGATCATTAATAGACCATACTTTAACTAAAGATCCAATGATGATTCCAATCATGATAGGGATAATATTTTTCAAATGTTTTCCGTATGCACCGAATCCAATGACAGCAAAGATTCCGCCTAGCGTCGGTCCATTCAATTGACCACCTACGATTAAAATATAAGAAGTGACCATAATCCCATTTAACCCCATATTAATTAAGGTGGCACTAAAGCCTTCTAGTTGGATAAAGTCTGTTGATAACTTACCGCTATGCGTCATAATTTGTTTGAACTGAAGAAATGCATCAGCGTGACTAAAGTAGCCAACTACGAGAAGACTAGCACATAAAAGATATAAATAAAGGGCAAGCAGCATGTTATAATCTTCTCCCCAAATTAGTTGAGAAGAAGGATGATAGCCAAATGATTTAAAGAGTGCGACTAAGACAGTAATAATTAACCCCGCTGAAAATCCGACATTATATAGATTATATCCTTCATGAAGTTTAAAAAAGTGAAGGGCTAGTGGCGGGAGAATGAATCCAATTCCAATTCCTAGGATGATTCCAAGAATTAAGCGAAACGGGAATGAAAGGGTGGCATGAAAAATAATTTCTGTCACAATTGGGGCCATTGCGGTTCCAAATAAGGCAATGTATAAAAGTGGACCAAATGGTTGACGGTGATATTTAGCATATAAATATACTCCTGTAATGATCGTCCAAACATTTAAAATATTTTTTCCTAAAAATGAAAATCCAGCGATTAAAAATAAAGCAGCGAAAGTTGCACCATTAAACGGAACATGATGGCGGTTTAATAAATAAATGAACAAGAGCGTTAATACCCCCGAATTAACGAAGGCAGCACCAATACCACCAACGACTAGATAGTCTGTAATGAGTGAATCGGGATGAATAATAATGTCATAAATTCCTTGCATAATTTCAATAGGATGAGTGGTGATAAAGCCAAAAATAATTAATGAACAGGCAATCAATGTCATGGTTATAGTTTTTTGACTTTCAATCCACGATCGCTCTTTTTGTTTATTCCTTGAATTTCTCATTAAATTCCTCTCCCCTTAAAAAAAATAAAATCGCTTTATATTTTTAGTTTATCATATGAAGAGAAAAAGTATGAAAGGTTAAGTACGAAAATAATTTTTTTCAACTTAAACTAAATTTTGAATACGTAACTCTGTTTAAATGATAGATTTCTAGAGATGTGATATCTGAATAAACACCTGCCAAATGAGTAAAGAAAAGGATTAAATTCATTTTTTTAAAGTAATAAGAAATCGCTTGGTGTAGATAAATAGTTTTCCTTACTTGTTGTAATCTAATAGTAGAATGAGTTAAAATCCCTATAAAATCAATAATTTTAACAAAAAAGGTAATTGATTCTACTATTCTATTCTTAATATGAAATAAAATCGTTTTCGTAAAGAGATTTGTAGAAAATATGTTTGAAAAAAGTATGAAAAAATGTTATTTTATTAAAGGAATTTTATCTCAAATGAAAGTTAGAAAAATACTAGGATACAAAAATGGAGGAAAGTATATGCAACAGCCACGTATGTTATCAGCTAAAGAGATTGCCAATGAAGTAGTTGAAGTTGGTAAGTATAAAGTATCACGTAAGAATAGTGTCGTTATCATCTCAGGGATGTTAGCTGGATTATTCATCGCCTTAGGGTACACAGTATATTTATTAGTATATGGACAAATGGAAAACCATTTTGTCGGGAAGCTTATTGGAGCATTCTTATTCCCAGTTGCTTTAATTTTAATTTTATTAACAGGAGCAGACTTATTTACTGGTAATACATTAATCGGTAAGGCGTATTTCAAAAAAGAAGTAAAACTATCAGCGTTTATTAAAAACTTAGCTTTAGTTTGGATTGGAAACTTATTAGGGACTTTATTAGGAGTTGCCTTATTAACAGGTGCACATTTATTTACTAATGGTGTTGGTCCAGGAGTAGCAGATAGTATTCGTCATATTGCTGAAGTAAAAATCAATACTTTATCAACTTCAGAAGTCTTTTTCCGTGCAATTCTATGTAATATCTTAATTGCAGGTGGGGTATATGTTGCTTATGCTGCTAAAGATGTTGCTGGTAAATGTATTTTAAATATTATCGTTGTTGCAGTATTCGCAATTATGGGTGTAGAACACTGTATCGCGAATATGTTTGTCTTATCAATGGCTAAAGTATTAGGTGCTGATATTTCTTATGCAGGTATGGCATGGAACATATTCATTGCAACAATCGGTAACATTATTGGTGGATTTGTCATTGTTGTTCCTTATTACTATAACTTCATCCATAGTTACAAAAATAGACAACACTAATTTAAAATAGTTTGTAAGGTATTAATTCAAATGAAGATTTGGATTAATACCTTTTTTTAAGTTTATAAATAGAACTAACGTTTGTTTTTGTCCTCTTTTTAGACAGCTGTTTTTATGTTATAATGAAGCGATAAAGAGGTGATGTCGATGTTTGCATATTTAAAAGGATATGTTGCTTATAGTGGAAAAGATTTTGTGGTGATTGATGTGAATGGTATAGGGTATAAAGTTTATACAGCTAATCCATATGAGTTTAGAAAGGAAGAAGAGGTTCAAGTATTTACGCATCAAGTTGTATCAGAAAATGATATGAGCTTATATGGATTTAAAACAATGGAAGAGCATGATTTATTTATTAATTTAATTAGTGCCCGTGGAATTGGGCCAAAAACAGCATGTGCAATTTTGGCGATGAAGGATATGAGTGGTTTACGTCAGGCTATTGAGAATGGGGATGCAAAATATTTATGTAAGTTCCCTAAAATTGGGCCGAAGACAGCTCAGCAAATTATTTTAGATTTAAAAGGAAAATTAGTTGTTCCTGATGCTGCTTTATTTATGAATAACAGCTTAGCAGAAGCTCTTGAAGCATTACAAGCATTAGGGTATGGTGATAAAGAGTTAACAAAAGTTAAGACTGCATTTAAAGATATTGATGCTTCAGTAGATGAGATTATTAAAAAAGGTTTACAATTACTTGTTAAATAATTAAGGTAGGGATTTAGAATGGGGGATAAACAACGAGTTAATCCATTTGCAATTGGAGGAGCTTTTGTTCAGTATTGCATCGATCATCATATTTTAGAGGTCGAAATTTTAGGAAATGACATTAAATATTATCTCACTGAAAAGGGTGAACAAACATTAGAAAGTCAGTTTGGTATTGTTTTAACATCTTGTGCAAAAATAAATGAATGAGAAAGTAGGTAGGAGCATGACAGAAGAACGCTTAGTGACACCTGATGAAATGATGGAGGATGAGTCAGAGTTAAGTTTACGTCCAGAACGATTAAATCAGTATATTGGTCAAACAGCTGTTAAAGAAAATTTGCGTATTTTTATTGAAGCTGCTAAAAATCGTAATGAATCATTAGATCATGTTTTATTATTTGGACCTCCTGGACTTGGGAAAACAACTTTAGCAACAATTATTGCGAATGAGATGGGGGTTAATATTAAAACAACTTCAGGTCCAATGATTGAACGTAGCGGGGATTTAGCTGCCATTTTATCGGTTCTAGAACCAGGTGATGTTTTATTTATTGATGAGATTCATCGTTTACCAAAAAGTATTGAAGAGGTTTTATATCCGGCGATGGAAGATTATGTACTAGATATTGTGGTAGGAAAAGATGAGTCAGCACGTTCGATTCGTGTAGACTTAGCACCATTTACGTTAGTGGGAGCGACGACACGTGCAGGAGATTTATCAGCTCCACTTCGTGATCGCTTTGGTGTGATTAATCGTCTTGAATACTATAATGAAGAACAGTTACAATCCATTGTTAAGCGAACAGGAATCGTTTATGAAACTCCAATTGATGATCAAGCATCACTTGAGCTAGCGCGCCGTTCACGTGGAACACCACGTATTGCGAATCGATTATTCCGTCGTGTGCGTGATTATGCGCAAGTGATGGGAGATGGAGTGATTACGCATGATATTGCCCAGTTAGCCCTAGATCGTTTGGACATTGATTCATTAGGTCTTGATTATGTCGATCATAAATATCTAATGGGGATTATTGAACGCTTTGGTGGAGGGCCTTGTGGAATTGAAGCGATTGCTGCGTCAATTGGGGAAGAGCCACAAACGCTTGAAGATGTTTATGAACCCTATTTACTTCAATTAGGATTTATTAAGCGAACACCACGTGGTCGTGTTATCACACCACAAGCCTGTGAACATTTAAAGGTACCATATCCGTTAAAATAAAGATTGAAAAATGAGGATATTTGGTAGATAATTTATAAAGAGCTTTAAATTTTGCAACATAGAAAGTTGGTGTGTTATGCGAGTAGAACAATTCGATTTTGAATTACCTGAAGAATTAATCGCACAGACTCCGTTAAAAGATCGCGATACATCGCGCTTAATGGTTTTAAATAAAAAAACGGGTGAAGTTAACCATGAAGTTTTTCATGATATCATCAATCATTTGCGCCCAAATGATACGTTAGTTTTAAATAATACGAAAGTCATGCCGGCTCGTTTAATTGGACAGAAGCCTGATACAGGAGCTAGTATTGAAGTATTGCTTTTAAAACAAGAAGAGCAAGATTGTTGGGAAACGCTCGTGAAACCGGCAAAACGTGTGAAAATTGGAACGATTGTTGAATTTGGTGATGGTCGTTTAAAAGCCGAGTGTATCGGAACAGGTGATATGGGGAAACGTATTTTTAAATTCGTTTATGAAGGGATTTTCTACGAAGTATTAGATTCATTAGGCGAAATGCCTTTACCTCCATATATCACAGAGAAATTAGATGATCGTGATCGTTATCAAACGGTTTTCGCGAAAGAAATTGGATCAGCAGCAGCTCCAACAGCAGGGTTACATTTTACGACGGAATTATTAGATCAAATTAAGGCTAAAGGGATTAATATTACTTATGTCACTTTACACGTTGGTCTTGGAACATTCAGACCTGTTTCAGTTGATAGTGTTGAAGAACATGATATGCATGCTGAGTTCTATCAAATGTCTCAAGAGACTGCTGATGTTTTAAATGCGACACATGAAAAAGGTGGACGTATTATTACAGTTGGGACGACATCAACACGTACCCTTGAAACGATTGCACGTGATCATGGGAAATTTATTGCATGTGAAGGATGGACAGATATTTTTATTTATCCACCCTATCAATTTAAAGGGATTGATGGAATGATTACAAACTTCCATTTACCTAAATCAACCTTAATTATGTTAATCTCAGCTTTAGCGGGACAAGAATCAGTGATGAATGCTTACCGTATTGCTGTTGAAGAAAAATATCGTTTCTTTAGTTTTGGAGATGCGATGTTAATTATTGAAGAGTAGCAACTAAGATAGTAAAAGTGAGGTGCCGATCTTGGCGATTAAGTACGAATTAATACATGAATGTAAACAATCAGGTGCGCGCTATGGAAAACTTCATACGCCACATGGAACTTTTGAAACACCTGTTTTCATGCCTGTTGGAACGTTAGCCACAGTCAAAACTTTATCACCAGAAGAATTAGATCAAATGGGAGCTAAAATCATTTTAGCGAATACGTATCATTTATGGTTACAACCAGGTGAGAAAATCGTTGAAGAAGCAGGTGGATTACATAAATTTGAAAACTGGGGTGGAGCGATTTTAACAGACTCTGGTGGATTCCAAGTTTTCAGTTTAAGTAAATTACGTGAAATTACAGAAGAAGGGGTTACGTTCCGTGATCATCGTAATGGAGCTCCATTATTTATGTCACCTGAAATTTCAATCGGTGTACAAAATTCATTAGGGGCTGATATCATTATGTCATTTGATGAATGTCCACCATATCCAGCAACATTTGAATATATGAAAAACTCAGTTGATCGTACCATCCGCTGGGCGGAACGTGGGAAAAAGGCTCATAAAAACCCTGAAACACAAGCTTTATTCGGAATTGTACAGGGAGGAGAATTCCCAGAGTTACGTAAATACTGTGCTGAAAAATTAGTTGAAATGGACTTCCCAGGATATTCAATTGGTGGGGTATCAGTGGGTGAGCCTAAAGATGTTGCTCGCAAAATGATTGAGTATACAGTACCTTATTTACCAAAAGATAAGCCACGTTACTTAATGGGAGTTGGATCACCAGATGATTTAATTGATGGAGCAATTCGTGGAATTGATATGTTTGACTGTGTATTACCAACACGTATCGCTCGTCATGGAACAGCGATGACATCAGTTGGTCGTGTTGTCATTAAAAATAAAGTGTATGAACGTGATTTCACGCCACTAGATCCAAACTGTGATTGCTATACATGTAAAAACTATACACGTTCATATATCCGCCACTTAATTAAGGCCAATGAGTCATTTGGTCAACGTTTAGTATCATATCATAATTTACACTTCTTAATTAATTTAATGGAACAAATTCGTGAGGCAATTCGTAATGACCGCTTATTAGATTTCCGTGAAGAATTCTTTGAACAATACGGAATTAATTTACCAGGATCACGTGGATTTTAATAATGGATGCGGAATCAACCATTAAGTCGTTGGTTGATAAGTATAAAATGATTGGATGAACTCAATATATGAGCTTGATCAATAAAGGAAACGGAGAGATTAAAAATGAATCAAACAGTATTATTAGTGTTACAATTAGTATTATTAGGGGTTATCTTTTACTTCTTCATGATTCGTCCAGAAAACAAGCGTCGTAAAGCTATCGCTACGATGCAAAGTAGTTTAGAAAAAGGGGATCGTGTCGTAACAATTGGTGGGATCCATGGACGTATTCATGCATTAGAACAGGAAACAGTGACGTTAATTAATGATGAAGGTCAAAAATGGATTTTTGAACGTAATGCTATTTCTCGTAAGGTAGAAAAATAATCATAAAAAGAGCACATTAATGTGCTCTTTTTTTATCCATTTAAAAAGCATCTATTCAATTAATGAATGAGATGCTTTTTTGGAAATAGTTTAAGTGACCGATTGAGGATTATCTTTTAGCACTTGGTAAGTTTACCCCAATCATTCCTCCTGTAATACAAACAACAAAGGTGATTAAGCTTCGAATGAAAAACTTTAAGGTTAATGGACTATCAATTCCAATAGTATAGAACATTAGACTTAATAAGACCATCGTTGTTGCTACACCGATTCCAATTAACCAACCTTTTTGTGCAAATTTTTTAGAAATTAAAGTTGTACCGATAAAGAAAATTGCAACGAATGAGGCATAGATTAATTTGTCAAGCACGCCTACTGAAATCCATTCAAAATAAGCAAATGTTGTTATAAGAAGTCCAAGGATGAGGATACTAATAACAATGAATGCAATGCCATGTAGTAAGGCTTTTCCTAGTTTTTCTGACATATTCTCAACTCCCATTACAGTATGTATTCAATAGTAACTGTATGAGAAAAAATTAAAGTTTATGCGGCTTTATACATAAAACAATTAAGTAGATTAAGCGAAAAAGGAGAATTTATGGATTCAAATTGTTATGTTGTGATATATAGAACCACACTTTTTTATATTATCCTATTAATCGTGTTTAAATTAATGGGAAAAAAGGAAATTGGTCAATTAACGTTGCTTGACTTAGTAGTTTCAGTATTAATGGCTGAAATTGCAGCTATGGCGATTGATAACTTAAACCGTCCTATTCATGAGGTATTGTTAGCCATTGGGTTACTTGGAGCCTTGCAGTTTACTTCAGCCTTTATTACCTTACGGTTTAAGAAAGTTCGTGAAATTATTGATGGAAAACCGTCTATTTTAATTCATCAAGGTCGAATTGATTTAGATGAGATGAGAAGACAGCGCTATACCTTTGACGATTTAATGCTACAATTGCGAGCTAATAATATTTCTTCTATTTTTGAAGTTGAATACGCCATTTTAGAGTCGAATGGTCAATTATCTTCCTTTAAACGAGATGATATGAGCTTCTGTCCATTACCTATTATTACATCTGGTGGTTTAGAAAAAGAAAATTTATTAAAAATTCAAAAAACGAAGGAATGGGTGGAAGAAGAATTAGAGAAACAGGGAATTTTTGAAATTAAAGAGGTTTATTATGCAGCGTATGATGGGAAAGAACTTCATTTTTTAACCCGTGAATCATTAAATATGAAAGAAAAAAAACGTCACTAGTCGTAGTGACGTTTTAAAGAATGAGATTGTCATTTGAATTATTCCGTGAATGTTGTTCTTTTATGTTATAATATGGTTGTTATTTGGAACGTAGGGTGTCTGCCATTTTTCCTGTAGGAAATAGCCCACAAATAAATAATAAGAATAAATAAGCGATTCCAACAATAAAGCTAATCATAATCATATTTAAAAAGGAGTCTGTACTAAAGACAACCGCTAATTTTAAATAGGATCCTAGCATAAAGGTTACAGCGATGATTAAAATGGCATTAATAACTGAGCGCATATTCATATGATAAGCAATATGTTTTCTAACAAGCAAATAGTGCCATGCAGTAACAAAAACAACGTTAAATAATACGGCAATGACTAGTCCGTAAATATTGAGGCTTGGAATTTGAAGGAGAATAATCATCATAATAATTTTAATAACTGAAGAGATTAAGGTTGTGCTCATGGCTTGTGTTGCCTCATCAATGGCTTGCAAAGTAGAAGTTAGTGGTGCTTGGAAATAAAGTAATAGAAATACTGGTGCCATGACAATTAAATAATTGGCTCCTGTTGAAGAATCAAATAATAGATTCATGAGCTCAACAGGAAATAGCATTAATAGGACGGTATAAATTCCACTTGGTATGAATGAGAGTTGGAATGCATTGTCTAGGTGTGAATGAATACGATCAAATCGTTTGCTAGCATAAGCTTGGCTAATAGGTGGGACAATGGCTTGTGTGATAGCATTAGTAATAAATGATGGCATTAGAACTAATGGTAAAGCAAACCCAGAAACTGCACCATAAAGTTTTGCACTGAGTTCACTACTGTAACCAATCTTGAATAAGCATTGCACCACAATAATTGGTTCTAGAAAGTGGGAGAATGAACCAATAAGGCGACTACCTGTGGCAGGCAGAGAGATGGCCAAGACATCTTTAAAATTTTGTGGACTTAAATGAATAGGCTTTAGGGTAGCCCCGTAATGATTATGATGGATATGTTTGAAGAATAGGAATAAGAGAATTAAAATTGATGCAAATTCTCCGGCAATCGATGCCCACATCGTTCCTACTACACCGTAAATAATTCCATAAGGTAATGACCAGTTAATAAATAAGATAGAGATGACAATTCGAACAATTTGTTCAACGAGTGTTGAAATAGCTGATGGGAACATATTTTGTTCCCCTTGGAAGTATGCTTTTAAAATAGTCGATAGAGAAACGAAAAAGAGTAGTGGACCAATTGAGATTAATGGTAAATAAGTTCGTTCATCTTTCAGTAAATAGATTGCTAAAGGTTTGGCAATAAAGAAGAGTAAGATACTCACTAGCAAACTTGATACCATTGCAATAATGAGTGAGACGGATAAGACTTTTTTCTGACGTTCATTGGCTCTCGAAATTAATGTTGGGATGGCAATTGGAAGTCCTATGCTTGCGAAGGTTGTTAAAAGCATGAGGGTAGGTGCAATTAACATGTAAATTCCAATTCCGTCTTCGCCAAGTAGTCGTGTGACAATAACTCGGTTAACCATACCTAAGATTTTAGTGATTAAACCGGCTATAACGAGAATAAATGTTCCTTGTGCTACGCTTTGTTTTTTCATAATTTTTCCACCTATACTTTAGTTATGATTTTGCTTAAGTCTATGAGTATGAAGTTTAAAATATGAAGGTGAGGAGATACTTTTGTTTAAATCAAGAATGAATTGGAAAATATCTGACATATTTAGTGAGGACTATGACTCACAAACCACAGTGCTAAATCCTGCGATTGAGCAACTAGTGTTAGCACGTCAACTGGCTACGGCTGAGAGTTTGGATACATTTGCAAAAGAGGAAACCATTCATCATGATCCTTTTTTGTTTTCAGAAATGTCAAAAATTATTACGCGTATTAATGAGGCAATTGATCAAGGAGAGCCGATTTTAATTTATGGGGATTATGATGCAGATGGTGTAACAGGAACATCGATTTTAGTTCGTTGTTTACGTGAGCTTGGGGCCCTAGTTGATTATTATATTCCAAATCGCTTTTATGAAGGGTATGGACCGAATGAAGATGCGTTTATGCAGGCAATTGCTGATGGTTATCAGTTAGTCATCACCGTAGATAATGGGATTGCTGGAGTTGATGAGGCAGAAATTTTACTTGAACATGGGGTGGATTTGATTATTACGGATCATCACCAGGTAAAAGAAACACTTCCACGTGCCTACGCCATCTTACATCCAGAACTTGATGAAAATTATCCATTCCATCATTTATCAGGGGCAGGAGTCGCGTTAAAAGTCGCAGAAGCTTTATTACAAGAAGTGATTCCTGAAGATTTTTATGCCATTGCAATGCTTGGAACGATAGGGGATGTCGTTCCATTAATTGATGAAAATCGTTCGATTGTTAAACGCGGGCTAGCTGCTTTACGTAAAACAGAAATTGAAGGATTAAATGCAATGATGGACCTAGCTGGAACCGAAAAGTCTGAGGCAACAGAAGTTAATGTCGGTTTTGAACTATGTCCCCGTTTAAATGCTCCTGGTCGAATGGATGAGGCCGCTTTATCAGTCGAATGTTTAATTGCGGAAGGTGAAGGAGAGGCTAAACTCATTGCGGATCAAATTGAAAGTTTTAATAGCGAACGGCAAAAGGTAACACAAAAAGTGTTGGAGGAAGCAACAAAGTTAGTGGATGCGAAAACGTTAGCTAAGAAAAAAGTCGTTATTTTATATTCACCGCATTGGCATGAAGGTATTTTAGGAATTGTGGCAGGACGTTTAGCGAAGCAATGGCAAAAAGCTGTTTTTGTCGTCACAGATGATCATGAGGGATACATTAAAGGATCGGCTCGTGCGGTAGAAGGATATCACTTATTTGAACTATTGAATGAATGTCAAGATTTAATCGAACGTTTCGGTGGTCATGCTTTAGCAGCGGGGATTACGTTTGCTCCTGAAAATTTACAAGCCTTAGAAGACAAGATGAATGAATTATTACAAGAGGTTGAAGTGACGCCGAGTCTTCAAGTTGATCTAAGTTTACCATTATCGGATTTAAATGTTTCGTTTGTTGAACAGCTTTCAATACTAGCTCCATTTGGTGAAGGAAATCGTCCACCTGTTATTGAGCTTAAGAATGTTTATGTGAAAAATGTTAAACCAATTGGAAATAAGTTACAACATTTAAAATTTACGCTATATCAAGACAAACACTCAGTTGATGCAATAGCTTTCAATCAGGCCCCACTTGCTATGTATTTGACCCCTGATACGTTATTTAGTTTTGTGGGAGAGGTTAAAATAAATGAATGGAATGGAAATCGTAGTGTGCAATTTCATTTTATTGATGTTTTGTGCAATGAGTTTCAATTCATTGATCTTCGTAATCGACAAGCGTATGAACAACGAAAAGATCAACTTCAACTAGCAACGATGTATACAAATGCAACTGAGGCTGATGAGCTTGAGACATTGGTCATTAATCAGCTTCCAAATTCAAAAGAAGAGTTAATGACTTTGATTACAAGAAAGAAGCCAGGAAATATTGTAATAGCGCCACTTGAATCAAATGTCACGTTTGCTCCACGTGAGAAGTTTGTCATCGTATATAAAGTTGTGAAACAACATGGGCCTATTACGTTGAATCACCAAATGATTAATTATTTTATGCGTTTAGGGATTAGTAAAAATGAATTATTATTTATTTTACAGGTGTTTTTTGAAGTAGAACTTGTTATAATAAAGAATGGCTCTGTTTTTCCAACTGATAGTGTGACCAAGCGTGATTTAGCAGAAGCACCAACGTATCAATCTCAAAAGGCAAAACTTGAGATGCTTGAGTTTTTTGAGTTAACGACGTGGTCAGAATTAAAAACAACCTTTAAAACAGCTAGGGAGGAAATGACTCATGAATCTTAAAGATTATGTAGCAAATGTACCTAACTTTCCAAAAGAGGGTATTCAATTTAAAGATATTACACCGTTAATGGCGGATGGACAAGCTTATAGCTATGCGACAAATCAAATGGTTGAATTTGCAAAGCAACAAAACGCTGAAGTGATTGTAGGTCCAGAAGCTCGTGGATTTATTTTTGGATGCCCTGTTGCACATGAATTAAAAATCGGATTTGCGCCAGTTCGTAAACCAGGAAAATTACCTCGTGAAACAGTATCATTCAATTATGATTTAGAATATGGTTCAAATACATTATGCATGCACAAAGATGCCATTAAACCAGGACAACGCGTTTTAATTGTAGATGATTTATTAGCAACAGGTGGAACAGTTGAAGCAACAGTTAAGTTAATTGAACAACTTGGTGGTGTTGTTGTTGGATGTGCATTCTTAATTGAATTAGAAGAGTTAAATGGTCGCAAAACATTAGAAAATTATGAAGTTTTATCGTTAATGAAATACTAAGGCTGCGAAATATAAAAGATTGAGTAGAGATGAAGCATTTATTGTTGCATTTCTACTTTTTTTTATGTTAAAATTTTAAAAAAGTAACAATATAGCATATTGTAAATATGACAAAAGGTTAAATGGTTGATGAAATATCATCCTTTTTTTTCATCTTAGGAAAGATTAAAATTTCTAAGTTTTCTTGAAACAAATCGTAGTTTTAGCTTTATAATAAAATAAGTAGATTAGACAATAGGAGTAATGCTTATGTACCAATTAAACGGGTATGAAATATCAATTGATCATGTTTTAGAGCAAGCTAAAACGTATATTAAAAATCCAGATAGTATTGCGGTCATCGAACGTGCTTTTGAACTTGCCTTTCAAAAACATAAAGACCAATTGCGAAAATCAGGTGAACCTTATATTATTCATCCGATTGAGGTTGCTTATATTTTAGCTAAATGGCAAACAGGGCCTCGTACGATTGCCTCAGGACTATTACATGATATTATCGAAGACACAGAGATTACAAAAGAAGAAATTGCAGAATTATTTGATGATGAAATTGCAGAAATTGTTGACGGTGTAACGAAGCTAACGAAACTTAAATATAAATCAAAAGAAAAACAACAAGCAGAAAATCACCGTAAAATGTTACTAGCCATGAGTAAAGATATTCGTGTAATCCTAGTTAAATTAGCCGATCGTTTACACAACATCCGAACACTTAAATTTTTACCGCCTGAAAAGCAATGTTCGATTGCTCATGAAACGATGGAGATTTATGTTCCGATTGCCCATCGCTTAGGGATGTATCGTGTGAAAGCTGAGCTTGAGGATACTTCACTTCGCTTTTTGAAGCCAGAAGATTTTTATCGTATTGCCCAATTAATTAAGCAAAAGAAACATGAGCGTGAGCAACAAATTCAAGAAATGGAAGACGAAATTACGGCCGCTTTAGCGGAATATCATATTCCGTTTGAAATCAAAGGTCGTATTAAAAATATTTATAGCGTTTACAAAAAAATGATGACGCGAGAAAAAGACTTTGAAGAGATTTATGATTTATTAGCAATTCGCTTAATTGTTAATTCAGTTCCAGAATGTTATTCAGCTCTTGGAGTGATTCATGCGCACTTTAAACCTATCCCAAATCGTTTTAAAGATTATATTGCCATGCCAAAGCCAAATATGTATCAGTCATTACATACGACGATTATTGGTCCAAATGGAAATATATTTGAAGTACAAATTCGTACAAAAGAGATGGATGAAATTGCTGAACAAGGGGTTGCAGCACACTGGGCATATAAAGAAAATCGTCAAATTACGGCTAAACAAGAACAACAAGAAATTCAAGATAAATTAAAATGGTATGAAACATTAATTGCCTACCAAGAAGAAGTGAACGATGCTGAAAAATTAATGAAGCTTGTTAAAGATGACATTTTTAATGCCAATGTTTATGTGTTTACACCTAATGGTGATGTCTTTGACTTCCCTCCAGGATCAACACCAATTGATTTTGCTTATCGTATTCATACTAATTTAGGACATAAAACAACGGGTGCAATAGTTAATGGTAAAATCGTGACCTTAAATTATCAATTAAAAACGGGGGATATTGTTGAAATTAAATCCTCTCGTAATTCGTTCGGTCCGAGTGAAGATTGGTTAAATATTGTTAAAACCTCACAAGCACGCCATAAAATTCGTCAATACTTTAACCGTACTAAACGTGAGGAGTATACGCATAAAGGAGAGGAAATGTTCTTAAAAGAACTAGCCTCAAAAGACTTATCATTGAGTTCAATTGATATGCAAAAATTACTTGGAGCGTATAAAAAACAAAGTATTGAGAAATTAGATGAATTATATTATCAAATTGGGCGCGGACGCTTAGTTTCTAAGACGATTCTTGAGCGATATTTTGCGGATGGGAAAGAAGTTGATGATACAGAGTTAATTCAACAAATTAATGATGCAGCAAAAATCAAAGAAGAACATCGTAAAAAAGCAAAAAATCGTTTCGGAATTATTGTAGATGGGTTAGATAATGTTGATTTACGTATTGGTAAATGTTGTCATCCTGTTCCAGGTGATCCAATTGTTGGTTATATTACAAAAGGAAGCGGGATTACTATCCATCATGCTGAGTGTCATAATGCTAAAATAGATGGTCGTATTGTTCCAGTTGAATGGGATGATGAGCATTCAAATTCATTTAATGCTAAGATTAAAGTGACAGCCCTTGATCGTAAAAATGTGTTAGGCGATATCATTCAAAAATTAACGGTTATTAATGCAAATATTACAGAATTAAATGCATTGACTTCAAATGATACGATTATTATTAACTTATCGTTATCGGTTCGTAATATTGATCAATTAGTAAGTGTTGTGAATACGATTAAACGCGTCAAAGATGTCTTTAGTGTCGAGCGTATCATTCAATAGTGAGGTGAAAACAGATGAGAGTCGTTGTTCAACGAGCAAGACAAGCAAAAGTAACGGTTGATGGTAAGGTAACAGGTGCTATTGAACACGGATTAATGCTATTAGTTGGGCTCACGCACGAAGATACAGTGAAAGATTTAGAGTATTGTGCGAAGAAAGTCGCTAATTTACGAATCTTTGAAGATGAAAAAGGAAAAATGAATTTATCAATCAAAGAGGTAGGCGGATCGATTCTTTCTATTTCTCAATTCACCTTATACGGGGAAACTAAAAAAGGGAATCGACCAAGTTTTATTGAGGCAGCACGTCCAGAGGTGGCAGAGCCTTTATACCATCAATTTAATCAAATTTTAAGAGAGACTTATGATATACAAGTAGAAACAGGAATATTTGGTGCAATGATGGATGTCTCATTTACAAATAATGGTCCTGTTACTTTAATCGTTGAATCTTAAAAAGAAATGTATTATAATAAAGAAAATAGTCAATAATACTTATAAATTCGAAGATCGAGAGATTCTATAAAACTAATACGTGACAGAGAACGAAGCCTTGGCTGGAAGCTTCGACGGATAAATTATAGATAGACACTCGTGAGAAAATATTCTGAACTGCTAGTAGGAATATTCGTTGACGGCGTTAACGTTTTAAAGTGGTAATAGTTTTAGACTATTACAAGTAAGGTGGCACCGCGTATACTACGTCCTTAGATTTAATCTAAGGACTTTTTTTATACTCGAAAAAAGGCTTTACTAAACACGATGAAATAAACCAATCATCCTGAATGAGAGGAAAGCCTCAACAATCATGACTATGAAAGGAGCTCTAACATGAATTTCAGTAAACCAAAAGGAACATACGATGTTCTACCTAAAGAAAGTGCACGTTGGCAAAATGTTGAAAGTTTAATTCGTGAAATCTGTTCAATTTTCAACTATAAAGAAATCCGTACACCAATGTTTGAAAGTACACAATTATATCACCGTTCTGCTGGTGAAACATCAGATGTTGTTTCAAAAGAAACATATGACTTCAAAGATCGTGGAGATCGTTCAATGACATTACGTCCGGAAGGAACAGCTGGAGTCGTGCGTAGTTACATTGAAAATAAATTATATGCAGATCAAATGGTTCAAAAATTATTCTATATTGGACCAATGTTCCGTTATGAGCGTCAACAAAAAGGGCGTTATCGTCAACACGTTCAATTCGGGACAGAAGTATTTGGAAGTGCAGATCCTGCTATCGATGCAGAAGTTATCTCATTAGCTGTTACGTTATATCAAGTTTTAGGACTTCGTAACATTAAAGTTAAATTAAACTCATTAGGGGATACACAAAGTCGTGAAAACTATCGTGCAGCCTTACTTGCACACTTCGAAGGGCATAAAGAAGAGTTATGTTCAGATTGCCAAGTGCGTTTAGAAAAAAATCCATTACGCGTGTTAGATTGTAAAGTTGACCGCAATAAAGAGATTATGCAAAACGCTCCTCAAATGATTGATCACCTAACAGACGAAGATCGTGCATACTTCTTAAATGTTCAAAAATATTTAAAAGCAATGGGAATCGAATATGAATATGATGCGACATTAGTTCGTGGATTTGATTACTATACACATACAATCTTTGAAATCCAAGCAGACATTGAAGGATTTGGAGCTCAAAACACATTATGTGGTGGAGGGCGTTATAACAAGTTAGTGTCTGAATTAGGTGGACCAACAGTTCCAGCTATCGGATTCGGTATGGGACTTGAACGTTTATTATTAGCATTAGAAGCTGAAGGAATTCAAGTTGCTGGAGAAGATGCTGTGGACTTCTTCTTAATCGCATTAGGAGAAGATGCTAAGATCTTTGGATCACGTTTATTATTTGATTTACGTTCACGCGGATTAGCCTGTGAAACGGACTATTTAGGGAAAAACTTAAAAGGTCAATTTAAACAAGCAGATCGCTACAATGCTCGTTATACAGCAATTCTTGGAGATGAAGAATTAAAACACGGCATGATTAATATTAAAAATAATCAAACAGGAACTCAAGAAACCATTCCAGTTGGATTTATTATTGACTACATTATTCAAGACCAACAGCGTAATCACCAACATGGTGGAGGATGCTGTGGTGGTCATGGACACGATGAAGACCATGGATGCTGCGGTGGACATGGACATGATGATGACCATGAATGCTGTGGAGGAAATGGACACGGCTGTGGATGCCAACATTAAGAAGAGGTGAGTAGTATGAATCGTACACATAATAATGGAGAATTAAGACTTGAACATGTAGGTCAAGTTGTTGAATTAAAAGGTTGGGTTGCTAAAACTCGTAACTTAGGTGGATTAGTTTTCATTGATTTACGCGACCGTTATGGAATTACTCAGTTAGTAGCTAATCCAGAAAACGTAAGTCATGAAGTTTTAGAAGCGGCAAACAAAGTACGTAATGAGTATGTAATCGCTGTTAAAGGAACAGTGGCTGAGCGTCAAAGTAAAAACCCTAATATGTCAACAGGAGATATTGAAATTATCTTAGATGAACTAACAATTATCTCTGAAGCAGAAATGACACCTTTAATTATTGCTGATGAAACTGATGCGTTAGAAGATACACGTTTAAAATATCGTTATTTAGATTTACGTCGTCCTGTGATGCAAAAGAACTTCATTTTACGTCACAACATCTTAAAATCAATTCGTAGCTATTTAGATGGAAATGATTTTATTGAAGTAGAAACGCCGTATTTAAATAAATCAACACCAGAAGGAGCACGCGACTATTTAGTTCCAAGTCGTGTCCATGAAGGTCATTTCTATGCTTTACCTCAATCACCACAAATCTTCAAACAGTTATTAATGGTTTCGGGATTTGAACGCTATTATCAAATCGCTCGTTGCTTCCGTGATGAAGATTTACGTGCGGATCGTCAGCCTGAATTCACTCAAATTGACATTGAGACATCATTCTTAACTCAAGAAGAAATCATGAATATGATTGAAGAGATGCTAGTTAAAATGATGAAAGACGTTAAAGGATTAGATGTTGCTCGTCCGTTCCCACGTTTAAGCTATGAAGAGGCGATGGGACGCTTTGGTTCAGATAAGCCAGATACACGTTTTGAAATGGAATTAATTGCTTTAAATGACGTTGTTGCTAATTGTGGCTTCTCAGTATTTGCACAGGCAGTTGAAGCTGGAAATGAAGTTAAAGCATTATGTGTTAAAGGAGCAGCAGAACGTTTTTCTCGTAAAGACATTGATAAATTAACAGACTTTGTTAAAAAATATAAAGCTAAAGGTTTAGCATGGATTAAAGTAGTGGAAGAAGGATTCAACGGTCCAATTGCTAAATTCTTCAATGAAGAAGAAGTTGCAAATATTAAAGAAGCAACAAATGCTGAAGTGGGAGACTTATTATTATTTGTTGCTGATAAAAAATCAGTCGTTGCAGATAGCTTAGGAGCATTACGTTTACATTTAGGAAAAGAATTAGGATTAATCGATGAATCTAAATTCAATTTCTTATGGGTGATTGATTGGCCACTATTCGAATATGATGAAGAGGCTGGACGATTCTTTGCTGCTCACCATCCATTCACAATGCCAAGCTTAGATACATTAGACACATTTGATACAGATTCTCACAATGCAAAAGCACAGGCTTATGATATTGTCTTAAATGGATACGAATTAGGTGGAGGATCATTACGTATTTATCGTCCAGATGTACAATCTCGTATGTTTGAAACATTAGGATTTACAAAAGAAGAAGCTGAAGAACAATTCGGATTCTTAATGAACGCATTTAAATATGGAACACCTCCACACGGTGGATTAGCGTTAGGATTAGACCGTATCGCCATGATCTTAACAGGATCTCAAAGCTTACGCGATGTTATTGCTTTCCCTAAAAATGCATCAGCATCATGCCCGATGACTGAAGCTCCTGGAACAGTAACAGACGCACAATTAGAAGAATTACATATTCAACTAAGAAAATAATGAAATTGCTAGACCTAGTCAATGAGACTAGGTCTTTTTAGTGTAAATAAGTGTATGAATTTGTATTTTTTTGTGTAAAAAAATATCCAACTGTTTTCAATTATGGCTAAATCATGTAAAATGGTACTATATGTTTTTTCTTCATAAATAGTCTAGAGTTATTTAACTATTAGGGGCAGGATAAAGAAAGTATAGTCAAATGTACTGATACTATTTTCAGAAGCGGTTATGATAACGAATCGTGTGATTATAGTACAGAGTGGAAAGGGACGGTGTAGACATGAATATGAAAAAGATCATGAGGCAACCATTAGCGGTTTTTGGTAGTATATTTTTGATTACAACCTTACTGCTGGTAGGTGTTCTTCTTTATCAAGTTAAGGGGATTACTGATGGTGGGAAAAGTAGTGATAATGTAATAAAACCAACTCCACCAATTGTTGAAAAAGTTCCAGATGAGTATCAGTTATCAGATGTAGCGACAGCTTATCAAAAAGAAGTTTTTGAAGAGTTAGTGACTGCGCAACATGCATATAAAGATAAATATACGGAGTTAACTAAAGAAGAATATGCGACTTTAGTTGTGAAAAATTTCATAGCAGATTTCTATACATGGTCTAATAAGACCGGACGCAATGACGTAGGTGGTGTACAATTTATTGCAGAAGAAATGAGATCTACTTTTAGAAAACAGGCTATTGATGGATTTTATGAAAATTTAGATTTTTATTTAAATGATTATGAAGCGACATCTTTAATAACTGTCAATGATGTAACCATTTTAGATGTTAATTTAAATGATACACTTAAAACAGAGGATGAAGTGATTGATTGTATTTCAGTTCAGGCGAGTTGGCAATATGAATTATCTTCTTCAGTTGAGATAGAACAATTCCAAAGTGAAGCAACATTTATTTTAACTGAATCAGAAGATCATTTAGTCCTAAATGCAATTTTATCGGAGTAAGGAGGGGAAAGCCATGTTTAATAATAAGGGTTTAAAATGGATTTACAGAATAATCATGATTTTACCGATTATTCCAATTATATGGAATATTATTTATATCAATCAATATTCAGGATTTGATTCTTTGTTGCGTTTGAATCTTTCGTTAATCTTCATCTTCTTATATTTAGCTATTTTAATGTTTGGATTATATGTTGTTAAAGAAGAGAACAAAGTAGGCACAATCATTTTAACAATAGTTGCATTGATTGGTCTTTTTACAGGAACGTATTTTGGATATGTTAATACACGCGTTTATCATTCGTTAAATAACATGACGATGCAAGACTCAATTATTAGTTATAGTTTAGTTACAATGGCAGATAGTCCTTTCACTGAAGTAAAAGATTTAGAAGGGTATACAATTGGGACTTTAAATTTAACTAAGCAAGAAGTGATTGATAATATTGACCAATTTTTAGAAGAAAATGAATTAACAGATGAAGCAGAAGTTGAAAAATATGATTCTCCAATTTCTATGATTCATGATTTATATGATGGAAAAGTTGATGCGATTATTGTAGGGGATAACTATGGTTCATTATTTTCAGAACAATTAGGATTTGAAGATATTAAAAATGAAACTAAAATATTAGCTAATATTGAGACTGTTATTCAGCAAGAAGAATTAAAACCAGGAATGGCTAATACGTCATTAATTGACGATCCATTCTCCATTTTACTAATTGGAGTTGATTCAACTGAACAAGGATTAGAAGCTGCTTCATTAGCTGATTCATTAATTATAGCGACTGTGAATCCTCAGAATCTATCAGTAACGATGACATCTATTCCACGTGATTCATATGTTGAAATTCCATGTTTTAATAATACAAAAGATAAAATTACGCATTCAAATAATGGTGGAACAACGTGTGTCATTGAATCAGTTGAGAAAATGTTTGATTTAAATATTCCTTATTATGTAAAGATTAACTTTAAAGGGGTTGTTGAGTTAGTTGATACAATCGGTGGAATTTACGTTGATGTACCTGTGACAATTGAAGAACAAGATAGTAATCGTCAGTTTGGTGAGCATTTAATTACTGTTGAGGAAGGGTATCAACATTTAAATGGAGAACAAGCGTTAGCACTTTCTCGTCATCGTAAGACGTTAGCTAAAGGTGATTTAGGTCGTGCAGAACATCAACAATTGGTTATTGAGGGAATTGTAAATCAAATGTTAACAGAAATGAACACAGTTGGTGAGTTTTTAGATTTATTAGATGTTTTAGGTAATAATATTGAAACAAATATCTCACTCAATCAGATGACATCAAGCCTTCAATATTTATTAGGGCTTGTCTCAACATTTAATGGTCAAAATCCATTAGACTATATTCATATTAAGAGCATGGTTGTAAGTGCTCAATATGGTTATATGGATAATCCGTATTATAGCTTTAAGTTAAGCTATGCTTTCCCATATAAAGGGGCTATCGCAGATGCACGTGAACAAATGTTAATTAACTTAGAGAAGGAATCGCCTCAATTTAACTATAGCTTCACATTTAATGGATTTGAAGAATATGAAGGCACTCAGTGGGTACAAACGTATTATAATGAGCCACTTCCTGGAGGAGCAACAGAGAATAATGTAACTACAGATGATGAGGAGGAAGTGAAAATCACTGTAACAGATAAAAATACATCATTAACGAATGATAAAACAATTAATAATCCTAGTTCATCAAGTAATGGATCAAACGGTATAACAAATGATGGGTCAAACAGTGAATCGAGTAATGGATCAAACGGTATAACAAATGATGGGTCAAACAGTGAATCGAGTAATGGATCAAACGGTATAACAAATGATGGGTCAAACAGTGAATCGAGTAATGGATCAAACGGTATAACAAATGATGGGTCAAACAGTGAATCGAGTAATGGATCAAACGGTATAACAAATGATGGGTCAAACAGTGAATCAAATAATGAATCAAACGGTGTAACAAATGACGGGTCAAACAGTGAATCAAATAATGAATCAAACGGTGTAACAAATGATGGGTCAAATACTGAACAGGTGGAAACGGATCTAACTCAGGAACAGGTGGAAATGGATCTGATCTTGGATCAGATGGCAGTTCAATACAGTAATAGATATTGCCGAGGGATACGGTTAACACTATCATTAAAGAAGTAGCCGAATAGATTTGTTAAGTACCAATTATGATATTAAGTTTTTTATTCTAACCTCTTGAAATATGGTATCGAATTCGAACGCATATTTGAGTATTTATCATTTTGAATTATTCGCAACTCTTTTATTTAACTGTTTTTTCCCTTATGATGGTATTCAGTTTTCATAAATGATAAACATTAAAAGATGCATTGTTGTAGCATACAAAGATCCATTATAAATGCTAATAATTATATATCTCATAGATAGGTATTATTTTAATTTGAAATGATAAAGAATTATTTTTTAAAAGTTTTAATATAAAAATTTAATTTATCAAGATGAGTAATAGGCAATTGAATAACATTATCTTGGAGTTGTTACTAAAAATTTTGAGATAAATTATAGATTGACTAGATAACAATTGGACTAAAGTCATTTAATTCCCCTATTATCCATTTTTGAAAATTCGGATTTTTACAAAAGATTGCATCTTATTAAAAATTCAGAGTAGCATGGATATTGTATTTTAGATGAGACTTCAAGAAATACATCTTATTAATAAAATCACTAAATAGTGAATATTAGTTACCTAGTGACTAGATGGTTATAAAATACATAGCATTTTAATAAAAGAAAAAGTGTGATAAATTTGAAACCTCAAACGTCACACTTTTTTCTTTATGTTTTATTGTAGGAGAAGTATATAAAATGTTGAGTATCCATTGAGTTCTGATAAGAAAGTCGGATATAATAAACATAGGTAACATGTGACTGGTGTAATAGGAGATATAAGTATGAGATTAAAGAAATCGATGATTAATTCTATATCAAATATATTGATTTATTTTATTTCAATGGTTCCGTTGTTCATTGTTAGAAAAGTTTTCTTAAATCAATTAGGTGATGAGTTATTAAGTGTGAATTCATTATTTTCCGACATCATTGGTATGATGTCCATCTTCGAGTTAGGTATAGGAACTGCTATTGTCTTTTCACTATATAAACCTTTCGCTGTAGATGATCGGATAAAGATCAAAGGGTATTTAGATTATTATCAAAAGTTTTATAGACGAGTTGGATTGATTATTTTAGTCGTTGGATTAGTATTAGCCCCATTTATTTCAAAATTTATCAAAGTAGATATTAAAGTTCCTTATTTAGGGTTTTATTTTATTTTATATCTGGTTAATACAGTGATTAGTTATTTCTTTACGTATAAGACTTGTATTTTACAAGTTGCGCAACAAGGATATAAATTAACGTTATCGACAGCTTTATCCAAGTTAGCGATTTCTTCATTTCAAATCATCGTCTTAATCAAATATCAAAACTATTATTTATATTTACTATTAGAGATTTTTATTAACTTAATTTACTATATCTTAATTAATCGATATATTGATAAGAAGTATGAATGGTTATCACAAACCAAAGGAAAAATCGAAAAATCGGAAGAGCAGAATCTTATTAAGAACATCAAAGCAATGTTTATGCATAAGATTGGTTCATTAGTTATTAATAGTACAGATAGTATAGTTATTGCGAATTTTGTTAACTTAATTTCTGTGGGTAAATTTAAAAGTTATCGAATGGTAATTGCAGCAGTGGAAACACTTACTTGGAAAGGAATGAGTGGGATTATTGCTAGTATTGGAAATTTGATTGCTGAGGAAGATGAGCAAAGTATTTATCTGGTTCACAAACGTCTCTTCTTTTTAAATTTCTGGATGGTTTCATTTATTATTATTTCATTATTTAATACATTGAACCAATTTATTGTTTTATGGTTAGGTGTTGATCAACTGATAGATTCATTGACATTCGTTGTAATTTTATTAAACTGTTATTTTTCACTTATGCGCTCATCAGTTGAAAGTTTTAAAGAGGGAGCAGGGGTTTATCATGAGGATCGCTATGCTCCATTAGCAGAGTCTATTATAAACTTAGTTGCATCGATTATCTTAGTACAATGGATTGGTTTACCAGGGGTATTCTTAGGAACAATGATTAGTAACTTAACCGTTGTTTTTTGGATAAAGCCACTTGTTGTTTATCGCCATTTATTTAAGCGATCAGTTTTAGAGTATTTTAAAACCTATTTTAAATATGTTCTAATTGCAATAATTCCATTAATCCTTTCATCTTGGTTAACAGCGCCCTTTAAATATACGTATACGATTGGTGCTTTTAGTATCAATGTGATGATTAATATTCTTGTGATTAATATCCTGTATTTAATCATTTTCTGGAAAAATAATGAATTTGATTATTTTAAAAGTATTTTGATAAAAATAGGAAGTGGATTATATCAAAAGTTAAAAGGATAAAAGATAAATAAATTGTTGATTTTAGTTGAAAGAGTGATTGTAATGAAAAAAGGTAAGATTATGTTTTGTTCGAGTGCTGGAGGACATTATACTGAATTAATGCAGTTGAGATCACTGATTGTAAAGTATAATGGAGTCGTCGTAACCGAGAAAACAAAATTATCTCTTGAAACGACATTACCGACTGAATATGTGATATATAGTTCAAAAAATGATGGTTGGATTTATTTTTTTGAATACTTTTATGTGTGGTGTGTTTCATTTTATTATTTTATTAAATATTTTCCGAAAGTGATTATTTCAACGGGGGTCCATTCAACCATTCCTATGTGTATATTTGGACGTTTGTTTGGTCGAAAAGTCATTTATATTGAAACAATTGCCAATATTAAGACTCCTTCTATGACCGGAAAGATTATGTATCGTATTGCTACAGATTTTTATGTTCAATGGGAAGAGTTATTAGAGGTTTATCCTAATGCGAAGTTTGGAGGTTGTATTTTTTGATTTTAGTATTATGTGGAACACAAAAACAAGATTTTTCACGTATGATCCGTGCAGTTGAAAAATTAGCTGATGAACAAGAAATAATTGTTCAAGGCGGACATAATCATTATTCAAGTGACAAGGTTAAAGTGCTGGGCTTTATTTCTAATAATGAAATGGATAGGTTTTACGATCAAGCAGATTATATAGTAACGCATGCGGGTGCTGGATCAATGATTCAATCCTTAAAAAAGCAAAAAAAGACGATTGCAGTGCCAAGGTTATCTAAGTATGGAGAGCATGTTAATGATCACCAAATTGAATTAGCAAAGAAGCTGGAAGATTTAGGTTATTTACTGGTGTACCACGATGGAGATAATATGAAAGAAGTTTTTAGAAGATTAAAAAACTTTAAAACGAAACCCTATCATTTAAAAGGAAATTTAGTAGAATTGGTGGATAAAACCATCGAAGCTTATTTGGATTAATAATATAACAAAGAAATGGGGTATGTTTTTGATAGTAATAGTTTTTTTATTTATATTTTTATTATTGGCATCTATAGCGGTAGGGTTAAAGGTTAATAAAAGTGTATCGATTGTAGCATTTGACAAAATTCATCCTCTTTCGCTTGGTTTTTTTGTCATCTTAGGTATTTATCAATTGATAGCATGGCCGTTTATGTTACTACATTTTTCAACTACGATATTGGCTATTTTAACCTCGATCATTATATTAGCATTAGTAGTATTAATTATCAGAGAGTGGTGTGCCTTAATAAATTATTTAAAGCAATCATTTATTAAAAAACATAATTGGTTGATAATTTGTTGTTTTATATTGTTTACGTTTCTTTATACAATACTTCGAAGTCTAGATACATATTGGGATTTCAACTTCTATCTTCCTTTGATTGGAACGAATGTAGAAAGTGATTTTTTAAATGTTATTGATCCTTGGAGTGGCCAATCGGGAAATTTAAGTTGGATGTACAATTACCAAGGTTATTATGTGTTGATGGCGATGTTATCAAAATTATTTAGTGTGGATTCAACACTGTTAATGATTTGGTTACCATCATTGTTATCATTTCTGATTTTTCCGTGTGTAGTTTTAGATGGGATTGAACTATTAACTCCAAAACTTCATAAGAAATATCGTATTCTTTCATTTATGATTGTGTTCTTTTTAAGCGTCTTTAATCTCAATTTCTTAGAGTTTAGCTATTATGGTGCAAATTATCGTTTGTTTATTTTAAGTTATTTACTTTTATTGATAATGATATATTTAAAGCATCCGAATCGACGCTTATTGTTAGTCACAGTCTTAATAATGACTGCCCATTTGAGTACTCATTCAACTGCTTTATTTATATCGGTTATGATATTACTTTTATTATTTTTATACTTAGTATGGTTTAGGTATGCGGATTACTTTAATTTCTTCTTGGTATTATCATCTCCAGTCGCACTATATGTAGGCTCAGTTTTATATGATATTGTTGGAGGATTGAGTATAATTCCTATCACCTTTCTTTTAGCTCTGTATTGTCTAGTTTATAGATTTAATCAACGTGACGCTAAATGGTGGTTTTCATTTTTAAAAATTATGAGTCTTTTAATAGTTATTGGGATTTTTATGGCTAGTGTGATAATGATAGTTATGAAAATGAATGCACCAGTGACTTTAGTTGATTTTTATCAAGCGTTCATTCAAATTTATTATAACGGCTTTTCAATCAAGTTGGTTGATATGGGACAAATACTAGTAAATATGATAATTGTCCTTCTATTAGCATGTGGATTTAACAAAAAGGATGATCATCATATTTTATACTTTATGCCATTGGCGACACTAATTCTATTTTTTAATCCTATTGTTGCCCCCTTTATTAGTTCAATCTTAACAGGTATTGTGTATGACCGTACAATTGCACTTGTAATTTCGAATATTACTGTTACATTAGCTATTTCTCAATTAGCTGATTTTAAATATAGACGTATAATGTTAAGTGGATTTTTCTTGATTAGTAGTGTGATTTTTATTAATGATACGATATTTCATGAAGATACTAAAATTCATACAATTAATTCAGTTAAGACTTATAATTTACTTTATAAGCAACCTATTGATTTGCTTGAATTAGATGAGTTCTTAAATGACTATACAAAAGATAAAATACCACAGCAAACACGTATTATAAGTTATGATTTTAGAATTCGTCTTCAATCAAGAAATCATATATTAGTCTATACGGTTCCAGATTACCGTGAACTTGAATTAGACCTAAAATCTGAACAACCCAATTTAGCAAAAGCATATGATATCATCACACGATCTTTAGAATTAGAAAAGCTAAATGTAGAGATTTCATGTATTTCAGATATTCTTTTGGCTAATCAAGTAAACTTAGTAATTGTACCTAGTCCGATTTCATCTGATTTGAAACAAAATTTAAATGAATTTAGTCAATTAATTTATGAAAATAATAGTTATCAAGTTTATGAGGTAAACGCCTCGAAATAAAAGGAGTTTCTCATGATTAAGGTTAGTGTTATTGTACCTGTTTATAATGTAGAAGATTATTTAGTTGAGTGTTTAGAGAGTTTGGTTTCACAAACATTAAAAGAAATTGAAATTATATGTGTCAATGATGGAAGTACTGATGGTTCAATGGCAATTTTAGAGGATTATAAGAAAAAATATCCAGCAATTAAAGTATTTACAAAGCCAAACGGAGGATTATCAGATGCAAGAAATTTTGGATTAAAACGCGCAACGGGTGAATATATTGCATTTGTTGATTCGGATGACTATGTACATGTAAATATGCTTAAAGTTTTATATGAGGCTATGATTGATGCCCAAGCAGATTTATGTGTTTCTCAAATTAAAGAGGTGTATCAAACAGAAAAAAAAGATTTGATTGACCATAATGAAATCTATCCAATGTTAGGTCATCCAACGGTGTGGAATAAGTTATATAAGCACGAATGGATAAAGATGTTTGATATTGAGTTTCCAGTTGGACTTTGGTATGAAGATAATGTATTTACCTATAAGTATTTATTAAATCAACCTAAGATTGTTTATGTCGAAGATTTTTTATACTATTATCGTAAGGAACGTGTGGGATCGATTATGTCTTCCCAAGTGAGTCCAAAAATTTATGATATTTACGAAGTTGGAAATCAATTAGCCGCTTATGGAAAAACTCGTTCACTAACAACCTTTGAAAGACAACAGTTTGAACTATACTTCATTCGTGGAATTTTCTTTAGGCATTTACCGAAGATCATTAAGTTAGAAGGTAAACATCCATGGCATCTTTATCAGAAACTACGTCAACATCATGCTTATTTAATGTCATATTATCCAAATTGGATTAACAATCCGTTGTTTTTAGAAGATAAGGATCGTTATTTTACAGACAAGTTAGGAAAGCATTTCATACTTAAAATTAAGATTTTAAAAGTATTATTAAACCTAGGTGTCAGACGCTCGAATTAGAAGGGAGGAAGACAATGAAGAAAGTCATGTTCATGATTCCCCATTTAAAAGGGGGAGGGGCTGAGAGGGTCTTAATTGATCTTTTAGGTCGCCTTGATCAAAAGAAGTTCGAGATTACGCTCATTGTATTGCAGCATCAAGGCGTTTATCTTGATCAAATTCCAGCAGGGATTAATGTTCAGTATTTAATGAAAGGTTCAGGGTGGATGTACTGGTTACAGAGCCGAATTATTAAGTATTTTCGAAAGTGGTATTATCGTTTAAAGATTAAAGAACAATATGATGTTGAAATTGCTTTTTTAGAGGGGATGGCTACGAATTTAATTGCTCATTCTCCTAATAAGGCGAGTAAAAAAATCGCATGGATTCACACAGATATGCATAAAAATCATTGGACTAAAAATATGTTTTATCCAGGAGATGAAGCACGTTGTTATTGTCACTTTGATGAGTTGATTTTTGTTTCCAATGATTCAGTTGCTGCATTTAAGGATCGGTTTAAACAGGTTGATGTCTCTTTAAGAGTTATTCCTAATCCTGTGATTCCGGAGCAAATTATAAAAAAAGCAGAAGCCTTTGAGGTGAATTATCCGCGACAGACGATTGTTACAATTGGTCGTTTGAATCCTCAAAAAGGATTTGATATACTGATTCGAGCTTTTGCTAAGATAGTTGAACGTTTTGAGGTAGATTTAGTGATTGTTGGAGAAGGACCTCAACGTGTAGAACTTGAAAAGTTGATTGATTCGTTACAGTTATCTCACTGTGTAAAATTACTTGGTTATCAAGAAAATCCTTATCCTTATATGAAATCAGCAAATATTTTTATGTCTTCTTCACGAACAGAAGGTTATCCTATTGTTTTGTTAGAGGCGTTAGTTTTAAATAAGGCTATTGTTGCAACAAAAATTACTGGAAATCAAGAAATTTTAAATGATGGAGAAGCGGGACTGATGTGTGAATGTAGTGCTGATGGAATGGTGGAAGTATTAAGTCAAATTTTAGATGGAAGTTTTTCAATCCCAATGCTGGAGGCAAAAAGTGCAAAACTAGCTGCCCAGTTTGATATTGATGAAATTTTATATAAAATTGAATCTATTTTATAGGAAGTGATAATATGAAGATTAGCATCATAATACCTGCTTATAACGTAGCAGATTATATTACGACTTGTTTAGATTCAATTGAATCTCAGTTCTATCAAGAAGTTGAGGTTATTATTGTTGATGATGGATCAAGTGATCAGACAGCTAGGGTGGTTAAAGATTATCAACAAAGTCATGCATTAAAACTGATTTTACTTCGCCAAGCAAATCAAGGCGTACAAGTTGCTAGACAGAAAGGATTAGAAGTGGCCAGCGGAGATTATGTTTTATGGATGGATAGTGATGACTGGTTAAATCCAAATTCTTTACAACGCTTAAATGAGATAGCATGTCAATCTACTGCAGATTTAATTTGTTTTGATTATCAATTTGTAAGGAGTGATGGACAAATTCGACCATCATCTTTGCATTTAGAAGAGTTAAATAATGAAAGCTTAATCAGTTGCTTGTTAAATGGAGCTCTAAATGGAGCGTTATGGAATAAATTAATTAAACGAGAGTTTCTAATGGAAAATCAGATAGTGTTACCTAAAGATTTACGTTATGGTGAAGACTTAGCAAGTTTATTTTTAATAGCGTTATCAAATCCAACTGTATCAGTTATACGAGATATTTTGTATAATTATTATTTAAGACCAAGCAGTGTTTCAAATACAAAAGGGACCTCTATTTATACTGTATCAAAGTCATTAAATTACGTTCGAAAACTTTTGAATGCACAGCCTGAATATAAACAGGAACTTGATTTATTTTTATACTTACATCTTTACTATTATCGGGTTGTGCTTGAATGTGATGCACAAGTTCGTTCTTATTTTAAAGATGAATGGAAAAAACAAAATATTTCAATGAAGAAGAATCCACTTTTTTATCGTTTTATAATGAAACTTTCATTGAAGGAAAAAATAAAGTTTTTTAAATATCTTTTATTAATTGCTAGAAAATAAAAATAAGGTACTTCAATGTTGATAAAATGTACCCTTGTAAAGGGCAAAATAAAAAGGTTCTTTTTTACAAAAGAAAAGTTGTAGGACTGTCACCCACACCAAATATTATAGAACCAGACTTTTGGAATGACAATTCGAGAGGTTTTAAATCCATGCTTCTTAAATTTTGAATCAAATAGAGTTCCGCATTTTTGACAATGAGTCGGTTGATACGAGAGGGTTCCTTTAAAAATAAAGCTAGTAATTCCGTTTAATTTAACTTCTTCAAGTGAATCTTCAAGGAATGTAATGTTTTTATCTTTAATATTTAAAAGTTTTCTAGTAAAATATGAGTGAGACATCAAATCTTATCCTTTCAATATTGTTTTAGCCGATAACATTGTAACAGGATTGAGACTTGAGGTCTCTTTTTTTGATGCCATGAAAAAAGTGCTGCTTAATCAGCAACACCAAATATTATAGAACCAAAAGTCTCCCTTCATGATACCTACTTAGAGCTCAAAAAACAGCGTTATTATTGTGGGCATTGCCAATCTACCTTTACACTAAAAACTTCAATCGTTGAAAAGAACTGTTATATTTCTTATAACACGAAACATGCCATTGCTTTAGAGGCTCAAAATAAAATCTCTGAATGTGATATCGCTCGTCGTCATCAGGTCTCTCATTCAACTGTCAATCGTATCATCCATAGCTTTTATGAATCTCAAACCTTAAACTTTAATTATTTACCTGAAAATCTTTGTTTTGATGAATTTAAATCGGTTAAGTCTGCTGAGGGTCACCTGGCATGCGAAGCATAAATCCTCCACTGCTAGGGAATGGGTCATATGTCTTTTATCTTTTGTGATGCTGAATCCAAACAAATCATCGATATCATTGAAGATCGTCGTTTAAGCTCCCTTCAAGCTTATTTTAAACGATACACAAAGGAAGTGTATATTGCAAGTGAAAAGTTAACTTAATTGAAATTTAATTTTTAACTTTCATGATTTTCTAAGAATTTTTTTGATTGTTGTAGACGATAGCTTGTTCCATTCATGTTAATCACATAAGATTGATGGGTAATGCGATCAACCATGGCCGCTGTGATAATCGGATCATGGAAGATTTCATTCCATCTTGAAAAGGGCAAGTTAGTCGTAAACATTGTTGATGCTTTTTCACATCGAGTAGAGATAAAGTTAAAGAGCAGCTCTGCGCCTTCTTTATCAAACGAGATATAACCAAGCTCATCTAAAATAACGAGATGATATTTATCAAACTTCTTTTTTAAACGTTGTAGGACACGTTCATTTTTTGCTTCTTTTAACTCAATAATTAAAGTCGGAACATGCGCAAAATACACATGATATCCAGCTTGACAGGCTTTAATTCCAAGTCCAATGACCGTATGACTTTTACCAGTTCCAGGGTTACCTGCTAGTATGACATTTTGTTTCTTTTCAATAAATTCTAAGCTTTTTAATGTTTGATAATGTTTTTGAGCCTCTAATGGTAAAGCAGCGACCTCTAATTCCTCTAAATGTTTTAGATATGGAAATTTAGCAGCTCTTATACGCGTATTAACCCCATTCTGTTGTCTAAGTTCAACCTCATATTGAAAAAGATTCAGTAAGAACTCTTCATAGGATTGATTTTCTAACCGAGCTTGTTCTAAATGAAAAGACAAATTTTGATGAATATAAGGTAAGCGTAAATGTTTGGTGTAAGTTTTAATTAATTGATCCATGAGTTTTCTCCTTGACTATACATTGAACTAATTTCAGATAATTGATGATAACAAGCTTGTTCAATAGGGGCTTCAATTAAATCTTTGGTATTGAACTGACTAGGGTTTAAATTCAATAAGTAATTGATGATGTGATGATTTTGAATCGGTAACCCTTGTCGTTTTAAAGATTCAATCGCAAACTGAACCGTTTCAAGAGAGTTCTGCTCAATTATTGTTAATAGATAGATAAAGTCTCGTGGATTTGTGTTATAATAAGTTTGGAATATGTTTTGAAGCCAGGGAGTAGCTTGTTTGAGAGCCAAGCTATGCGCAATTGCCCCGGGCTTCTTTTTTAATGTCGCTAAATAGTGATGAATATCTATATGATATTGGTGACGTCCGATTAATCGGTTAGCCTTAAATAAAAATCGATCATCGAAATAAACTTTAATCTGGTTAATGTTTTTACGGACAGTCACCTCTTTTCCTACTAAGTAATCCGGAACAGAATAAAAATTGGAATCGACATGAATAAAACTATATTTATTCACTTTATAGGTAGAGGTTAAATAAGTATCCAAGGGTAACCTATATGGAAGTAAATTCTTCTGTTCTTGTGCAAATACAGTTTCTGCAGATTGGTTCGTTCGTTGTTTTATTTTTTGATTTTCACGGTGAGTTGCTTCTAAAAGTGCAGTAACAGCATCTGCAATTGTTTTGAAATGGTGAGACTTACTATAAGCTTTTCGTCGAATTAATTCAACAGAACGCTCCACATGACCTTTTTCATGACCACTGTAAGGATTGGTGTATCGGGGAATATAACCGTAATAATTCATTAATTTTTTAACCACCTCAGTGGGTTGTTTTTCTCTACCAGCTAGATGTTTCACTTGAACACGTGCATTGTCATAGACGATTTCAGTCGGAACCCCTTTGATTTCTTCAAAGAAGCGAGTGTGAATATCAAGAAAAGCTTCCGTATTTTCATGTGAATAAAGGTAAGCAAATCTCTTATCACTATATTTTAAGTCAAACACTCCAATTTTAAATCGTCGCTCAGCACCCAATTCCTCAATATAAAGAGTAACATCTCCCCAATCAAATTCAGCCACTTGTCCAGGCTCATAAACTTGCCTAATAAATGCCTCTTTTGAACGTTGGGCTTGTTTAGAAACATAAGCACAAACTGAACGATAGCTAATATCAATATTTTTCGAAATCAGCCATTCATAAATATCTGTATTTTTCATGATGAGTTTCCGTTTCCCCTGTTGAATCTTTTGTTTATTTTCTTCTAAGCAAGAATCAATCATTGACTCAACATCAGGTGTTAATTTAATACGTTGACGTTTACTACTATCGTACTTAGGCTTAGCAGATGAACGGATAATAATCTGTTCTTTTTCTTCAGCGGTCGTAGCTAATTCTAATTCTTGTTGATCCTTCTCATATTGCTTAATATATTTACTAACCGTTTGTCGAGTCATTCCTATCTCTTTAGCAATGTCGGTATAAGATAGACCTTTTAGATATAAACGAATCATTTTTTCTTTCTTCTCCAAAGTTAGCACTCCTATCTCCTCCATATCTCTAGTTGATATGGATAATTTTACAAAAGAGATGTTAACTTTTCAAATGCATCCCTGTTAATTATTAGAATACTATAAACAATATCTCTCGTGCACTGAATAAAACTCGTATCCGATTCATGAAAAAGTTTAAAAAGCACCATCGAAAATTCAAACGTTATTGGCGACTATTTTTAAAATCTCACTCTTTACTTAATACCACAACTTATCGATCAGTTTACTTCTTTAAACAACCGATGCGAGAAATTGATATCTTAAACTTTCTACTTGATTTATCTCCTGAACTAAAAGCAACTTATGATCTCTATCAAGACTTACTTTTCGCTCTTCAAACGAAAAACTTAGAACGATTTAATCATTTGCTTGAAACAGAACATTCGCTTATTTCTCCTGAATTTCAAACAGCTTTTCAAACCTTTAAAACTTATCAATCTTATATCAAAAATACACTCTCAACTCACTACAAAAATGCTCTTATTGAAGGAATTAATAATAAAATTAAAGTCATTAAGCGTATTGCCTTTGGATATCGCAGTTTCTATCATTTTAAATCTTGTATTCTCATGATTCAAAATCTAACAAAACCTAAAACAAAAATCCTAGCAGCATAACCACTAGGATTTCAATTTAATTTTTCATTGTAATAGGTCACAAATTAATCAGCAACACTATCTGACAAAGAACCTCTTTTTACAGTGTCTATTCTAGGGTTACATTTTATTACCTTTTTATGAGAAATAAAAAAACACAAGCAAATGCTTGTGTTTCTCCAAAATACCGTAGGTGTTAGGATATAAACCCGCTAAATTAGCAGGTGGGCATCGTATCTAATACGTTAGGAGTCCTAGGTGGAAAAAGCTAGGCATTCAACACGGTATTAGAGAATCGGATTCCCTTATCAAAAGTGTTCGGATTTAAAGAACTAATCACCTTACGCATATCTCAGATTTTGATTAGATTTTATCATGTTCTTGGTAAAAAGACAATAACCTGAAATAATAAATCTCATGATTCATTGATTTATCATGGCACCAAATTGATCGACAATCTGATTGCAGATTGTTAGATTATCTAGGGCCATTTTTTATCATGTTTAGGGGACATGATGAATGGTTATATTAGATAAACTAGTTTAAAATGTGTGTGTGTTTATTCATAACAAATAATAAAGTTCAATCAATTTGGATTTTAATTTTATCATGTTCATGAATATTAATCAACTATTAATTTAATATTTTAAAAACTTCTCTAAATTGTATGATCATTAAGCGAAATTCATGTTTAATTGGTGGCTTCATCATATCTAATCTATAGGTAATCTAAATGAATATAATGACCCAAATTGCCGTAAGTGTTAGGATGTAAACCCGCTAAATTAGCAGGTGGGTATCTTATCAAATTCTTTAGGAGTCCTAGGTGAAAAAAAAGCTAGGCATTCAACACCGAATTTGAGAATCAGATTCCCTTATTAGAAATGTTCGGATTTAAAGAACTAATCACTTTACGTACAGTCCAGGATGTTTTGGATTCGGGTCACTCATGACCGGATACATATCCTAACATGTCGGGCCAACAAAATCAATATGATTGGTTCTGGAAAGTCTTAGTTAATGGGCAGGTTATGAATGATACCCAAATGGCCGTAAGTGCTAGAGTATAAACCCGCTAAGTAGCAGGTGGGTATCTTATCAAATTCTTTAGGAGTCCTAGGTAGAAAAAGCTAGGCATTCAACACCGAATTTGAGAATCAGATTCCCTTATTAGAAATGTTCGGATTTAAAAAGTTAGTCACTTTACGTACCATTCAGGAATAACCTTTTTCATGGGGAAAGCTATCTTAACACGAGAATGAATTAAAAGCAATCAGGTGATATCTGGAAGTTAATATGAATCTAACAGATTGATAGGAGTGGTTGTATATAGAAACAGAAATGTATTTTACAACTCTACATCAGTGTTAGTTGGTAATAAAATTTAATACTGGTTTCCTATGCCATTTCGAACCGAAGTAGGTTGAGAGTTCCCTGTCGATTTCTGAAAGAAATCTATTCTTCCTTTGCTAGGAGTGTAAAAGTTTTTACCATGTAAAAAACTTATCTGAACTTATATATTTAGATTTTAAATTAGTTTAGAAAATAAAAAAACACGGGTACGGAACCCGTGTTCTTCTTAATTGCCCAAATTGCCGTAGGTGTTAGGATAAAAACCCGCTTGGTAGCAGGTGGGTATCCTGTCTAATACATTAGGAGTCCCAACAATGTTGGGCATTCAACACCGTATTAGAACACCAGATTCCCTTATCAGAAATGTTCGGATTCAACAACTAATCACCTTACGCACAATCTAGGGAAACTAAGAGAGAGTGTATATTCGTTACAATCGCTAAATAGGAAATTCAGAATATACGTGTTCAAGAAGAGCAATAATAATAGATTATCTCACATATATAATTATCAGACGTACAGTGACTTGATGTTGCATACCTTAATCCGACGTATAGGTATCATATCGGCAACAAATACTCACTGCAAATTTACTTCTCTTCTTGACAGTACTAGTATGAGCAGATTGTGTAATTTTAATCGTTATTACAATAAAAAAATTAAAAAGTTCTATTCATTTTAGACGCTCTTCATAGCATTTTGGACATAATAAAGGTATAATCAGTTTATAACTTTTAAATAGAAAGAGTAAGGAGCTTCAAAGATATGTTACATCAATTTTCTAGAAATGAATTAGTCTATGGACCAGAAGGAACAGAAATCTTAAAGAATAGTACAGTTGCTATTTTAGGTATTGGAGGTGTTGGGTCATTCGCTGCTGAAGCATTAGCACGTACGGGCGTTGGAACATTAATTTTAATTGATAAAGATGTCGTTGATATTACGAATGTTAATCGTCAAATTCATGCGACATTAAAAACAGTTGGTCGTTCTAAGGTAGAAGTTATGGCAGAGCGTATTGCAGAGATTAATCCAAATTGTAATGTTATTCAAATGCATATGTTCTATAATGAAGAAACTGCTCCAAGATTATTCGAACATCAGATTGATTTTGTTGTTGATGCTTCAGATACGATTACATTTAAAATTCATTTAATTAAACAATGTCTACGTCGTAAAATTAAATTTATTTCATCAATGGGGGCAGCCAATAAACTAGATCCTACAAAATTTGAGATTGCAGACATTCACCAAACGTCTTATGATCCAGTAGCGAAGGTAATTCGTACAAAGCTGAAGAAAGAAAAAGTGAGTGGAAAAGTTCCAGTTATCTATTCAACAGAAAGTCCAATCATTGGACGAGAAGATACGTTAAAGGTTGTTGGAAAAGAAGATAGTGAAGTTCGTAAACAGCAACTACCACCCGCTTCAAATGCTTTTGTTCCAAGTGTGGCCGGATTAATTGCAGCAAGTTATGTGGTTCGTGAATTAACGAAGTCAATTCCAATTCGTCGTAAAGGGCACTAATAAGTATGAAGGAATGTGAGAAAATATGAAACAAATTGTTTTAGCTGGAGGATGCTTCTGGGGAGTTGAAGCATACTTTAAACGTATCAAAGGGATTATTAAAACAAAAGTTGGGTATACGGATGGTCTAACGGCAGATCCAACCTATAAAGAAGTTTGCATAGGAAAAACGCATCATGTTGAGGCTTGTGAGATTTTTTATGATGAAACGATCATTTCATTAGAACGAATTTTAGAACATTTATTTTGCATCATCGACCCGACCTCTTTAAATAAACAAGGTGGAGATATAGGAACACAGTATCGGACGGGTGTATATTATGAAGATGAGGCAGACGCAGAAGTGATTCGATTATTTATTAATCAAGAACAATTGAAGTATGAAGATGAAATTGTTGTTGAAGTTAAAAAGCAGACAGCTTTTTATGATGCAGAGGAATATCATCAAGATTATTTAACTAAAAATCCAACAGGTTATTGTCATGTCAATTTATATCGAATTCCAGAAGAAGATTTAAAAGAAGAGTATCGATCAAAATAAAAAAGATTAGCTATGAGCTAATCTTTTTAAATTAAAGTTATTTCATTTAACAAAAAATCAAGTTCTCATGTTAGAATAGAATTATTTCAAAAGAGGGAGTGAGTCCATTCGAAAATGAAGCGAATTAAAGAAGTGATTAAACAAAAGGCAAAGGAGTATCATGCTAGACGAATTTATGGAGAACGTCAAGTCAAACATTTTTTATTAGTGACGTTTGTCTTAATTCAGTTGGGATTATTCGTTGAATTTGGATATTATTCAACGATTGGTCATTTAGGACAAAGCATAGCATTTGAAATTTTCAAGGTTCATGTTATCAAATTAGGAGTAATTCTAGGCTATGCTTACTTGATTGATCTATTAGTTTCATTTATTGTTGGGACGAATCCACACACAGTGAAAGAAGGAATATTTTTTCCTTTGAAGCGTCCAACATTTTTATTTAGCACGTTATTAATTTTGATGTTTTCATTAGATGCCCCTATTTCTGTTTTTTGTATGGCAATTATGGTCATGACTATTTTTTCACAAAATACAAAAAAGGGTCACACGTTTTATCATCTTCATCCTGCATTAATTGGTTATTTTATTGGAGTACTTGGAATTAAAATGACTAATTATAATTTAGGATTAACTGAACTTCCCCCGATGCTATCAGCCCCCTATATGGTAGTAACAAATGCGCTTCATCCATTGTCCTTCGATGGTTTTATTTCAGAATATTACTCGTTACAAACAGTAATCTTTGGAATCTTTGAGGGCAGTCTATGCTTTACACTCATTATTCCTTTATTACTAAGTGCCTTATTTTTAGTGAAGCGTCAAGTCATTGATTATAAAGTATCGTTTCTTTATTTAGGTGTTTACGGATTAGTAAGTATTTTGCTAGGTGTTATTTTTCAACAACCGAATTGGTTAACGATTTTGTTCTTATTAAATGGTTCGGTGTTAATAACAGGAATTTTTATTTTACCAGATATTGTTGTTTTAGATAGACATTTAATGTTTAAATATGCTTATATTATTATTTGTGGCATTTTCTCAGCCTTATTAAGTTACTTTATTCATTTTATCTTTGCGCCATATTTAGTGGTTATGCTGGTGCAACTTGTCACATTGGGGTTTGATTTTATCAAAAAAGTTATTTATCGAAAACAACTTTTAATTGCATAGTGGGTCCTAATCTTTGTTAGGACTTTTTTTATATCTAAAATAAGCATAATCATATTCTACACACTTATAATATAAAGACAATAGTAGCAATTAGTTGAGATAATGAGGTGTTAGAGATGGATGAATTTTTTAATAAACATAGTCGGATGATTCGTTATTTGCTTTATGCCATTGCCTGTTTAGTCAGTTTAGTGATCATATTTTTATTTATTCAAACATCACCCGTTTGGGGAAGGATTTGGAGTGAAATTTGGGGAAGTTTATTTCCATTTTTTGTTGCATTTTTACTGGCTTATATTATTCATCCGCTTATTTTGTGGATTGATCGAATTCGTTTACCCCGAGTAATTTCGGTGTTTTTATTTTATGTCGTTGTATTTGGAAGTTTATATGGAATTATTTCGTGGTTTTTACCAACCATTATTAGAGAAATTCATGATTTGATTTTAAATTTACCCATTTATTTAACAGCTATTCAAAATCAATTACTAATCTTTGATGAACGAATGGGTTTAAATTTAAGTGAGATATTTTTTAGTGAATATAATACGTGGGTCAGTACGTTAACAGAGCATATTCGTGAAGTGACTGGTTTTACTTTTAACTTAATTTTTTCAATTGTCGGGTCATTAATGTTTATTGTTATTGTTCCAATTGCGTTGTTTTATTTTTTGAAAGATTATGAAAAAATTTTGAATGGGTTATTAAAGTTAGTTCCGAAACGATATCGATCACATGTTGCTTCTTTGTCTAGCTTATTAGATGATTCGTTAGGTTCTTATATTCGTGGGCTAGCACTTATTATGGTTTGTGTCTCATTAATTGCGACCATTTTATTAATGTTTGCTGGAATTGATTATGCTTTACTTTTCGGATTTTTAATTGGTTTAACTGATTTTATTCCTTTTATTGGACCCTTTATTGGTGCCATTCCTGTGATTATTTTTGCGCTCTCTATTTCCTGGAATAAGGTTATTCTTGTCATTATTATTCTTGCTATTTTACAAGCAGTTGAAGGAAATTTTCTACAGCCATTTATTATTGGACGTAATTTAGATATTCATCCTTTGTTTATTATGATTTTAATGATGCTTTCAGGAAGTTTTTTTGGTCTAAAGGGAGTATTTTTTGCGATTCCAGTCTTTTTAGTGATTCGTACGGTTACTCGATATATTCATAATTTAAAAAGTTAATAAAATAAAAGAGAGGATAATGAAGGATGTAAGGGTTATTTTTTATAAGTAAGTGATACGTAAAAAACGACATAAAACTTTCAAAAAGTACAATTATCTCTTGAAAAAATGTTTTAAAATAAATAGGTTTTTGGTAGAATTAATAACGAGTTGTTATATAGTCCCAATAATTGTTTAAATTTTTATGTTGAGTTAAAAGGATTAACTAAAAATGAAAAGGCTATTTTTTTGTTTTTCGCTATAACCTTTAAGACTTCAGCTATAATAATAAAGACTTATATAGCGGTATTTTATAGTCATTAGGAGGCTCCATATGAAAGCAAGTAAGTATATCGATCATACAGTTTTAAAACCAGAAACGACAAAAGCACAAATCTTAACATTATGTCAAGAAGCCAAAGAACATGATTTCGCTTCAGTTTGTGTTAATCCAACTTGGGTTTCTTTATGTGCAGATGAATTACAAGGAACAGATGTAAAAGTTTGTACAGTAATCGGATTCCCTTTAGGAGCAACAATGAAAGAAGTTAAAGCATTTGAAACAAAATGTGCAATTGAAGCCGGTGCAACTGAAATTGATATGGTTATCAATGTAGGTGCTGCTAAAGATGGTAATTGGGAATTAGTATATGAAGATATTAAAGCAGTTGTTGATGCTGCTAATGGAACATTAGTTAAAGTAATCATTGAAACTTGCTTGTTAACAGATGAAGAAAAAGTCAAAGCTTGTGAAATGTCTGTTAAAGCTGGAGCTCACTTTGTTAAAACATCAACAGGATTCTCTACAGGTGGAGCAACAGTTGAAGATGTTCGCTTAATGCGTCAAACTGTTGGTGAAACAGTAGGTGTTAAAGCATCAGGTGGAGTTCGTACATCTGAAGATATGAAAGCGATGGTCGAAGCTGGAGCTAACCGTATCGGAACTTCAGGCGGAGTTGCTTTAGTACAAGGAAAAGAAAACACAACAGCATACTAAAATATCATTAATTAGAGGAGTGAAGTTTATGGCAATTCCAACACCACACATTGGATGTTCTGAACAAGGTGTTATCGCAGAAACAGTTTTATTACCAGGAGATCCATTACGTGCGAAATTTATCGCGGACACATTTTTAGAAGATGTTGTTCAATTTAATACAGTACGTAATATGTTCGGATATACTGGAACATATAAAGGGAAAAAAATCTCTGTTATGGGTTCAGGAATGGGGATTCCCTCAATCGGAATTTATTCTTATGAATTAATCCACTTCTACGGAGTGAAAAACTTAATTCGTATTGGATCTTGTGGATCAATTCGCGAAGATGTTAAAATCCGTGACGTTATTATTGGAATGGGTGCTTGTACAAACTCAAATTACGCTGCACAATATGAATTACCAGGAACATACGCACCAATTGCTTCTTGGGATCTATTAAATAAAGCAGTGAATGTTGCGAATGAAAAAGGAATTGAAGTTAAAGTAGGTAACATTTTATCTTCAGATACATTCTATGATGCTCAAAAGGATTCATGGAAAAAATGGTCTGCAATGGGAGTTATGGGAATTGAAATGGAAGCTGCTGCTTTATACATGAATGCAGCTTACGCTGGAGTTAATGCCTTATGTATCTTAACGGTTTCAGATTCATTAGTAACACATGAAGTAACATCTGCAGAAGAGCGTCAAAATACATTTACTCAAATGATGGAGATTGCATTAGAATTAGCATAATTTTTCTTTCAAAAGAACAACCAGTTTTGGCTGTTCTTTTTTTATCTTCAATAAGTAGCAAGGATTGATGATTTCGCATGAATGTATCGTTAAAATGTGTATAAAATTATAGTTCTAACTGATATTAAATAAAGTAATGGTGGATTAAAAAGGATGTGAAGGAGTTTGTTTAAAAAGATCATAAGAATTTATTTTATGATTTGTGCCCTTTTACTAGGGGCATGTCAGACTAATACGTCATCAACAACGTTAGCTTTATTAGATAAAGTAACTTTTACATTTGAAGCCAAAAAATCAATCATCATCAATCATTCCAATCAAAATCCGTCATCTTCAAATCACATAATGGATGGGACTTTTTTAAAGCCTGAAAAGCCAAGTGATCAAAATGAAGAGACTGATCATAAAATAGTTGAAGAAACGACTCCTAAAAAACCACCTATACCTGATAAAAATGAAGCAACAGATGATGTGATAGGATTTTATGATACTACAATTGAACAAGAGGTGATTGAGTTAGTCAATGATTTACGCCTTCAACTTGGGCTTAAGGCAGTTGAACAGTCTGAGTCATTAACAACAACTGCCCGTTTAAAATCGAAGGATATGGCTAAGTATAATTACTTTAGTCATGAAGGACATTTAACATTCGCCAGTCTGGTAGAAACCTATCAAATATCCTGTCAGATTAGTGGTGAAAATATTTTCAAATCTCAAAGTCCATTACTAGTTGCCTCGGAAATTTTTGAAGCTTGGAAGCAATCACCAACTCATTATGCTAATATGACGAATGAACAGTTTACAAAAATCGGTATTGGCGTTTATGGAATTGAACAAGAGGGTGTACGAACATATTATGTCACCCAACATTTAACGGATTAAATGAAAAAATATGGAATTTTTTTGATTTAATCCTTAAAATAACCTATAATGAAGGTGCACAAAAAAAGATAGTAAATAGAAAATAGGTGGTGACTTTATGGAAGTTCGTCAATTTGATGATTTAGGTTATTCCTTAACAACAATTAAAACGGATAAATTTAAGACAAATTTAATTTCAGTTTCATTTCAATCTGAAATTAATCGTGAAACAGTAACGAAACGTTCTTTACTTCCTTATGTTTTACGTTCAGCAACAGAAAAATATCCGTCTAAAAAAGAAATTAACACGTATTTAGAATCTTTATATGGAGCCTCTTTATCGACAACAGTTGAAAAACGTGGGCAAACCCATAATATTAAGTTCTATCTTTCATTAGCGAATGAAAAGTTCTTAGGAAATCGTGAACCGTTGCTTGAAGAAGGGGTTGAGCTTTTAAAAGACGTGATTTTAAAACCATTAGTGATTGATGGTGGTTTCAAAGAACAAGTGGTTGAAATAGAAAAGCGCTTATTAAAAGAATACATTGAATCGATTTATGATGATAAAGTATCATACGCCTTACAAAAGCTTGTTGAAAATATGTGTGAAGGTGAAACTTTCAGTATTAATTCAATTGGTTATGTGGATGATTTAGAACAAATTAATGGTCAAACATTAATGGAAACATATGAACAGATGTTAAATGAAAATCAAGTGAATATTACAGTGGTCGGAGATATTGATCATGATAAAGTTTATGAAATCTTTAAAAATCACTTCGATTTTGCGCACCGTTCAGTAAATTTACAAGTCGTTGATCATCAAGATAAAGAAATCGAAGAAGTGAAGGTCGTTAAAGAAGAACAAGATATTTCACAAGGGAAATTAAACATCGGATATCGTACCCATACCCGTATTGGTGATGAAGATTATTTACCATTACTTGTATTCAATGGTATGTTCGGAGGATACGCACACTCTAAACTCTTTATGAATGTTCGTGAAAAAGCATCATTATGTTATTACTGCGCATCTCGCTTAGATAACTATAAAGGTGTGATGTATGTTTACTCTGGAATTGAGTCTCAAAACTATGAAAAAGCCCTTAAAATTATTGATGAGCAACTAAAAGATATGGTGGCAGGTAATTTTACAGATAAAGAAATTGATTTAGCTAAGAAGTCATTAATTAATTCAAAATTAGAATCAATGGATCAAGCTTCAGGAATGATGGCGCATGAAGCTTTAAATAAATTATTACCAACTCCATTAACAGTAGAAGAATGGGTAAACCAAGTGAATTTAGTGACAGCTGAACAAATTGTTTCAGTTGCTAAAAAGATTAAAGAAGATACAATCTTCTTCTTAACAGGGAAAGAGGTGACTGAGTAATGGAGTTTAAAGAATTCCCTCAACTACAAGAAAAGTTATATTATGAACAATTAGAGAATGGTTTAGAAGTATACATGTTACCTAAACGAGGTTTCAATAAGTCATTTGCAACCTTTACAACAAAGTATGGATCAATTGATAATCATTTCGTTCCAATTGGGCAAAGTGAGATGAAATTAGTTCCTGATGGGATTGCGCACTTTTTAGAGCACAAAATGTTTGAAAAAGAAGATTATGACGTGTTTGAAAAATTCTCTGCACATAGTGCCTCATCTAATGCTTTCACATCGTTTACAAGAACATGCTATTTATTCTCTTGTACGAGTGACTTAAAAGAAAACTTAACAACATTAATTGATTTTGTACAATCTCCTTATTTCACCGAACAAACCGTGGAAAAAGAAAAAGGGATTATTGCGCAGGAAATTAAGATGTATGATGATAATCCAGATTTCCGTGCTTACTATGAAATCATTGGAAATTTATTCAAAGAACATCCAGTAAAAATTGATATTGCTGGAACAGTCGAATCGATTCAACCGATTACAGCAGAATTATTATATGAATGTTATAATACGTTTTATCATCCATCAAATATGTTATTATTTGTGATTGGAGATTTCGATGTTGAAGAGATGATGGCATTAGTCCGTGAAAATCAAGCGAAAAAAGATTATAAAAAAGAAGAGCCAATTCCACGTGAATATCCAAAAGAAGAGCCTCAAGCTGTTCGTCCGGAAAGTACGTTAGAAATGGAAGTTGGAACAGCAAAAGTTTTTGTTGGAGTTAAAGATGCAAGTGCGGATCAAGATGGTAAAGATTTGCTTAAAAAGGAAGTGGCCTTAGACATTATTTTTGATTTAATATTTGGTAGCTCATCAACGTACTATGAAGAGATGTTAGATAAAGGCTATATTAATGATACGTTCTCATATGAAACAAATTGTGAATTATCATTTGGCTTCTCAATTGTTGGTGGAGATACACGTTATCCTGATGAGTTAGCACACAGTATTAAAGAAAAATTATTAACAATTCCAACGATGACATTTGATGAAACTGAATTCACACGTATTAAGAATAAAAAGGTTGGACGTTTCTTATCAGCATTAAACTCGGTTGAATTTATTGCAAACCAATTTACTCAGTATGCATTTAATGGAGTTCAATTATTCTCAATTCTAGATATTTTAGATGAATTAAGAATTGAAGATTTACAACAATTAGCAAAAGATTACTTTGTTGAAGATCGTATGAGTATCTTTAAACTTTTACCTAAACAAGCATAAAGAAAAGCTCCCTTTTGGGGAGCTTTTCTTTATAGCTATAATGAAGAAAATAAAAAAGGAGAACTGGTGGGGGGCACCAGTTCTCCGAGAGGGGAATAGTATAAGGTTGCATTGGTACTTAGCGAAAAAAGTTTGCTAAGTTCATAACCCAATACGTTTGTTTGATGAGGGGATGTAAAAAATTAAAAATGGAATGAAAAACAATAATGAAAGGAATGTATTGCATGAACGGGGGGGTGTTCATGAATACATTTGAAATTATATCAAAATTCGACAAAATAATGTGTCCTTTCTGTGTTCAGTTATGAAAACTTACATGAACACGTTTTCTTTTGAAAAAAGAAAAAATATAAAAGGAAGTTATAAAAGATGGGCGTATATATAGATAAGTGCGCACAAATAAAGAAGTTAAAGGAGATTATTGATATGTTAAATAATGTTGTGTTAGTTGGGCGTGTTGTACGCCAACCTGAATTGATTCAAACTCAAGAAGGGAAAAAAGTTTCGACTGTTACACTGGCCGTAACGCGTTCCTTTAAAAATGCAGCCAGTGGTGAATATGACACTGACTTCATCAATATTACGTTATGGGAAGGGATTGCTAAGAGCGTCGTTGAATATTGTGGTAAAGGTGCTATCATCGGTGTTAAAGGACGTTTGGTTCATAAAACATATGAAATTCCTAATCATAAATCATTACGTGCAGTAGAGGTGGTTGCAGAAAAAGTATCATTTATCCAGACTCGAACTGGTGATCAAAGAAGCGAATTAGAGAATCAGGAAGTACAAATTGAAGAAATAGCTATGTAAATTAAATGAAGCTAAAAAAGTCGTTACTAATGTAGTAGCGGCTTTTTTTATAAAAGTAAGTTAGTTTGAAAAACATAAAAAGAAGTTATTTAAAACGGCTTGAACTTCAAAGCATTATCTGTCAAAATATTAAGATAGAGTTTAATGAAAAGCGGTGACATGATGATTATTACAACAGCATTTGATGAAACAGAAGAATTGATTATAAAGGCGAAAGAGTTGTCTGAATCTTTGCAAGTTCCATATATGGCACGAAATAAAAAAACCGTTAAATATCTACTTGAGCATGTCGATCCTCATATTTTTGTTGTGAATAACCAACGTGGACTAAGTTATTATGAACAGGGACAAGAGGAAGTCTTCTTTCATCCGAATATGGCGATGCATCGAATTAAGCAAATTAAGAATGGGCAATCGGATAGTTTAATGACGGCTTGTCAGCTTAAAGAAGGAATGACTTTTTTAGATTGCACGTTGGGATTAGCTTCTGATACATTAGTTGCAAATTATATTGTTGGACCTACTGGGAAAGTGATCTCACTTGAGAAAAGCTTCCCTCTATCTGTTTTAGTAAGGGAAGGATTACAGTATTATGCCACTAATGAAAAGCTGGAGTGGAAAGCAATAATTGATCAAGTATCCATTATTAATACTGATAATTTGGATTATTTAAAACAATGTCCAGATGAGTCAGTGGATGTTGTTTACTTTGATTTTATGTTTAATCAATCAGTAGAAAGTTCACATGGTATTAAAATAATTAAGCCAATTGTATCATATGATGTGATGACGGAAGAACATGTTCAAGAGGCATTAAGGGTAGCTAAAGAGCGTGTCGTTGTTAAATCGAGTTATGGGAATCATCAGCTAGGGAAGCTTGGTTTTCAAATAGATCGTCAAAATCAAAAACGTCATTTCTTCTATGGAGTTATTGAAAAATTTTACAAATAGGTTCATTAAGTGTGCATCGTTTATACTGTTCGGAACGTAGAAGTCAATAAGATTGAATGAGTGAGGAAAGAACATTATGATTTCATTGATTGTTGCCTTTGACCGTCATCAATTGATTGGGTCAAAAAATCGATTGCCTTGGCATTATAAAGAAGACCTTGCTTATTTTAAGCAAACAACGATGGGGCATGATATCCTGATGGGACGTCAAACGTTTGAATCCATTTTATCGTATCAAAATAAGCCGTTACCAAATCGACATCATTATGTTTTAACAACTACAACGAACTATGATTATGAAGAGGTAACGGTACTTGCGAATTGGAAAACGATAATACAGAATTATCCAAAAGAAAAAGAGTTATTTATCATTGGGGGACGTTCGGTTTATGAACAGATATTACCTTATGCTGATCGCTTATATATCACACATATTGATCAAGTATTTGAAGGAGATACCTATTTTCCAACGATTGATTGGAACGAATGGGTGTGTATGAAAGAGTACTTAAGTGGTGAATTACGATTTGCTGTTTATGAAAGGATGAGTTAAGTTGTTAAAATTTTTATGGATTGTATTAGGAATTTTATTAGTTATTATTGTGTTAGCTATTATTGTTGTTTTATGTGTGAACGCTCGTGTTCAACAATTAAAAGATGAAAAATATTCTGCACAGGAGCGTTTTTCATTTATTAGTTGGGTTGTTTCATGGGCGATTCCAGTACTATTTAATGTAAAAGTGAATGCTAAAGGATTAGAAAAGTTAGACCAAGTTAAGCATGGAGTTATTTATGCAAATCACCAAAGTAATATAGATATTGTCGCAATGTTAAAAGCGATTAAAAAACCACATGGCTATGTCGCGAAAAAAGAGTTAGATAATATTTTCTTATTAAGTGATTCAATGCGTTTAATTCAATGTCAATTCATGGATCGTACAGATGTTAGACAATCAGTTAGAGTCATTTCTGCAGCGGCGAAAAGTGTTAAGGAAGGACATTTAATGGTTATTTTCCCGGAAGGGACACGTATGGTTCAGGCTGAAGTTGGTAGTTTTAAAGCAGGAAGTTTTAAATTAGCTCAAAAAGCAAAGGCGGATATTGTGCCAGTAACCATTTATAATAGTTATGAAGTATCTAAACGTTGGCCACGTCGTACAGTAATTAATATGGAAATTCATGATCCAATTCCATACGAAGCATATGAATCATTGTCGACGAATGAAATTTGTGAACAAGTTGAAGTAATTATTAAAGAGCCAATGAAGGCATAAAAAAAAGACTGTTTTGATTTTCAAAACAGTCTTTTTTTTGTCAGAAAAATACATAAATAGGTATAAAAAAATGTTTTATTCAAAAAATATAAATATCTTTTATGATGGAGGATATAAAAATCGTGGAACCTCGACAAGAGAAGGAGTCATTGCAAGCAGTGGTTAAAATAGAAGAATGGCTTTTTCTTATCTTACTTGGAATGATTCCAGTCATCAATTTAATTGCCTTTCTTTACTTGAGCTTTAGTCGAAAGATTAATGTTAACAAGCGTAATTTTGCAAGAGCTGTCTTAATTTACTTAATCATTATCTTAATCTTAGTGATTTTGACAACTATTTTGTTATAAAAAGGAGTCATCGACATGAAAAAAAATCGTTCTGTTCAAAGTAATCAGGATTATCCGAGTGCTTTTTCTCACGCTTGGCAAAATGAGATAAATCGCTGCATGTTTGGAAATTTATTAACTCCATTTGAATATGGAAATGAATTTGGGTCAGAATTGATATTTAATGATTTATCTATGACATCAGATGAAGAAAAAAAGAATAGTAAAAAATAAAACTGTGAAGGAAATACCTTTACAGTTTTTGTTCCTTAAGACGAAGTAAAACGCTTACTGAAGTTGAAAATAAAAACCACCCGTCAAACGGGTGGTTTTCACTAGGGCTATAAGCCCTTGTTACCGGCTAGCGTCTCAAGGCGCTAGCTTTCACTTTGTTCAAGCTACTTGCCTTTGCCGCTTTTGCTTACTCCTAAAGGAGTTTTCGTATGGCTAGCTACCCTTTAAAAGGGTCTTCATATTCTTTTACACTTAATTTATCCATGGCTATATCATGGCTTTCTTGTTCCTGTATATATTTCTTAATCGTTGCTTCATTTAATCCAACTGTACTTACGTAATATCCTTCGGCCCAAAAGTGTCTATTTCCAAATTTATATTTTAAATTTGCATGTTTATCAAAAATCATCAATGCACTTTTCCCCTTCAAATATCCCATGAAACTTGAGACACTCATTTTTGGTGGGATACTTACTAACATATGGACATGATCTGGCATCAGATGTCCTTCTATTATTTCTACTCCTTTGTAGGCACATAATTGTTTTAATATATCTCTTATACTGGTTTTATATTGATTATAAATTATTTTTCGTCTATACTTAGGAGTAAACACAATGTGATACTTACACATCCACTTTGTGTGAGATAAACTATTTGCCTTATTGGCCATAAAAATCACCTTTCTCTTCTAAAATAGTAGCCTGAACAACTCTATTATAGGAAGAAAGGTGATTTTTTAGTGGTATAACCCTTATTTCCCACCCGCATAGCAGGTGGTTTTATGTTTCGCACGCTTCGCGAGCTCAACAGGCTAAAGCCTTTAATAAAAAGTGATAATCGCTCGATTATCACTTCTAAATGGAAGATATGTTCGTTTATCGATAAAGACTTACTACATTTGTGGCGTAAGATCTTGGCTTACGATGTTGATTGATGAATAAATCTTTAACAATGGTTGACTGATAGACGATTCTCACATGATTTCCAAGACATTTAATATTATGTTGGTTGAAGTAGTCAATAATTCGTGATTCAAGGGTCATATTTGAAATTTGAGAGAAGATATTTTTCATCGTATCTAAATCAATTTGTTGATCATAAAGAAAAAGATAGATGACTGTTTCTTTATTTTCGCATAAAATTTTGTGTTGTCGAAACATGTTTTCACCTCAGTTTGTTAAGGTTATATTTCTATTTTTCCACGAGCCAGTCTAAGTATTCAATAAAACAAATTTTTTAGCATATATTTTATTGAAGCAGTTTCAAGAGGAATAACTTTAGGGTATAATTTAAGGGGATTTTATTCTGTGTAAAGAAATAGGTGATAATAATGAGAATGGTAGATTTAATTTCTAAGAAGAGACATAATATTGAGTTAACAACCGCTGAAATTGAATGGATTATTAATGGATATACAAACAAAGAGATTCCGGATTATCAGATGTCAGCTTTATTAATGGCTATTGTTTTTAATGATATGACGAAAGCAGAACGTTTAGCATTAACTCAAGCAATGGTTAATAGTGGAGATGTTGTTGATTTATCAGCTATTGAAGGAGTTAAAGTTGATAAACATTCAACAGGAGGTGTTGGAGATAAAACGTCTTTAATCTTAGGTCCTCTTGTTGCATCAATGGGCGTACCTGTTGCGAAAATGAGTGGTCGTGGTTTAGGTCATACTGGTGGGACACTTGATAAACTTGAATCAATCTCAGGAATGAAAATTGAAATTGAGATGGATCAGTTTATTCAGCAAGTCAATGATATTAAGTTAGCGATTATTGGTCAAACAGGAAATTTAGCCCCAGCTGATAAATATTTATATGCTCTTCGTGATGTAACTGGAACTGTTGAGTCAATTCCTTTAATTGCTTCTTCAATTATGAGTAAGAAAATTGCAGCGGGTGCAGATGCGATTGTCTTAGATGTTAAGTTTGGAGCAGGGGCCTTCATGAAAACATTAGATGATGCAAAAGAATTAGCCACTGCAATGGTTGAAATTGGACGTGATGCAGGTCGTGAAACAGTTGCCTTTTTAACAGATATGAATCAACCATTAGGATTTGCCATTGGAAATGCCCTTGAAGTTAAAGAGGCGATTGAGACCTTAAGTGGAAATGGTCCTAAAGACTTAGAAGAGCTTGTTTTACAATTAGCCAGTCACATGGTTGTGTTAGCCAAAAAAGCTGCTAATACTGAGCAAGCTTATGCGCAACTAAAAGAAAAATTACAAAATGGTGAAGCTTTACAAAAGTTTAAAGAGTTTGTTGCGGCACAAGGTGGAGATACTTCTCAAATTGAAAATCCTGAATTATTACCAACGGCGTCTTCTGTTATCCCAGTCACTGCAACAGAAGCTGGATATGTTGAGAAGATTGACGCATTGTCAATTGGAATTGCTGCTATGAAATTAGGAGCAGGTCGTGCGACAAAAGAAGATACCATTGATATGGGTGTTGGTGTAGTATTAAATAAAAAAGTTGGGGAAGCCATCAATCAAGGTGATGTCTTAGCTTATGTTCATACAAATCAAGCAGATTCCCAAGAAGCTATTGAATACATTAAAAAAGCTTATGAGATTTCTTCATCTTCAGTTTGTTCACCTACTTTAATTTATGATATTATTGCCTAGGTTAATCTAATTTTAGTTTGACAAAATAGGTGTGTTTATTTTTGTTTTTTTCATCTCGTTTTAAAGGAGTCGAAAGCTTATCGACTCCTTTTTCTATTTAATTCAGTTATTCAACGGACTTAAACAAATTGAGTGAGTGTTCCTCGTTTTTCTATTTTATCCGCTAATCTCTTCATAAGTTACAAAATAAAAATTAGCGGCCTTCCTAGAGACACTGCATATTTTAATTCCTCTTTTCATACATGTGTAGTAACGCTGCAGGTAGAAAAAGAGGTGCAAAAATGAAAATAAGAAAAGTGTTAATTAGTCTAGTTACATGTTTTATCGTTAGTTGTTTTATTCATGTGACCATCGTTCAAGCTGATGACTTAGTGACGGATGGAAAAGCAGCCATTCTAATCGAAGCGGAAACCGGAGAAATTTTGTACGAAAAAAATTCACATGAAAAACTTGCTCCAGCTAGTATGACGAAAATGATGTCAATGTACATAATTCTTGAAGCAATTAATAATGGATCAATGCAATGGGATGAAGTGATTCGCGTAAGTGAACATGCAGCGAGTTTAGGTGGATCACAAATCTATTTAAAACCAGGTGAAGAAATGCAAGTGCGGGATTTGTTTAAAAGTATTGCTATTGCTTCAGCTAATGATGCAGTGACTGCGCTAGCGGAACGTGTAGCGGGTACGGAAGAAGCCTTTGTAGAAAAAATGAATGCAAAGGCCAAAGAGTTAGGAATGAATGATACAGTCTTTAAAAATCCAACAGGATTAACAGAAGAAGGCCATTTGACAACTCCTTATGATATGTCGATTATTGGACGTCATTTAGTACAAGATTATCCTGAAATTATAGAATTCTCTGGACTTTATGAAGATTATATTCGTCAAGATACAGAATCACCATTTTGGCTTGTTAATACGAATAAGCTTCTAAAATATGTAGATGGTGTAGATGGCCTAAAAACAGGATACACGCAAGAAGCAGGTTACTGTTTGACGGCGACAGCGAACCGTGGAGAGATGCGCGTTATTGCTGTTGTAATGGGGGCAAGTAAATCCGATATTCGTAATCAAGAGGTGACTCGCCTAATTGAGTATGCTTATGGACAATATGAACTTGTACAAAAACTTGAAGGCCAAAAAGTTGTTTCAAATGGTTATAATATGCTGGCTAAAAATCGTAGTTTTGAAATTGTTACATCTGAACCAGTAACAGTGCTTAAAAAGAAAACAGATGCTGAACAAGAATCAAAATATGATTTAAGTTTAAATGAAGAAATTAAATTACCGATTCAACCGGGTGACCAAGTTGGAATATTAACTTACTACTACAACGGAAAAGCATATAAGGAAATTCCACTAACCGTTAAAGAACCAGTAGAGAAAAATAGTTTTATTGGACTTTTAGGATATATAGTGTCACAAATCTTATTCGGGGAAAATGCATAACATGTTTTATGCATTTTCCTCTTTTTTTTTAATTTTAAGACAAATAGAGTCGTGATTTTAATCTTTCTTTATTTACGTATAAAAAAATAAAAACACTATAATTGTCGAAAATGACATATAAACTCAAACTTTCATTTAAAATGAAATCAATCTGACACGGGAAGGGGATTATTATGAGTATAACTGTCTCACTTTATGTTGAAAATCAAGTGTTATATGTGAATTTAAATGGAGAGTTAGATCATCATACATCTGATCAATTACGTAGCCGACTTAATACTGTGATGAGTGAATCACAGATTAAACATATCGTTTTTAACCTTAAACATTTGGACTTTATGGATAGTTCAGGAATTGGGATTATTTTAGGACGATATAATCAATTAAAAGCTGTCAATGGATCGGTCATGGTTATTGGTATGAAACCATTAGTCGCGAAAGTGTTTGAATTATCAGGACTTTCACAAATTATTAAAGTAATTAATGATGACTCGCATCTCGAGTCTGTAATTAGGGGGATTGCATAATATGAATAATGAAATGCATTTACAATTTCCTGCAAAAAGTATTAATGAAAGTTTTGCAAGACTTGTCATTATTGGCTTTATTGCACCGCTTGATCCAAATGCACAAGAATTAAATGAAATTAAAACGATTGTCTCAGAAGGCGTTACGAATGCCATTATTCATGGCTATGAAGATAATGAAAATGGAATCATCGATATGAAAGCAAGTCTTGAGGGACGACGCTTGCGTGTGACAATCCAAGATTTTGGAAAAGGGATTGAAAATATCGAATTAGCTAAACAGCCTCTTTATACAACGAAACAAGAAGAGGAACGTAGTGGACTTGGATTTATGATCATGGAGTCATTTAGTGATCAATTTGAAGTTAAATCAGTTCTAGGAATAGGAACAACCATTTCATTTGAAAAAGAATTTTTACCAGTAGATTCATCAACGAAGTAACATGACAAACATGATACTTAAATGACAAGGCATGAGGGATGGTTAGATGAATAAAAAAGAAATTCAAGAGCTGATTAAAAAGGCTCAAAGTGGTGATGAAGAAGCAAAGTTAATATTAGTTAAGAATCATATGGATTTAGTTTGGTCGGTTGTTCATAAATTTGGTCATTTAGAAGTTGAGAAAGATGATTTATTTCAAATTGGATGTATGGGCTTATTAAAGGCAATTATTCAGTTCGATGCTTCTTATGATACGACATTATCTACTTATGCTATTCCTCTAATTATTGGAGAAATTAAAGCCTTTATTCGTGAACAGAGTCCGATTAAGATTAGCCGTAGCATTAAAAGTAATATCCATAAAATTCAAGAAGTTAAAGATCAATTAAATAAGTCATTAGAACGAGAGCCTACGATTAAAGAACTCGCAGAAGCAACAGAATTAACAGAAGAGCAAATCATTTTGGCATTAAATGCTCCAATGAATGTGGCTTCTTTAGATAATTATGAAAAAGAAGATATGCCACTGATTGAGCGAATTCCAAATCATCAAGAAGGGATGCAACTTGAGCAAAAGATTGTGTTAAAGCAATTAGTCTCAAGTTTAGATCCAATCGAGAAAATGCTCATTTATTTACGCTTTGACTTAGGATATACGCAATCTGAAGTAGCAAAACGCTTAGAAATTAATCAAGTAGCTGTTTCTCGTTTGGAGAAGAAGATTCTAAAAGAATTAAAAGAAAAAATGACGATTTAAAAAGAGCGTGTCTCAAAATGACTGAAGTTTTATAGTCATAGAGCGATACGCTCTTTTTTTGTTTTTATTCGTATATACCTGTCATCAATGTTAATTTTAAGTCTATCTATTATTATCACGCATGACAAATAGAAGGTGTTTATGTTTCAAAAAATGAGTTTGTATGATTATTTTTTGATTGTCATCGAATGATAACAATCTTTTTTATTAGTTATTTATATGAAATGTTAGTTTATAAGGAAATTTGAGTGACTAGCTAATAATTTCTAGAAAAAAAGTCATATTAAAGTGTAGAGTTCATTTTTGAGGAGTGGTGACAAGACGTGAAAACGAAAAAATATGAAGAAGTCATAAAAAATCATGAAGTAAAACCCAATTATGTAAAAAACGCTGCTGTTTCATTTTTCTTTGGTGGCCTAATCTGCTTGGGTGGTCAATTACTGATCGAAATGTATATTCATTGGTTTGGGTTTGTTCGTGAGACCGCTAGTACACTTACGTTAGTAACTGTTATTTTGATTACAGCTATTTTAACCGGTTTAGGTGTTTATGATGAGTTTGGCCAAATTGCAAAAGCGGGAGCTTTCGTTCCAATCAGTGGATTTGCGAACTCATTAACTTCAGCGGCGTTAGAAAGTAGAAGTGAAGGAGTGGTCCTTGGAATTGCAACGAACCTCTTTAAGCTAGCAGGGGCTGTTATTGTGTTTGCTGTTGTTTCTGCTTATGTGTTTGGAATTATTCGCTATTGTTTAGTAGAGTTTAATATTTTCCCTCAACTTAAAGAGTTTGAGGAGATGATGAGGGTAGTGGGGCTTCTAATTATCCGATGATGATTAATCAATGAATTTCATAAGAAAAGGATGGTAGCGATGAAAGTTGGAAGTCAATCATGGAAATTTAATAATAACGTCTATTTACTAGAGACGGCAACGGCAGTTGGTCCATTAGAGTCACAGGGACCATTAAAAGATGATTTTGATATTTTATACGATGAACCTTACTGTGGTCAAAAATCATGGGAACAAGCGGAATCACAATTAATGAGAAGTGCTATTCAAAAAGTCATTAATAAAGCAAAAATTAAAGAAAGTGATATATCTGTTTCATTTGCTGGAGATCTTGTGAATCAAATTGTTCCAACACACTATGTCTTTAGAGAAACGAATATTCCGTTTTTTGGGATTTATGGAGCGTGTTCAACATCAATGGAGTCTTTATTATTAAGTTCCATTTTTGTTGATAGTGATAATGCTAAAATTGCATTAGCAGCAACAAGTAGCCATAATTCATCAGCAGAGCGTCAGTATCGTAATCCAACAGAATACGGTGGCCCTAAACCGGATACAGCTCAGTATACCGTAACTGGTTCAGGTGTTGCGTTAGTAAGTCATAAAAAAACTAAAATTCGTATTGAATCTGGAACTGTTGGAATTATCGTTGATGCTGCGCAAAATGACGCAAATGATATGGGATCAGCGATGGCGCCAGCCGCGGCTCAAACGATTAAACAACATTTCCAAGACTTAGGGCTTGATCCTTCATATTATGATCTTATTTTGACAGGTGATTTAGCAACGTGTGGAAGCCCAATTTTAATTGATATATTAAAAGGTGAAGGATACGATATTAGTCAACAACATAATGATTGCGGAAAGTTGATTTTCTCTGATGACCAACCGGTATTTGCTGGTGGTAGTGGTTGTGGCTGCTGTGCGGTTGTAACTTATGGACATATTAAAAAATTATTAGAAGAGAAAAAGCTAAAACACGTATTAGTCGTTGCAACAGGTGCTTTATTAAATCCAATAATTCTACAGCAAAAAGAAACAATTCCATGTATTGCACATGCTGTTGCTTTATGTGCTGCAGATTAAGTAAAAGATTAAAGATAATTTTAATAAGAAAGAAGCGATTATAGAGATGATATTTATAAAAGCCTTTATTGTCGGTGGTATTATTTGTGCAATCGGACAATTGATATTAGATTATTTTAAGTTAACGCCAGCACATATTACGTGTGGATTTGTTGTTGTAGGAGCCGCGCTTGATGTATTTGGATTATATGATAAATTAATTAAATTTGCTGGAGCTGGAGCTCAGCTTCCAATCATGAGTTTTGGACATTCAGTCATTCACGGTGCCATGGAAAAATCAGAACAGTTAGGTTTTATTGGAATCGGGATGGGAATGTTCGATTTAACAGCCGCCGGAATTACAGCCGCCATTTTATTTGCATTTATAGTTGCCTTGATTTTTAAACCAAAAGGCTGAGAGATAAAGGGCAGATTTATTAAGGGAAAGGTGGGATATTATGGCCTATGACCCATATGTACCAGTCGAAAAGAATATCGATGAAACGCAAAAGATATTAGAAGATAAGCTAGGTATTGGAAAAAGTTTTGATGTTGGTCAGCGTGAGATTGTCGTAATGGAACGTCGAATTCAGCTGTATTATGTAACAGGGCTAGTTGATTCAGAACTAGTTGTAGATTTAATGACGCAGTTATTGTTATTAAATAGTTTACCACATCCGAACGATGATATTTTTCAAACGATTCATAATCGACTTGTTCATCAGCAAGTCACGGTTACGGATAAAGTCAATGATATTTGTACCTCTGTTTTAAGTGGATTAGTTGCGATTATAGTTGATAAAGAAACTCAAGCCTTTGTTGTGGATGTTCGTAGCTATCCAGGCCGTGGTCCAGCAGAACCAGATACAGAAAAAACGGTTCGTGGATCTAGAGATGGTTACACAGAAAATATAGTTGTCAATACGGCTCTGACGCGTCGTCGGATTCGAACAGGGAAACTTCGAAATGTTATTTTGAAGGTTGGCGACCAATCAAAAACAGATGTGGTATTAATGTATATTGAAGGTATTGCAGATCAAGGTATGGTTGATGAGGTAAAGCATCGTATTGAGCAAGTTAAAGTCGATGGATTGACCATGACTGATAAAGAATTAGAAGAATTTATCACAGGACAGGTCTATAATCCGTATCCGCTCGTACGATATACAGAACGTCCAGATGTTGTAGCTGCGCATTTATATCAAGGAATGATTGCGATTATTGTTGATACGTCACCAAGTGTCATGATTGGACCCGTGACTTTGTTCGATCACTTAACAAGTGTGGAGGAGTATCGTCAAACGCCTGCTGTGGGAACCTTCTTACGCCTTATTCGTTATGCTGGGATTATTGTATCAGTCTTCCTAATGCCAACATGGCTATTATTCGTGCTTCATCCAGAATATTTACCTGATTTTCTGAATTTTATAGGACCACAAGAAGAAGGGAATATCCCAATTGTTCTTCAAGTTATATCAGGTGAAATTGGAATGGAGTTTTTACGTCTAGCCTCTATACATACGCCAACGGCTATTTCCTCAGCTCTTGGGATCGTATCTGCGATTTTAATTGGTCAAGTGGCTGTTGATGTAGGATTATTTGGACCAGAAATTTTATTCTATGTAGCTATTGGAGCTTTAGGTGCTTTTGTTACACCAAGTTATGAACTTGGACTGGCTAATAAAATGTTTAAGTTATTTATTATTGTCGGAACAGCATTATTAGGATTGTGGGGCTATATTGGAACAATTGTTATTGGCTTCATTTTCTTAGCAACAATGAAAAGTTTCGGTAAGCCATATTTATACCCACTGATTCCATTTAACTTTAAAGCTTTATTAAAAAGTGTCATTCGTTATCCAATTCCTTATCGATATAATACGCATAAAAGGCAAGAACAACAAAAATCACAACCTGAATAAAAGAGGAAAGTTCCTAATCACTCATGATTGTATGATAGTGAAGGAACTTTTTTTCAATTCTTTAGCTTATTGAGATAAATAGAGAAGTTAGGGATATCATGAACTAAACATCAATAAAAGGAAGTATGTTTTTTTCTTAGACTTATTGTACAAATGTTAAAAATTCGCTACAATTAAGAAATGTTATTAAGTAGGAAGTAGGTGGGTTATGAGTTATGAAGTACGAATTGATGCGTTTGAAGGGCCACTTGATTTACTTTTACACTTATTAAAAGAAGCCAAAGTAAATATTTATGATATTAAAATTGCCGAGATTACGCAGCAGTACTTAGATTATATTCATGCCATGGAAGATTTGAAGCTTGAGATTGCGTCAGAATATTTAGTAATGGCCGCAACTTTAATTGAGATAAAGAGTAAGAGCTTATTACCGAAACAGGTCGTTGAAATAGAAGATGAATATGAAGAGGATTCAAGAGAAGCTTTGATTCAACGATTAGTTGAATATCAACAGTATAAAGAAGTGACGAAAGAGTTACGAGAGTTAGAAGAAGAACGTGGACAGTTCTTTACGAAACCACCGATTGATTTTTCTGATTATATTGATCAAGAAGCTAAGCTTCCACAAAACCTTCAAGTAGAACAATTAATTTCAGCTTTTGAGAAATTACTACGTCGTCATAAATTAGCCAAACCATTGAAGACAAGAATTGTACCACAAAATATTTCCGTAGAAGAACGAATGCGATCATTAGGTCAACAGTTAAAATATAAGAAACGCGTTGCATTTATAAGTTTGTTTGATCGTTTTGATAAAGAATATATCGTTGTAACCTTTTTAGCACTACTTGAACTGGTAAAAGGAAATCAAATCAGTATTTCTCAACAAAATTATTATGAGGATATTTATATTTCTAGTTTAGAAGGTGATGAAATTGTTTAAACAAGAACGTTTAGGTATTTTAGAAGGGTTATTATTTGCTGTTGGTGATGAAGGGATTAGTACACAGCAATTAGAATACGTTTTAGAAGTAAATGAAGTTGAAATTAAATCATTATTGATTGAATTAAGAGAACGATATGCAAGTATTAGTAGTGGAATTGATATTATTGAAGTTGCAGGTGTCTATAAAATGACAACTAAAAAAGATCATGCAATTTATTTAAAACGTTTAATTCAAAACCCAAATCAACGTGGATTATCGAATGCGGCACTTGAGGTTCTAGCGATTATTGCCTATCGTCAACCAATTACCCGTCATGAAATTGAAAATATTCGTGGGGCAAGTAGTGATAATGTTCTAAGAAAGCTTTTAACGTTCTCTCTTATTGAAGAAGCGGGACGTTTAGAAGGTCCAGGGCGTCCTATTTTATTTAGAACAACGGATGACTTCTTAGATTACTTTGGAATTAAGACATTAGAGGAATTACCAGAGTTACCATTCGTTACACCAGACTTTAACTTAGATGAGGAATCAGATTTGTTTAGTTTCTCTGAGGAGGAATAAATACTCATTATCATTTTGTACATACTAAAAAGGTATCCTATTTTAAGTAGAGGAGGTTTTAGTATGCCAAAAGATCCGAAAAGTAAAAAAGTATCTAAAGCTAAAGCTGCTAAAAATACAGTGGATGTAGAAATTGCAGCCGAAGTAGTTGATGATTCAAAACCTAAACTTAAAAAAGGTAAAAAACCGAAAAAAACATATAATTAAGCATTGAGAGCTAAAGCTACCTTATCAATAGATGGGGTAGTTTTTTTTGTTAGAAGTCGTATACAAATCGTGTAGATGTTTAAAAATCTGTCATAACAGGTGCTTTTATTCACTGATATTTTACGGACATTCATCATACAGTTGTAATAGTTACAGGACTGAGGTGAGCAGAAAATGAAAAAAATTAAGATACTATTGACTATTGCGATATTCGTTGTCTTATTAGCGAACGATTCGAACGGGGTATCGGCAATGGAGATTAGTTCGCAATGTGGGATTCTGATGGAACAATCGACAGGGCGTGTGTTATATGAAAAGTGTCCAGATGATCAAATGTATATTGCAAGTATTACGAAAATCTTAACAACCATTGTTGCGATTGAAAATGCAAATCTGGATGAATGGGTAGAAATATCTGATAATGTCACACGCCAAGTGGGTTCAGCTTTGTATTTAACGTTAGGCGATCAAGTGAAACTAATTGATTTACTATATGGTCTCATGCTTCGATCTGGGAATGATGCCGCAATGGCAATTGCGGAATTTGTTGGGGGCGATGAAGCAAGTTTTGTTAAGATGATGAACGACAAGGCAAAAGAAATCGGAATGACAAATAGTGTATTCCAAAACCCTTCCGGGTTAGATGAGACCACTTATAATTTATCGACGGCTAGAGATATGGCACTCATCATGCAATATGCGATGAATAATCCAATTTTTAGAGAAATTACAGGAACAGAAACACATAAGGCAACTACTAAAAATGGGATGACTTATGTTTGGCATAATAAACATAAATTGGTAACTGGTTATTATGAGTATGCCATTGGGGGAAAAACAGGGTTTACCAAACAAGCTAGACGAACGCTTGTGACATCTGCACGTAAAGATGATATGGAATTAGTTGTAGTAACATTAAAAGCAGGAGATGATTGGAACGATCATATGAATTTATTTAATTATGGATTTGATAATTATCAGGTACAGACCATTATTGAACCAGGGGAAATTCAAGTCTCGAATCAAACATTAAGTGATAAGTTATATGTTGAAAAAATGGTCAATGTGATTGTTAAAAAAGATGGAAGTGAAAAAGTGACAACTAATTTATCATTATATAAAAAAGCAAAGGACAATGAAGTTGGGGTACTGCAAGTTTTAATTAATGGAGAAATTCAACAAGAGATTCCTGTTTATAAGGCTATTACACCAAAAGTTGAAAGCCAATCTTGGTTTGATAAATTAATGAATTGGTTTACAGGGGCGGTGAGCTTCTAATGATACATAAAATATGGATGGGACTTTTTACAGTCGGTATTATCTATAGTTTTTTTTATGGAACAACAAGTGAAGTCAATAACGCGATTTTATCTGGAGCACAAGAAGCTATTAATTTAGTCATTTACCTAGCAGGGATTATGGTGTTTTGGACGGGCGTGTTACAAGTGGCTAATCATTCGAAGATGCTTGATGTCCTTTGCAAGGTATTGGCTCCAGTGACACGCTTTTTATATCCAAAACTTCGAGCGGATCATCCAGCTTTAAAATATTTAACGACAAATATGGTAAGTAATTTATTAGGATTAGGAAGTGCCGCCACGCCAACAGGTCTTAAAGCAATGAAAGAATTACAAGCGACCAATCCCGATCCAAGCAAACCTAGTTTTGAAATGTATACACTTCTTGTCATGAATACAGCAGGATTTACAATTATTCCAACTACTATCATTGGGGTGAGGCATATGTATCATTCAACTAATCCGAGTGAAGTGTTTTTACCTATTCTATTTGCTTCAGGAATCACGACGATTGGTGGGCTAATCATTCATAACGTTTATAGTCGAATGAAACGAATTCCTTCGTCTGGTGATAAAACGATTGCTAAGCGCTATGAAAGAAGGTGATGCGGTGGGAGCGATTAGTGTCTATGTTTTACCTGTATTTTTACTTTCTGTTTTCATGATGGCGTTTGTTAATAAAACAAATGCGTTTGATCACTTCGTTGAAGGGGCTAAAGAGGGGATGAGAACGACAGTATCTCTCGTTCCGAATATTGTTGGAATGATTGTAGCGATTAAAGTGTTTCTTGCCTCAGGGATTGTTGATGCCATTGCACAGTTTCTAAATCCTGTCTTAACAGCGATTCATGTGGATGCTCATGTGTTACCTCTTATGATTCTTAGGCCACTTTCAGGATCAGCTGCTTTAAGTGTAACAACGGATTTAATCTCTATTTATGGTCCAGATTCAACAGTTGGTCGTTTAGCTTCAATCATGCAAGGAAGTACAGATACAACGATTTATATTATTACGGTTTATTTCGCTGCAGTGGGACTAAGTGAAATGAAACATGCCCTTAAACTAGGGTTAACAGCTGATTTAATCGGATTTTTTGCTGCTATTTTAGCAGTCTCACTTTTCTTTTAAGAGTTAAATCACATATGAAATAACACCTCGATTGGATTAAACATTGATTTTTACTTATAATAAAGGTAAAATGATGGTTAAATACAAATTCTTGTCGAATTTAGTATCATCTCTGATTGGAGGATTTTTTACATGGAACGATTACAGAAAGTTATTGCCCATGCTGGAGTTGCATCACGTCGTAAGGCAGAGCAACTAATCTTAGAAGGAAAAGTAACTGTTAATGATAAAGTAGTTCGCGAATTAGGTGTTAAAGTAACTGGAAAGGAAAAAATCGAAGTAGAAGGCATCCCGCTACAACGTGAGAAAAAAGTTTACTATGTTTTACATAAACCACGTGGATTTGTAAGTACGGTATCAGATGAGAAGAATCGTCGTACGGTTGTAGACTTCTTCCAAGATAAAGTATCAGAACGTGTTTATCCGGTTGGTCGTTTAGATTACGATACAGCAGGTGTTTTATTAATGACTAATGATGGTGATTTTGCAAATAAAATGATGCATCCAAGTGGAGAAATCGATAAAGTTTATTTAGCACGTGTTAAAGGAATCGTGACACAAGAAAGTTTAAAGCCATTAGCTCGTGGAGTTAAAATTGATGGATATCAAACGAAACCAGCAACAGCTCAATTAGTGTCAGTGGATAAGAAAAATCAATCCTCATTAGTTCGATTAGTGATTCATGAAGGCCGCTACCATCAAGTTAAAAAGATGTTTGATGCAATTGGATTCCCTGTTAAGAAGCTACGTCGTGAGCAATTTGGAAACATTGATGTAGCTGGACTTGCGGCGGGAGAATTCCGTCCATTAACGCCACATGAAGTTAAAACATTAATTTCGATGGCAAATGATAAAAAAGAAAAACCGAAATTACGCTTTACAAAAATGCGTCAATTCTAAAAAAAGAGCGATTAGTGATCACTAATCGCTCTTTTTTTGAATAAAACATAAAAAAATCCTACATAATAATGTGTGATTTGGTAATATTAGTTAAAAGGTGAGTCTTGAACTTTGATTGCTTCAGTTGGGCATCCTTCTGCAGCATCAATAACATCAGCTTCTAAGCTAGCTTCGATTGCAACAGTACCAGTGTTGTTATCTCCTGAAAATACGTTTTCTGCGTATCCTTCATCATCGTATCCGAATACGTCTGGAGCTACAGCACCACATGCACCACAAGCGATGCACTCATCTTTTGAAACAATTGTGAATTTAGCCATTGTTTTGTCCCCCTTCACAGGAATGATAGTTTGATATCGTGTAATTCAGTTGAATTACATGACTTATTATAAACTAAAAAGACAAAAAAATTCAAATTTAATACTCTAAATAAAATAAAATTATGATATAATTACCTAGTCTTATTTGTTTTTTTTACAAAATAGTAAATAAATCGATATTAAATGTCGGTGCATGATATAAAAATTGTTTAGGAAAAAGGAGTGTGAGTGAGGTGGAACAAAAGGCGGATTATGCTGAATTACGAAGATTGTACTTTAGTCATCCTGAAAAAGATAAAACGCCATCTCATTCGATTGAATCTAACTTTGAATCAGAATTAGATGAACCACTTGAAACGCCTTCTTCTCGTCTACATGAGGTGATGACATCAACTCTAGATGCGAATGAGATGTTTTCATCGATTGGTCAAGATGAGGTAAATGAATTTACGACGCAATTAAGTCAACGTTCAAATGACATTATTCATGCGTTACACGATAAATATGGAGCCCGTACCTATTCAAAAATTACCCAAATGATTAAAAGTGAAGATTTCAGTGAATGGGAGCAATTAGAACAAGAATTACTTTCTGTTCAAGTGGAGTCATTAGTTGAGGAGTCAAGCGATGCTAAATTAGAACCGTCTAGTTTATCACTGTTTGAAGATTCATTTGAAGAATTAGCACTTGATGCGGACGCAGATTTGGATTATTTAGATGCCCTTGTTCAACATGATTACGGCCGTTTACGAAAGTTACAATCTGATAGTGAATGTATTAGCTCTATTTTTAGTGAAATTATTGAAAATGAGCAAAAATCAAGTTCTAATTATCAAGATGATGTTTTTAATAAAAATATTGAATTAATCTTTAATTCAGATGTTGATTTAGATGATTGTGAGTGGGAAGAATTTGAGCGACCGATGATTCAACCGTTAACAACAGATTTAAATGAAACCATTGATCAATTGAAACAAAATACTCAATCATTAGAGACGGAGAAAGTAATAGCAGTTGAACATAAGCAAGCAAGTTTAGAAGTTTTTTATTCTGAACAAAAGAAAGAACAATTAGCAGTGGACGAAGCAACAATGATGGATGAAGTCGTTACTCAACCTATTAAACACAATAAAGTTAATGCATTAAATATGTATATTTTAATGACAGGAATAGTTGTTTTAGCGATTATAATCTATTTAGTGTTACAATCTAAATAAGTAATTTGATTAAACTAAACAGAATCGAATTTAATTCGATTTTTGTTTAGTTTATTTTTTGTAAATATTATGAATAATTGGGGTGAGAACCCTATTTTGTTGTTGTTTATAAATGAAATAATGTGATAAAATAATTACAGTCGAGGTGATAATATGGTTCGTTCTAAAGTAATTGCAATTGATGGACCAGCAGCAGCAGGAAAAAGCACAATTGCTCAAAAAGTAGCTCAAATGTTAGGGTATGTATACATTGATACAGGTGCGATGTATCGTGCAGTAACGCTAAAAGCATTAAATCAAAATATTGATGTTGAAGATGAAGAAACAATTGCAAAAATGCTTCAAGATACAAGTATTCGTTTAACGAATGATAAAAAAGTATTCTTAGATGGAGAAGATGTGACGGATGCAATTCGACAACCGATTGTATCACAAAATGTTTCAGCTGTTTCAGCTCATAAATTTGTTCGTGATGAATTAAAACGTCGCCAAATTGAGTATGCTAAAACAGATAATGTGGTCATGGATGGACGCGATATTGGGACAAACGTATTACCAGATGCAGATTATAAAATCTTTATGACTGCTTCTGTGGAAGTTCGTGCACAACGTCGTTATGATGAAAATTTAAGACGTAACATTCCATGCGATTTAGAAACTTTAAAACAAGAAATTCAAACGCGTGATGAATTAGATTCAACACGTAAACATTCACCATTAATTAAGGCTGAAGATGCGATAGTCGTAGATACTTCAGATTTAACAATTGATGAAGTGATCGATGCAATTATAAATATTGTAAAAGGTGGGGAAAAGTAATGAAACAATTCGATGGTTTCAACCATGAAGAAATGACAATGGGTGACGTATTAGCAATGGAAAACTTTGATTTACCATCAGTAAATGATGTGATCGAAGGTGAAGTTGTTCGTGTAACAAATCAAGAAGTAACTGTTGATATCCATGGGGCAACCGAAGGAACAATTTATTTAAGTGAATTAACATTAGATAAAGTTGATTCAGCTAAAGAAGTTATTAAAGTTGGAGATAAAATCAAAGCGATGATTAAAAAAGTAGACGATGAGCAAATCTTATTATCTCGTCGTGCTTTACTTGAGTATCAACGTTTCCAAGACTTAAAAGTAGCGTTTGAAAAAGGGGAAACATTAGAAGCAAAAGTTGAACGCGCTGTAAAAGGTGGATTAATTGTAAACATCGGAATGGAAGCTTTTTTACCAGCGAATATGATTGACGTTACATATGTTTCTGATTTAGAACAATATGTAGGACAAACCGTTTCAGTACGTATTGTTGAGTTCAATGCTCGTAATAAAAAAATTAAAGTATCTCGCAAAATCGTTGTGGCTGAGCAATTAAAAGCACAACGAGAAGACCAATTCTCAACATTAACAGTTGGAGAAGTGGTTGAAGGGACAGTTGTCCGTATTGAAAAATACGGGGCATTCGTTCGCTTTGGGGCTTTAGAAGGATTAGTACATATTTCTGAGATTTGTCACTTACCAGTAGAAAAAGTTGAAGATGTGTTAGCTGTAAATCAAGCAGTGACAGCTAAGGTGATTAAAATTGAAGGAACAAAACTTCAATTATCAATCAAAGCTATTTTACCAACTCCATTTGAACAATTCGTTTCAGCCTATCAGGTAGGGGATATTGTTGAAGGTGAAGTTGTTCGTTTAATGGATTTTGGAGCATTTGTTGAGGTAGCACCAGGCGTAGAAGGATTAGTTCACCTTTCTGAATTATCTTGGGATCATAAAGTGAAGCTTGAAGATATTGTATCTGAAGGAAAACGTGTATCTGTACGTGTTCTTTCAATTGATAGCCAAAATCAGCGTTTAGCTTTATCAATCAAAAAAGTTGAACAAGATCCATGGGTAGCCTTCGGACATAACGTTGGAGATGTAATTAAAGGTCAAGTGACGAATATCACGGACTTAGGGGCATTCATTAAAGTTGCTCCATACATTGAAGGTTTATGTCATTATACAGAAACTTCATGGAATCCTAATGTGAAATTAGCGTCATTAGTTGCTGTTGGGGATGAAGTTGAAGTGAAAATTATTTCATTAGATGCTAAAAAACATCGCTTAGGATTATCTTTACGTCAAGTAAAATCAAATCCTTGGACAGAAGTAACATTTAAATCTGGAGATGTGATCACTGGGAAAGTAGAATCAGCGAATGATCGTGGTGCTTTCGTGGCAGTTGCTGAAGATGTTGTTGGCTTCTTACCAATGAATCAAATCACTGAAAAACGTATCTCTCGTGTAGAAGATGCGTTATCAATTGGACAAGATGTTGACGTAAAAGTGGTTCGTTTTGAACCAAATAATTTTAAACTAGAATTAAGTATTCGTCGTATTAAAGAAGATGCAGAGCGCGAAGAATTCAATAAATATATGCAACAACAAGAAACAGTAGAAAATGAAACATTAGGGGATTTATTTGGGGATGCTTTAAAAAACTTACTATAATAAATTCCAAGTTTCAGTTATAAAAAGGGGGAATTTCCCCCTTTTTATATTCATGATTGAAAATTTGACTAATGCCGTCAAAAACTACTATAATATTAACGACTTATTTTTTGTGTAAAGATGAAAGAAGGTGGCAACATGGTATTACCTGTAGTAGCAATCGTAGGACGTCCGAACGTTGGAAAGTCTACAATTTTTAATCGTATCGTAGGATCACGTGTGTCAATCGTAGAAGATGAGCCAGGGATTACTCGTGACCGTATTTACAGTAGTGGAGAATGGTTAACACGTAAATTCAATGTTATTGATACGGGTGGTATTGAAATTGGTGATGAACCATTTATGAAACAAATTAAGCATCAAGCGGAAATCGCAATGGATGAAGCCGATGTTATCGTATTTGTTACAAATGCTCGTGATGGAATCACACAAGCGGATCAAGAAGTGGCAAATATGTTATATAAGACAAATAAACCAGTCGTTTTAGTTGTTAATAAAGTGGATGACGTAAACTTTAAGGAGCAAATTTATGAATTCTATTCATTAGGTTTAGGTGATCCAATTGCAACATCAGCTGTTCATGGGATTGGATTCGGGGACATGTTAGATCAAATTGTGTTAAACATGCCTGAGAAAAAAGGAATGGAATATGATGAAGATGTCACAAAATTCTGTTTAATCGGACGTCCAAACGTTGGGAAATCTTCGTTAACAAATGCGCTTCTTGGTGAAGAACGTGTTATTGTTAGTGATATTGCTGGAACAACACGTGATGCAATCGATACAGAGTTCACTAAAGATGGACAAAAATATGTAGTTATCGATACTGCTGGTATGCGTAAGCGTGGTAAAGTATATGAAACAACTGAAAAATATAGTGTTCTTCGCGCTTTAAGTGCTATTGATCGAAGTGATGTTTGTTTAATTGTAATTGATGCCTCTAAAGGGTTAATCGAGCAAGACAAGCGTGTGGCAGGATATGCACATGAAGCTGGAAAAGCAGTTGTGATTGTAGTAAATAAATGGGATGCAATTGAGAAAACTGATAAAACGATGAAAGAATGGGAAGATTTAATTCGTACTGACATGGCGTTCTTAGACTATGCCCCAATTGTCTTCTTATCTGCTTTAACAAAACGTCGTTTACATACCTTATTTGAACCATTAAATTTAGCGGCTGAAAACCATAAGAAACGTGTCGTAACACATGTCTTAAATGATGTCATTATGGATGCAGTGGCAATGAATCCAACGCCAACTCATAATGGACAACGTTTACGTGTTTACTATGCGACACAAGTTTCAACACAACCACCAACATTTGTTATTTTCGTAAATGATCCTGAATTATTACACTTCTCATATAAACGTTATTTAGAGAACTGCTTACGTCAGGCATTTGGATTCGAAGGAACACCAATTCATATCATTGCAAGAAATCGTGATTAATGATAGGTTAATGAGGAGGATTTATAATGGCTAAGAATGTAACAGTAGTGGGTGCTGGGAGTTGGGGAACAGCATTAGCACAAGTTTTATGTGATAATCAAAATAATGTAAAATTATATGACTTAAATCAAGAAATTGTGGATGATATTAATCAAAATCATCGTAATTCACGTTTCTTTGCAGATGTTCAGTTACCAGTTGGACTAGTTGCAACAACAAATTTAACAGAAGCATTAAAAGATGCACAAATAATTTTACTTTCTGTTCCAACGAAAGTGATTCGTGATGTCTTAAAAACGATTAATGAGCAGTTAGATCACGCTGTCATGATTATTAATGCAAGTAAAGGGATTGAACCTGGAACGCATAAGCGTGTATCTGAAATTGTAGCTGAAGAAATTGATCAAACTTACTTAGAGGCGTTTGTTGCCTTATCGGGACCTTCTCATGCTGAAGAAGTGATTGAGCGTGCGCTGACAACCGTTACTTGTGCGGCAACAGTAGCAGATAAAGCAAATGAAATTCAAAAAATGTTTAATAATGAATATTTCCGCGTTTATCGTGTCGATGATTTAATCGGTGTTGAAATTGGTGGGTCAATTAAAAATGTGATTGCACTTGCTGCTGGAATCATTGCGGGACTTGGATATGGAGATAATCCGAAAGCCGCTTTAATCACACGTGGCTTAGTTGAGATTAAACGTCTTGGAGCAGCTGTTGGAGCAAAAGAAGAAACATTCAGTGGTTTAAGTGGTTTAGGCGACTTAATCGTAACATGTACGTCTGTTCATAGCCGAAACTGGCAGGCTGGATATAAAATCGGAAGTGGTTCAAATCTTCAAGAGGCGATCGATAGTATGACGATGGTCGTTGAAGGAGTACGAACTTGTCAAGCGACATATGAAATGGCACAAGCTTTACAGATTGAAATGCCAATTGTTGAAACGGTTTATGAGGTTATTTTCAATAAATTAGATCCACGTGTTGCAATTGCTCAATTAATGACTCGTGAGATGAAACCTGAGTTTTATTAATGATAAAAAAACTTTTAGGATTGGACAAAAAATATAAATTATTTGCCTAATAGGTACAAATTACCTCCTGGTGTCATATGTTATATTGAACATGAGACATGAGGAGGTTTTAATTATGTTTGATAATCTTTTTGGACGATTTGGGAAAGATGTAAATGTGAATCAAGCGGATCTTTTTAATATTGCCGACCAAGCTTCTACAATGGATTTGAAAAATGAAGAGCAAGTTCGTGCTTTGATTCAAAGTGTTGGGGCAATGGTAGGACGTAAAGTAGATAAATCAGTTGAAGATCAATTAACAAAAATGATTATTAATGGGGAAGTTCCAACTGATATGAATGAATTATTAAAAATGATGATGTAACCATCATCAATGGTTTTAATTAAGATGGTATTGATTGAGAAAAGAACTTAGCTACGCTAAGTCCTTTTTTTGTTTGAATAAAGTAAAAGATAATCAAGAATATAAAATTCATTAAAAGTTATCATATCTGACACACAGTGATGCATATAATTCGAAGAAAACGCAGGCCTGCAGCCTAATTCACAATCAAATTAGGTTAGAGTGAATCATAAAAATTCATTCAATCGCAGTACAGTAGAAAAGTTTTTAAAAGTTTTATTTAAATTCTCTCATAAAGTAGAGGATAAGCATCATACATTGATATTGACAAATATAAGTGAAAATGGAGGTTTACGATATGGAAACTAATGAACTGATGAGAGACGTCTTTGCCCGCACTAATGGAGAATTCTATTTAGGTGTAGTAGGAGCAGTTCGTACGGGAAAATCTACGTTCATCAAAAAATTCATGGAAACACTTGTTATTCCATTAGTTGAAGATGAAAACGTAAAAAAACGTATGATTGATGAATTACCTCAAAGTGCGAATGGAAAAACAATTATGACAACGGAACCAAAATTCGTTCCAGCACAAGCCGTAAATGTAACGGTTGAAGGAGAAGTATCAGCAAATATTCGCTTAATTGACTGTGTGGGATACGTGATTCCGAGTGCGGTTGGTTATGAAACAGAAGAAGGACCACGCATGGTTAATACACCATGGTATGAAGAACCAATTCCATTTGTTGAAGCCGCAGCAATTGGAACACAAAAAGTGATTGAAGATCACTCACATATTGGAATTGTAATGACAACTGATGGATCGATTGGAAACTTTGATCGTGAGGATTACTTAGAAGCTGAGCAATTAGTTATCGAGCAATTAAAAGCGATTAATAAACCATTTATCGTCATCTTGAATACGACGCATCCAAAAACAGAAGATGTGGCGGAGTTACGTGGACAATTACAAGATGAATATGGGGTTCCAGTTATTCCATTAAGTGTTGAAAATATGACGAAAAAAGATATCTATAGTGTGTTAACTGAAGCATTATATGAATTCCCAGTTTCAGAATTAGATATCAAATTGCCAAGTTGGGTGGATGCTTTAAGTGATGACAACTGGTTAAAAGCTCGTTTCTTAAAATTAATTAATCAAAGTACAAATGAGTTTTATAAGCTTCGTGATATCAACTACTTAGCTGAAGAGTTAAAAGCAGAAGATATCGTTGAAGATTGCTATATTAGTGCCCTTGATGCTGGGGTGGGGTTAGCTGAATTAGAAATTAAAGTTCCTAATCAGTTATACGATCAAATCTTAACTGAATTAGTTGGACCAATTAAAGATAAAGCAGATTTAATGTATTTATTACAAGATTATGCAAATATTAAAAAAGAATACGAACCAATCGCGGGTGCTTTACAAATGGTAAAACAACTTGGATATGGGATTGCCACACCAGCTATTGAAGATATGACTTTAAGTGAGCCAACAGTCGTTAAACAAGGGGCTCGCTATGGCGTACGCTTAAAAGCGATTGCACCATCTATTCATATGATTCGTGTTGATGTTGAATCTGTTTTTGAACCAATTATTGGAACTGAACAACAAAGTAAAGATTTAATCGACTACATCTTAAAAGATGCGGATGAAAATCCATTATCAATTTGGTCAACTGAAGTCTTTGGACGTTGCTTAAGTGACATCGTTCGTGATGGAATTTCTGCTAAACTATATGCAATGCCAGAAAATGCTCGCATGAAACTTCAAGAAACATTAATTAAAATTGTCAACCAAGGTAATGGCGGATTAATTGCGATCATGCTATAATGTATGCGAAAATTCTCTCATCAGCCTGTTGATGAGAGAATTTTTATTATTATTTTGAAAAATTTTGCTTAGTTGTTTAAAGCTTACGGAATTATTACATAATAGGATAAAATAGTGTTATATCAACAAAATATGCAAATAAATGTTTGCAACCCTATAGGGGGTGTGGTAAACTTTTACTTGCAATGAAACATCTTAGGAGGTATTTAAAACTTATGAACCGTTCTCAATTAGTAGATAAAATCGCTGAAAAAGCTGAGTTAACAAAAAAAGATGCAGATAAATTTTTAAGTGCTTATATCGAAACAGTAACTGAAGCGTTACAACAAGATGACAAAGTAGCTTTAGTAGGATTCGGTACATTCGAAGTTCGCGAACGTGCTGCACGTCAAGGACGTAACTTACATACTGGAGAAACTATTGAAATCGAAGCTAGCAAATACCCAGCTTTCAAACCTGGAAAAGCTTTAAAAGACGCTTTAAAATAATTGATAGATGATTGACAAGACAACTTCTGATGAGTTGTCTTTTTTTTCATTTTTTTAGCACCTTTAGAACATGGTATAATAACAATAGATTTCATCGTTTAGCATACATGAAAATCAACCATATTACACTAAAGGATAAAGAGGTGAGAGTATGAGTATTCGTTTCATTGTGGGACGATCTGGGGTAGGAAAAACTCGTGTTATTTTAGATGAAATTAAACAGGCTTGTGACAGTGTACCACAAGGGGATCCTATCTATGTCATCGTTCCCGATCAGATGTCATTTCATATGGAGTATCAGTTACTGAAGCAAAGTGAGCATCCGAGTTTAATGCGTGTTCAAGGATTAAGTTTTAGCCGCTTTGCTTATCGTATTTTACAAGAAACTGGGGGATTAAGTCGTTATCATTTGGATCAAGTGGGACTGGCTATTTTACTTCAAAAAGTAATGAACGAAAAAAAGGAAGACTTAACAGTATTCCCGTTTTATGCAAACAAGCCCGGTTTTATCAATAAAGTCAGTGAAATGATTGCGGAGTTTAAAAACTATTGTGTTAGTCCATCGCAGTTATTTCAATGTGTGAATCAACCACATGAAGATCTAAATTGGTCATTACAATCAACGAAAAAAATTAATGACTTGGCGGTTTTATACGAAACATTTCAACAAGTCTCTTTTAATAAATATTTAATGAGTGAAGATTATTATACGCTTTTAAGTGAGCAAATTGCCAACAGCCAAACGGTGGCAAATAGTGATTTTTACGTCGATGGTTATCATATTTTTAATAAGCAAGAGGAATTAATTTTATTCCAACTCATGAAATATGCTAAATCAGTGACCGTTGTTTTAACACACGATTTAAACTCAGAAAGTCAAGTGTTTGAAATGTCAGGGCGTACACTCACTCGTTTACAAAATGGGGCAGAAGAACGAGGATTAACTTATGAAATATGTGAGTTAACCGCACATGAACAGTCTCGATTCTTTAAGGCAAGTGCACTAAATCACTTAGAGAAACATTTTTTACAAGTTCCACTTGTTCCCTCAAATGAAGAGGGGATTTCTTTCTTTACAGCCGCCAATCGTCGAATCGAAGTTGAGGAAGTCGCGAAACGAATTCATCACTTAGTTCATGATGGTGGGTGTACTTATAGTGATATCGCCATTTATACAGGAGACGCGGCTGCTTATGATGAATTAATTGCGGCCATCTTTACGAAATTTGAAATTCCAATGTTCTTAGACTATAAAGAGTCCATGTTATACCATCCGTTAATGACGATGATTTATCATTTATTTGATGTTATCCTAAATCAATGGCGTCACGAATCGTTGTTTACGGTGATCAAGACCGGTTTGCTAATGAATGTCGAAGGATTAAAAAAAGGACAGTCTTTTTATGAGTTGTATCAAGCTTATCAACGACAAGTTGATTTATTAGAAAACTACTGCTTAGCTCGAAACTTAAAAAAATCAGATTGGCAAACATCAGAAGATTGGGTCTATGAACGTTATCAAGGTCTTGGACGTGGGTATGTTAAAACGGATGCCGACCTTGAATTAGAACAAAAAGTGAATCGAATTCGTAAAGAAGTCAGTACACTGATTTCTTCCTTTGAATCGAAGTTAAAGAAAGCTAAAACGTACAAGGATTATGCGATCGCTACGTTTAGTTTCCTAGAAGAGTGTCAAGTTCCACAAAAACTGGCATTATTCGAGGAAAGTGCTCAAGAGTTACAAGACTTGAAGCTATATAAACAGCACGGTCAGGTTTGGAATCAATTGCTTTCTCTTTTTGAACAACTGGTTGAAATTGGTCAAGAAGAAGCCGTTAGCTTAGAAGACTTCGTGAATGTCTTTAAGTCTGGGATTGAAGAGATGGCGTATGCAACTGTTCCACCACGTCTGGATCAAGTGTCGATTGGGGAGCTTCGTCGTGCCCGTTATCAGCTCGTGAGTGATTTAACGACACCTGGACAATATGGCATTAAGCATGCCTTTGTCTTAGGAGTTAACGAAGGACAAATTCCAAAATCGATGACGGAAAGTAGTTTATTAAGTGAAACAGAACGTGAATCATTGAAAGCATTTGGAATTGAACTAGCGCCAAGCCTTGTTCAAACGCAAATCGATGAGCAATTTATTTTATATACCGTGTTTACGTCGCCCAAAGAATCATTAACGTTATCGTATGCAAGTAGTAACGATGAGGGAAAAGAATTTTTACCATCGTATATTTATGCGCATTTAAGAAGTTTATTCCCAGATGCTCCTGAAGATCATGTTGGACGTGAATGGGAAGAGGAAGTGTATGAGCATTTAACAACCCATTCACAAACGGTGGCTCATTTAATTGCGACGTTAAAGCAATATCCGAATCGTCGTTCTTACTATGAACCGTTATTAGATTATTATCAAGAAACGCAGCCTATTGTCTACCAAATGATCATGCAAATTTTAAATTATCAAAATGAAGTGACAAATTTAGATGCACAGATTACGAAGCAATTATACAGTGATGAAATTGTTGCTAGTGTTTCACGCTTAGAGCTATTTAACCAATGTGAGTTCGCTCATTATCTCCGTTATGGGTTAAAATTAAAAGAACGTGAACAATATAAGCTTGATTTACCGCATATTGGAGAGCTTTATCATGAGGCCTTAAAACGGATTGCGGAGTTGATTAAGAAAGAGAATCGTACCTTTGCGGATTTAACACCTGATGAATGTTTGACGTTATCAAAAATGGTATCCGATGAATTAAGTGAGCAATTATTATATAAAATTTTACGTCAAAGTAAACGAATGATGAAACTAACGGAACGTTTAACCCAAGTCGTCTATAAGACGTTACTTGGACTAAAATATCAAGGGAATCATAGTGCATTTAAGCCACTATTCTTTGAATTACCCTTTGATACGCAACAAACAACGGGAATTCACTTAAAATCACGCGAGTTACCTAATGGTTTTAAGTTATCGTTAAAGGGAATTATTGACCGTGTCGATGTGGCGAAAAATGAAAAAGGTGATCACGCGTATTTACGAATCATTGATTATAAATCGAGTGAAAAGGATTTAGAGCTTGATAAAGTGTATTATGGACTCAGTTTACAGTTACTGACGTATTTAGATATCGTTGTTTCAAATGCTCTACAGTTAATCGACATGCCAGCTGAGATTGGAGGATTATTATACTTCCATGTGCATCGCCCATTTATTAGTCATGATGTTGATGATTTATTACGGCAAGAAGCGTATGAACAAAAAGTTGAGCAAATGCAGCATGAAAAATATAAGATGAATGGTTATTTACCAGAAGATTATGAAGTCGTTCATTTAAGTGACCAGCGTTTAAGTGAGCAGTCAAAAAGTGATATTGTGCCGATTACACTCAAGAAAGATGGAAGCTTCTCAGCAAGAGGAAATGCAACGTTAACGGGGGAGTCATTACAGATGCTTCGTAGATACACAAATCAAATGATTGAGGAGTCAGCCACAAGAATTACGCAAGGCCAATTAAATATTAATCCAATGAAGTACGGAAAAAGTACAGCCTGTGATTATTGTCAGTATCGAGGAATCTGTCAATTTGATCCCGATTTCTTAGGAAACGAATCCCGACTGTTACCTAAAATGAAAGCTGATCTTGCGATGGAAGCGATGAAATGTAAATTAGAGGAAGGAGGAGACGGAGATGAGTAATATTCCTAAAAAGCCGGATGATACAATATGGAATGATGAACAATGGCAAGCTATCTATGAGAAAGGACATGATTTATTAATCTCTGCTGGAGCAGGATCAGGAAAAACAGCCGTCTTAGTTGAACGAATAATTCAAAAAATTTTAATTGATCATATTAACATCGATGAATTACTCGTCTTAACCTTCACAGAAGCAGCAGCAGCTGAAATGAAGCAGCGTATCCGTGCTCGTATTGAGCAAGAACTTGCTAAACAACCAGGGAATTTAGTTCTTTCGGCTCAATTAAATAAAATTTCAGCAGCCAATATTTCGACCTTTCATGCCTTTTGTAATAAATTAATTCGTCGTTACTATTACTTACTTCAACTCGATCCAGTGTTCAAAATTGCAGATGACATTGAAGTGGGTATTTTACAAGATGATGTCATCGAAGAATTATTTGATGAACTGGCGGAAATTGAGGATGAGAATTACCTTTGTTTAAGTGAGAGCTTTAATAGTGATCGCGATGACGAGGCGTTAAAAACGATGTTACTGAAAGTTTATGAGTTGGCTCGTTCTAATCCACAGATGCATCAGTGGCTCATGAATTTACGCTCTTTATATGAGTGGGATGGACATGATTTACAGTCATGGCGCTATTATCAGGAAATTGGAAAACTAATTGCGCCTTCGATTGATGAAGCCCTTTTAGATTTAGAAAAGGCACGTGAATTTGCGAAAGATGCTGAAGTCATGGGAATTGATCATAAATATCGGACAGAAGTTTATGACCAAGACGTCGCTTATGCAACTCGTTTAAAAGAAAGCCAACAATCAGCTTATGCTGATTTGCGTGAAGCCTTTAAAAATACGAAATTAGCTACCTTCCCTCGTTTTAATGCAAAACAATATGATAAAGAAGCTCATGAACAGAGTAAAAATGCACGAGATGCTTTTAAAAAACGTTTAGGAAAACTTGAAGAGAAGTATTTCGTGTACTCTAATGAAACACATGCCCGCCATTTTAATGAAAGTGAACACTTAGTCATCGCATTATCAACGCTTGTGATGAAGTTTCATGAACGATTTCTGAAGGCGAAGCGTGAACGTCAGATGCTTGACTTCTCCGATTTAGAATGGAACACGCTTCACTTATTAGTTCAAGAGGATCAACCAACCGATGTTGCAAGGGATATTTATCATCAATTCAAAGAAATTATGATTGATGAGTATCAAGATACGAACTCGATGCAAGAATGTATCATTACCTCAATTGCAAAGGTTGCCCAGCCTGAAATTCCGATCTTCATGGTAGGAGATGTGAAGCAATCAATTTATCGCTTCCGTTTAGCAGAGCCGAGCATTTTTCAAGGTAAGTATCAAGCCTATTCAAGTAATAAAGAGGCCGGAAATAAAATCGACCTAATGAAAAACTATCGTTCACATCAACAAGTCATTGATGCGACGAACTTTATCTTTAAGCAACTCATGGATGAACCAGTTGGAGAAATTGAGTATGATGAAGCGGCCATGTTAAAGCTTGGAGTAACCGGTGAAAATAATGATGAATTTAACAAAAGTGAAGTGCATTTAATTGATAAAAAACAGTTTGATGAAGAGAGTGAAGCAGACTTAAATGCGATCGAAATTGAAGCCCATCATATTGCCCGTCTGATTTTACAGTGGGTAAATAATGGACAAGAAATTTATGATCGTAAAAAAGGATGTTATCGTCCTATTACGTATCAAGATATTGTGATTTTAATGCGTTCACTTGGTAGTGTGACGATTTTCCAAGATGTCTTCAGACTTTATAACATCCCACTCTTTACGGAACAAAATACCGATTTATTTGACTCGATTGAGATTATTAACTTAGTCTCTTGTTTAAAAGTCATTGATAATCCATATCAAGATATTCCACTCGTTGGTTTGATGCGTTCCCCATTATTCTTCTTCACTGAGCGTGAATTGTCATTGATTAAAGTGGCAACAAAAGCTAATTCATTTTATGATTTAGTTCTTTACTACCGACAGGCCGGAGAAGATGAACTGTTAAAACAAAAAGTGGCTCAATTTGTACAGACGATTGAACGTTGGCGTTTTGAATCAAAAACGACATCGTTATCTCAATTGATTATTCGTATTTATGAGCAGACCTTATACTATGAATTCGTTTTAGGACTCCCACATGGCTATTTACGAAAAGCGAATCTTGATGTCTTTGTTGATAAAGCGCGAATGTATGAAAATAGTACGAAAAAAGGATTGTATGGGTTTGTGAATTATATTGATCGTATGCAAGCACTTGGGAAGCATTTCGGAAAAGCAAAGACGGTGACAGCGAATGAAAATGTCGTTCGAATTATGTCGATTCATAAATCAAAAGGATTAGAATTCCCAGTTGTCTTTGTGTCACAAATTCATAAAACATTTAACCGTCAAGATGAATTAGGAAATTATCTCGTGCATAAAAAGTATGGGGTTGCTGTAAAATACATTGATCCTGTGCTTCGACTAAAGCAAAAGACGATTGCTCAAAGTGTGGTAGGGTCGATGATCCATAAAGAGATGTTAGCTGAAGAGATGCGTCTGTTATACGTAGCCATGACGCGTGCAAAATCAAAACTGATTTTTACGGGGGTCTTTGATACTGAAAAGAAATTGGCTTCAATGAATGAAGTGATTAAAGATTCATCTTGGTTACTACCATCAAGTCATCGTTTAAGTGCAAAAAATTATGCAGATTGGGTGATTCCGGCCGTCTTAAAGCATAAAGACTCAAAGGAAATCGTCGAAACGTGTTGTGAAGCGAAGCCGTTCTTCTTAGATGATCAAAGTTCATGGTGTTTACGTATCATTACCGAGCATGAGCAACTAGAAGAACAAGAAATTGAAAACCAACAGGTTGAAATGCAACCACCGGCTCTTGACTTTGAGAAGATTTTTGATCATTCATATGATTATCAACCGCTTGTTGAAATTAATGCGAAACAATCCGTCTCTCAACGAAAAGAAGAAGAAACCACCCCGATGTTTAAAGGGATTCCTGAAGTTAAGCCACAAGTCGCCTATGATCGTCCATCATTTATGAAAGAACAACAAGTGAGTGGACCAGAAGCGGGAACTGCACTACATCAATTCATGCAACACTTGCCGATAAGTCTCGATCATACGCTTGAGAGTTTGCAAGATATGAAAACTCGTGTGATAGAAAAAGAAATGATGACTGAGGCAATGGCTAATAAAATTGATTTACAACAAGTATTAGCTTTCACAAAGAACCCTCTTTATGAACAATTGACGAAAGCAATAAGTGTGAAAAAAGAGGTTCCATTCATGACGCTTGTTAAAGTTGCCGATCATGAACAATCTCAAATTTTATTACAAGGGGTTATCGATTTATTAGCAGAATTTGAGGATTACGTTTGGATTATTGATTATAAAACCGATTATGTTCGTGATTTTAATACTCAATATGAAGAGCTAAAAGATCGCTACGCGGTGCAGATGAAGTATTACTCAAAAGCCATTAAAGAAATTTATCCTACTAAAAAAGTAAGCTGTTATGTATACTTTTTAAAAGTTCAACAATATATTGTTTATGAATAGAAAAAAGCTGAATCCCAAAAGGGTTCAGCTTTTTTAATCATCAAATTTTACATTGTCTTTAATATAGGCTTTTGTTTTTAAATAGAGCGTACGCTCATGATAATCGACTTCGTTATGTTTAATCTTAATGCCTTCAATATAAGAAGCTAAGACGAGACCGAATAAAATCATGTAAGAGAGTGAAGAACTCCCCCCATAACTAACAAATGGTAATGTTACCCCTGTGATCGGAAGAAGACCAATCGTCATTCCAATATTTTCGATTTGTTGGAAGAATAACATACCAAAAATTCCAATACAAACATAACTGTTATAATGTCCACGGTTTAATGTGGCGGTATTTAAAATTTCATAATCAAATAAACCACATAAAATAACGGTAATTAACGTTCCAATGAGTCCAAAGTCCATCCCGATGACCGCAAAGATAAAATCGGTATGAGCTTCTGGGAAGTAGACTAACGAACTTTGGAATCCATTCCCAATTAAATTTCCAGAACCAATGGCTAATAACCCTTTAGCAAGTTGCATTCCTTCATTTCCCATCGTTCCAAAGGGGTCAAACCAACCAGAGAAACGACTTAATTTATAAAGGTCAATCTTTAATGTTTCCGTTAGAAACTCAGGAAAGACGCCTACTAATAAAATAAATAAAGTAACGATAACCGCTACAAAGCCACCAACAGTTAAAATATAACGCCATTGAATACCGGATGCAAAAATCATCAGAGCAACGAAGAATAAAATAATCATCGTAATTCCTGAATCGGGTTGTTCAAAGATAAGGAAAGCTGGCGGTAAGACAGCTGCCATAATTTTAACTAACAAATGTAAATCTGTTTTAAATGTTCGTGTCAGATGTGGATATCGCTCATTATGCGTTTGAATAATATCAGCGACAACTAGCACAATTCCAATTTTCATAAATTCAGAGGGCTGGATGGTTCCAATACCGGGTAAATTATACCAAGAAACAGCGCCATTTGTTGCTTCTTTTACCAATGGAATGGGGATATGAAATTTTTTATAAATGAATAAACCTAATAAAGGAATCATCCAAAAACCATAAATCCACCAACGAAGGGCGCGAATTCGATCCACACCAATGATGACAACTAAAATAGCGACAAATGCACCTAGACTAACGAACATTAATTGCTTCGTCGCATAGTTAGCCGGAAGGTTAGGATAGTTGATTTTAGCAAGTGGAATGGCAGATTGGATAGCTACAATTCCAATTCCGATAATTAAAATCAAGTACACGATAATGGGATTATATAATAAAATCCGAAATTTATTTAAAATAGTTCTCAAGTTTATCACCTATCACATAAGGATAATTTTATTCTATCAGATAATCGTGGAATTGATAAGTAATTGAAGGGAAATGTTTTGATAAAATCAAATTCATTACTTTAAGTCTACTCTAGAATTAAAAAAAGCTGGTAGTGACTTCTGACGAGTGATTGCATAGATTATAGTATGACGAAGGTAAGGGAGGTTAGTTTAATGGCAAAATCATTTGAAAAAGAGCCACTTTTATTTGTTGATACAACGTATAAAGGATGTTTTGTGAACGAACAAAGCTTTTTTAAAACACCAACGCCAAAGCCAAAAGATATTGTAGCGGATAATTACGTTCATAATTTTGATCAGATGAGTGAAAGTAATTTTAAATCATTAATTCCATCCAATGTGACCATCCGTGAAGTTGTTGAAGAGCGACCAAGTATAGTGCCAACATCTCCATTAGTTGATGAGTCAGAAGCGATTGCTTCTTATGAAGAAGAGAGTTGTCCGTATGAAACTGTTAATATTTTAGTCGATTATGGAGAGCATCCACAAACATCATTCTTTAATGAAAAAGAGATAAATGCTTCAGATGAACAAGATACTTTGGTTGAAGAAGAAATTAGCCCCTTCTATGAAGAAGGTGTTCTGGCAGAAGAAAAGATGAGCGACTTATCTGAAGAAAACACTCTAGCTGAAGAAGATAGCCATTCGATTACAGAAGAAAGTGTTATTCATGAAGCAGAGGATAATGAGGTGATGATAAATGATGTCAATGAAAGTAATCAGGATGTTGTTCATGTTATGAATAGCGAAGGTGCTGAACAAAATGGTTCTGAATTGCAGTTAGATGAAAAACAACAAGAGATTTTAATGTTTATTCAAGATTTAACCAATCGACCTTCAATGATGAAAGCTCCAATTGTTCAAATTGTAAAAAAAGATGGAAGTTTAAAATCGGGAATGATTGAAATTGTAGATGATCGGCACATCACCATTGATAATTTGATGGACGACGTTGAAACTATTTCATTGGCAGACATTGAAGGAATTAGAATTTTACATTTATAAAAAGAAGCCAGTTAGTTGGCTTCTTTCACTTATTAAACTAATATTGACACCCTTTTAAGTTTAAATGAACGTCATCAAGACATTGAATAGCACTGATATCATCTAAATTAATGGTTACGCATGTTTGGGTAACTTTATAGAGTTTAGATGTAGAAGGTGAATATAAGTTTATTTTCTCATTATGATATGGACAAATTGGAATTAATAATCTTAAAACTGCACAATTCCCTTTGACTTCTTCAACTCGAAAAATGAGATGAGAGGCAGAAGTATTCTCTTCACAATAGATAATTTCAAATGGATCGCCATTTTTTAAATATAGAATAATTGGTCGAGTATTAGCTGTTGAACGATGTCCTAGAAATGGCTTATCACAGCGTGTACAAAGACTTTCCTTTTCTTTAGATTGGCATTGACGTTGTAATCGATCAATTAATTTTAATGTGTCTGCTATACAATTTTTCTCAACACAAGAAGGACTAGTTTCACAATGAATAGTATGATAATAACTACAACTCACACGGTTCACCCCCTTACACTTTATAATTTATGCTCACTGCGATAGGCCGTATAGTGAGTTTCCCTAAATATTAAAAAAAGAGGATTAATCCTCTTTTTTTTAAATACAATCACAAATCTCTAATTTTAAGAATACATCATCTAAACACTGAATAGCAATAAAATCATTTAAGTTGACAGTGACACAAGAACGTGTCGGAATGAATTCTGACTCTGGATTATTTGAATTAAATTCATTAAGCATATCACGGTCATTCATACAACAAGTTCTTCTTGTTGTTAAAGCTCTTAAGGTAGCACAATTTCCATTAACATCTTCGACCCGAAAGACTGGAATTGGTTCATTTGGACTATCTGTTAATACGGCTAGTCTAAAGGGTTCACCATTTGGAAGATATAAAATAAATGGCCGTGTATTAGCCTTAGAAGTTTCGCCTAATACAGGCGTATTACAACGAGAGCAACCAATTTCAGTTGGAACAACCGCTTGTTGTAATCGATTAATGAATCTGACTGTGTCAGCTACACAATTTGCTGATCTATTTGCATTTGAGTTATTGTTTGTTGATGGAGTACTACATTCACAACTCATATCCTCACCTCCTAGATACACTACTAATTTATGCCTATTTCAGACAGATGTCTATTTAAAATCCCCAAATTTGATATTTAATTTATCTATTTTAATTGTTAAATTTTAGGTTTATTTTTTAAAAGATGGTACATACTAAACATGATGTGGAAAGGGGTGCTTGTTAGATGCAAAAAGTATTAGTTCCTATTGGTATTGTCGCTTTGCTTGGGTCAGGTCTATTATTTTACTCCTATATGATGAGTGATGAAATGGTGTTAAGACGACTTGGTTATGATCGAACACTGATTGAGAGCCTAATAAATGAACAACCTGATCTTGTTCAAGATTTAATCGAGGATGATCGAAAAAGCGAAGATATTGTAGATTATCTAACGATTAAAGGATTTAATTATGATTGTTATGACGCTTATGTGAAGTTAGCGGAGTATTATCCAACTCTTGAATCGAGTGAAGTGGTTTATTTAGCGACATTTTTAGATCATGTCTTTTTTCCAACTTTGCTTCAGCAAGGATATGAAGAGGAGACCATAAAGGCCTGGTTCTCTGATCCTGATTTTAATACGTATGTGGAATCAGTTGATATCGTAGCGTTAAATCGTCTATTAAACTATGCTAAAGAAACAGAAAGTGATTTGATGACTTTATTTAGTTATGTTAATTATGAAAAGCAAAATCCATATTTAAAACTTGATGAAGTTATCTCAGCTATTGATGAATATCAAACGGTTGTGCTACCCAATTTAAAATCTAAAGGGTATGAATCACAAGAAGTTGAGGCATTGTTTTATCAATTTGGCTTATCAGATTTGAAATCATTAATGGAAACGACTTTAAATCCAGATCAAGCTTTTGAGTTGATGGCGGCAAGTAGCTTTGATTCTTCAAGTTTTGCCATCTACGATGAAGTGTTAAGTCAAGATGAAAATTATTCGGTGACTTATGCATTGCAATATGCTAAGTATCCGAACGTAAAATCTAAATTTTATCAAGACATCGTTGAAACACCAAATACGAACAGCTTACTTGTTTTAGTGAATCAAAATTATCGTTTAGATGAATTTTATGCACCGACAGATTTTGTTCCTGTGGATGTACCAGTCACACCGTATTCTCAAGTGAATACGAATTATTTACGTCGTGACGCTGCTGATGCGACGGAATTATTATTTTCTAAAGCTCAAGAAGCGGGATATGAATTAACACTAAGAACAGGTTATATTTCGTATAGTGTGCAGAAGAGTTTATACAATCAAGACGTCTATGAAATGGGACTTGAGTATGCTGATAAATTCAATAGTCGACCAGGACATAGTGAACATCAAACCGGACTAGCCATTGACATCACGACTCCATCGATTAATAACGAGCTATCACTAGAGTTTGCTGATACTGAGGAAGGGAAATGGGTATTAGCACATGCGCATGAGTATGGATTTATTATTCGTTATCCCGAAAATCGTGAATCAGAAGTTGGCTATTTCTATGAACCGTATCATCTTCGTTATGTTGGAGTTGAAGTAGCAACTGAAATTTTTGAAAACAATTGGACGTTAGAAGACTATATTTTAAACTATGGTTTATTAGATGCCGTATCAGATGAAGTTCAGACTCCAGAAGAAGGGACAATAGAGCAAGAGCCTTCACATTCAGACTCTTCTCTAGAGGACTCTAATGAGGCGGATGATATAGATGAAGAGGAATCGACTGATCACCTTGATGAATCAGATCAAGAAGTGTTGCCCGATAAAAGTAATGCTAGTCAGTCTGGTTCAACGGATTCTGAATTAAATGAAGATTCCTCTACCGATGATTCATCATCAGATGAGGATAGACAACAAGCGATTCAAGAAAATAGGGAATTAAGTGATCAAGAAAAATATCAATTATAGATTGATTTATCCCCAGTTTAAAGTGCAGATTTGCACTTTTTTTATTTCCAATTTAACTGAAAAAAATGTCGGGAAATAGGTGATGTTTTAGGCTCGATAAAAAACGTGTCGGGAAATTGTTTGTCGATAATTAGAGGGTAGAAAAAGTTGTCGGGAAATAGTTTAAAAGGATTGTCGAAATGTTCGGAAATAAGGTGGATTTGTCAGAAAAATAAAAAAAAGCTAGCGAGGTTTGCGAGAGGTAACCAAAGCTAGCTTTTTCAATAAAAAATGTAATGAATGAGCATGATTGTTGAAGAGATAGTCATATATTTTTAAAGAGGTAGTTATACACAAATAAGGAGGACGTCATAAGATGAAATCTATAAAAATCTGTGTCGGGAGTTCCTGTCATTTAAAAGGATCATATGAGGTGATTCAACTGTTACAACAACTCATTAAATCTGCGGGTTTAGAAACATGTATTGAACTAAGAGCTGCATTTTGTTTAGGTCATTGTACAGAGGCTGTTTCATTGGTGTTACCAACAGGGGAAGTGATAGGTGTATCACCGGATCAAGTTCAACATATTTTTAAGTCTGTTATTCTTCCTCTTGTAATGGAGGAAGAGTAAGATGAGTGTGATTAATTTTGAGTCAACTAATTGTAAGAACTGTTATGCCTGTGTGAGAGCATGTCCTGTTCAATCAATTAAAATAAAAGATGAGCAAGCTATCATTATGGAAGAGCGTTGTATAGCATGTGGATTATGTTTAAAGGCTTGTCCTAAAAATGTAAAAAAGGTTGAAACGGAACTTGAGAAAGTTAAGTCTTATTTAAATAAGGGGGAAAAGGTCGCTATTTCTTTAGCACCGACTTGTTTTGGTGTATTTGATGTTTCAGCCCAAAAGATTTGTGGTGCATTAAAGAAGTTAGGTTGTTTTTATGTTGAGGAAACAGCTGTCGGTGCCTTAGCGGTCACCAATGCTTATCAAAAGATTCAAGAGGAAATGGAAGAGACTTGTTGTATTACAAGTTGCTGCGCTTCAGTTAACTTATTGATTGAAAAACATTTTCCTAAGCTCATTCCATTACTTATTCCTGTTTTAACTCCATTAATGGTGCATGCTAGATTATTAAAACAAAAATATGGTCATGAAACGAAGGTGGTTTTTATTGGTCCATGTCTAGCAAAAAAGATTGAAGGAGAAGAAGATGAGTTTATTGATGCGGTCCTTACAATCGAGGAGCTCATTCAGTGGATTTCTGAAGAACATCTCGATTTTGATCAAGTTGAATCGATGAACTTAGATGCCACGGAACAAAGTCAACGAACGTATCCTATAGTTGGGGGAATGAGTAGTTGCTTTACTAAACGAAAGAAAAACATTGAGATTGTTCCAGTAGATGGCATTGAAGATTGTATTAAAGTCTTAGAAGGAATTGAGCGTAGAGAATTTGAAAATTGTTTTTTTGAGATGAGTGCTTGCCACCATAGTTGTATCGGAGGACCTGCGATTGGTGATAAGGAAGTTAATATTTTCAAACGTAAAATGAGAATTAAAAAATATCGGGAACTTAATGATCCAAATCAAATTCCTGCTTCACAAACCTACCCGCTTCACGTTAACGTAGGTCGAATATTTAAAAATAAATATGCCCCCATCCTTCAGCCAAGTGAAAAAGAAATTGAACAGATCTTAAATCATATAGGCAAATATTCATCTGCTGATGAGCTGAATTGTGGTTCGTGCGGGTATAAAACATGTCGGCAGAAGGCGATTGCTGTTTATAATCATATGGCTGAACCATCAATGTGCTTACCTTATATGAAGCATAAGGCAGAGACATACTCACATGTTATTTTTGATGTGACGCCAAGCATTATTTTAGTAGTCAATCATGAATTAACGATTGTTGATATGAACCCGGCCGCACAACGTTTTTTTGATATTACGAAAGATCAAGCGATTGAGCTGCCCATTTCCGTCTTTTTAGAGGAGGAGCCTTTTTTAGAAGTGATGGAGTCAAAACAAGATTTAGTAGGGTTACGTTTGACACTTAATAATAATCAAACAACCGTAATTGAGAGTATTATTCGAATCGAGCACCAAGAGGTAATGCTTTGTATTTTACATGATTTAACTGAAGAAATTCGTCATGAAGAACATTTACAGCGGTTAAAAATTAATGCGATTGATATGGCTCAACAAGTCATTAATAAACAGATGATTGTAGCACAAGAAATCGCTAGCTTACTAGGAGAGACAACAGCTGAGACGAAAGTAACCTTAACCCGACTAAAAGAATTAATCCAAGAAAATGAGGTATAAGTGATGAATTACTTTGTCGATTTTGCTTGTCGTAGTTTAAATAAGGTAGGAGAAGAACTTTGTGGAGATAAAGTTGAATTTTTTCGAACGACTGATTGTGTGATTGCAGTTTTATCGGATGGACTAGGAAGTGGAGTTAAAGCAAATATTCTAGCAACGTTGAGTTCAAAAATTGCAATTACGATGCTTAAAGCGGGACTTTCGATTGATGAGGTGGTTGATACAATGGTTCATACCCTCCCGGTTTGTCAAGTGAGAAAGCTTGCCTATTCGACCTTAACTATCGTTAAAATTGACGTCTCTAATAATGTCTATGTGGTAGAGATCGATAATCCTAGTGTGTTTTTTATTCGAGATGGAGGGGTAAAACCTTTAGAAAGTACAGAGCGTTGTATTAATGGGCGAACAATTAAAGAAAGTCAATTTGTTTTACAAGAAGGCGATACACTGGTGTTAACAAGTGATGGTGTGATTCATGCAGGCGTTGGGACGATTTTAAATTTAGGATGGAGTTGGCCAGAAGTGTCTTGTTTTTTACAGTCAGTCATTGATGAAGAAAAGACAGCTCGTGAAATCACGAATTTATTGCTTGACGTGTGTTCTGATTTATATGTCGGTCAACCGGGGGATGACACAACGGTGGCGACTTTAAAAGTTATGAAACCCAAATGGGCAACCTTATTTGCTGGACCGCCACAGGTGAAATTAGAAGATCAACAGGTTGTCAAAACACTCATGAAAAGTAGCGGGAAGAAAATTATTTGTGGAGGAACAGCCGCTAATATTGTGGCACGAGAAATTGGTGAAGAGATACAGACGAGTTTTGATTATATTGATCCACGTTTTCCACCGATTGCTTCCATTCGTGGGATTGATTTAGTCACAGAAGGCGTATTGACGATTAAAGGAGCCGTCGAGATTTTAAAAGATGTGCAAATGAATTCGAGATTTGAAAAACTTGAAGAAGGACATGGAGCAGCACGTTTAGCGAAGTTATTGTATGAGGAATGTACGCATATTCAATTACTGATTGGTAGGGCCATTAATGCGGCTCATCAAAATCCTGATTTTCCTAAAGAATTGAGCATTAAATTACGAGTTATTGAGGAGCTAGAAGAAATTTTAATTAAAGTTGGAAAAGTTGTTCATATTCAATATTTTTAAAGCAAAAGGCATCCTCGATTAGTGAGGATGCCTTTTATGATGAGGTTAAAATTTTTAAAAACTCGTCTTCATTTAAAAAGAGGATTTCTTGACCATGATACACTAGTTGAATGGCTTTTTTTAGTTTTGTGCTCATTTCATCAGCAGAGAGTTCATAAATGTTTTTAATCCCTGTCACAATAATGTTTGTCTTTTTCGTAACTGAGCTGCCTACCGTTCCACCTAATTGGCCGATTAAAGCAATCGCTTCTGTGCGTGAGAGTGATTGAAGAGGACCAGTAAAGACGACTGTTTTGTGCTTGAAAAAGTCTGTTTGACTATTAAACAACGGTGAGGTAATTCGTTGGAATTGACGGTTAGAAGTTAAGGTCGAATGCCCTTTTTTGGGTGCTTGATAACCTTTATCATACACTTTTCCGGGTTTAATTCCAACTTGATCAAACACGTCGTGAATCGTTAAGGAATTAAGCTCATCTTTAACTTTTAATAAAATATTTGCGCAGGCAAACGCATCGGCGCCCGCATGATGGTGATTAAATTCAAGTCCTAAGTAATGATTAACAGTATTTAGTTTGGCATTTTCAAGCATAGGAAAGAAGTTTTTTGCTAAGAGCATCGTACAGCCATAGTCAAATGATGGATAAGGAAGGCTATAGGCGTCTAAGGTCGCACGTAAAACACTGATATCAAAGGATGCATTGTGAGCAATGACAAAGTTATTTCTAAAGTAAGGTTCAAGTTCAGGCCAAAGAGCATCAAATTCTTTTGCATTTTTCACATCATGAGCTCTTAATCCGTGAATCCATGTATTCATCGGACTAAATCTTAACTCCTTAGGTTTGATTAAATAATATAATTCATCAACGACTTGTCCATTTTTGACAATCGTCATCCCGAGTGAACAAGCACTCGCACGTTTTTCATTTGCTGTTTCAAAGTCGATAGCGATAAAATTCATGACGAAGCCCCCTATATAATGATTGTATTCACTATTATAACTGTCAAATGGTTTTCTGTTAAGGGTTAGAAGCAAAAGTACAGAAACTGACAACCATAGAGACTACCATCAGATTTAATGAAAAAAGAATCATCGAAATATGATGAATGTGTCGTTGATTTACAAAAAGTGACCAATTTCTATTTTTAAAGTTTGCTAGAATAATGACGAAGCCCCGCTCATATATTGGGTAGCAGTGACTACATATGAGGGGGCGGTTGCTTTGAATAAAGAAGTTCAAATAAGTGTTCAAAGTTTAGGAAGAAAGCAACTACGTTTAACACCACAACTAACTAGGACATGCTATTTTTATAAGATTGGAAACCATCAAACAAGAAATAATCTATTGCATACAGTTTTATTAATTGACGGCTCAGCAAGTATGCTTCCTTATTTAGAAGACCTCAAGCAGATTGTTCATGAAACCATTCATCAATTAAATGTATCCCATAAACTTTCCATTTTACTGTTTGGGAATGAATTTGAAGACGATTGGCTTGTCAATCAAGAGTTTATTATAGATAAAGATCTACTTACTGAAGAGTTACACAAGCGTCTAGAAGAACGATGTGGTGATGAATGGACGGTGTTATCGTCTGCCCTTGAAACCACATTTGCCATGTTAACGAAACAAAAGGATAAGGAAGAAATCCAGCTCATTGTGGTGACAGACGGTCATCTTTATCCATCCAGTCATTCCATTGTCGTGGAGCAATCGAGATGTTATGGTTGGATGCTTGATTTGGCGAAGCAACACGTCATGACGCATATTGTAGGGATAGGAACATATAACTTAAATTTTTTAACTTGGTTAGCTACGACAAGTCGGACAGGTGATTTTTATCCTTATCAAAACTTAAAGACATATCGAACTCATTTCAAGCAATGGAAAAGTTCACTAAAAAAAGGCGCTCATCAGGAAATCTGTCTATTTAATAAGGACTATTTTCTCATGGCCCAAACGTTACATCTTCATCAGCCTAAACAGTTATTGACGCTTCCTCAACTCGTGGTGACCTTTGATGAAACGTTAAAACTTGAACAACAAGAAGTTCCAGCGTCAGCTGATGAAGTTTCAAAGGAGATTGAACAACACTTTAAGCTTGCTTATGGCTACTATCTTATCAAGCAACGTCAGATTGATGATGCCTCTTTTTTACTTCAAGAGACAGAGCTTTTCCCAATCATCCATCAAGGGTATTCCATCAATGAAATAAGTCGAAGTTTAGCAGCGATTAATCAAGCCCGATACACACGGCAGGCATTAAGAGTGCAATCGTTTATTCCATTATCGGTGTTTGAATTGATTCAAATGATTTTAGACGATTCCTTCTCTCAGCTTTATTATAAAAATGAAGCTCGATTTCCCATTAAACAAGACGATGGTCGGGTGACCTTTACGGCACATGATAAGTTATATTTTCCAATTATTCAAGTTCGAGCTAGTACGACCAAACAAAATGTGACGTTCACGGTAAAAGTCGAAGGTGTTGCGAAACAAAATCAAACGGACTTGAAGTTAGATTGTTATATTTTTCGACAATATTTTTTTATTGAAGGTGGAAATTTAAAATTACAAACGTTAGCGTGCCGGTTATCACCGACACTCAGAAAGAGATTTGTAGCATTAAAGCTCATTTCAGGGCAACTCAATCATGAATCTGAAATTGATTTAATTGATTTATCACGATTAAAGTTAACTCATTTTCAATGTTTTTCATCTGATATTAGTCAAATGATGGCTCAACAATTATATGAACTCGAACAATTAACCTTGAGACAACAAGTCTTAAAAACACTTATTTCAACGAATCAATCGACGTTTAGATTAGACAAGCATCAAATAGATGAATCGATTAATCGCATCCGGAGTCAGTATCATGTGAGTCCGTCAGGATTATTTATTCCAAGGGTGAAATCAAACGCATTAGCGAAACGGGATGCTTATGATGAGAGCTTCACCAAATGGTCAATAGAAAATTTTCCAAAACAGAGTGAATGGCAACGACTCTATGAAAATATTCAACAACAAGTGCTGATGAGTCAAGAGAATCCTCTTCAGTTATTATATACACGGTTAAATGAGACGAAAAAGCAACGATTAATACTTCAAAATAAAATCTACTTATTAAGAATCCAGTCTCAGTTATGTGGGCAACCTATTTTTTATTGGGATGAGGTATATGAGAGAGAAGTGAAAAAACAAGGTCAACACACGTACCTAACAACTGGGAAAATGCTGACTTCAAAACAAAAAATTGGTGAAATTGTCGTCTGTGAGAATAAATATTACATTCACTCGACAACCTAAGAAGAGACACTAAAATCATTAACAAAGGAGGTATATAGGAGATGGAGATGAATCAAGGACGAATCATTCGCTTAATCATTGCTTCTTTAAATACGGTGTTTATCTTATCGTTCATTGCATATAAGGTGTTTGAATTTCAAGATGCGAAAGCGTTAGTGTTAGCGTATGAAGACATCGCCTTACCAAATATCTTCATTAATGATTTAGACGTGTCGAACTTAAATCGAGATGAGATTAAAGCGATGATTGATGATCAAATAAAGCAGTATAAAGAACGGAAAATCATCGTTCATGTTGGAGAAAAAGATTTTGAAACAACGTTATCACAGTTTAATCCGACGGTTAATCAAGAGATGGACCAGTTAGTTGATGAAATTATTGCGATTGGAAAAGATTTAGAACTAATGGAACAGGCCTCTCAAATCAAAGAGCCGATGCGTTATGAATTTACGGTCGGCTATACTTATGATCATGATGAAGTTGAAAAATGGGCGCGAATGATCGAGAAAGAGGTTTATGTTGAAAAAGTGGAACCGAAATTCGAAATGGCTGGTTACGGAATCTTAAAATTAAATGAAGGTCAAGATGGTCAACTCATTTTGACCGAAGAATTAAGGGATATGTTAATTGAGGAACTGGATATAAGTTCTATGGATCCGATTGAGGTTGAGGCAAATGTGATGACTGATCCTCGTGAACGAGATATTGAGCAGTTAAAAATGATCAACACTAAGATTTCCTCTTATTCGACAGATTATCCAACAGGAATTCCTCGTGCTAAAAATGTTGAGCTAGCCGCATCTAAAATCAATCATACGATTTTGATGCCGGGTGAACAGTTTTCTTATGCAGAAAAGGTGTCCCCGGTTGATGGCGCGCATGGTTATGTGAATGCAACGATTTTTTTAAATGGGAGAGCTGTTCCTGGAGTTGGAGGGGGAATCTGCCAAGTCTCTTCAACCCTTTATAATGCTCAACTTAAGGCAGGTATTATCGCCACTGAGCGACGCAATCATAGTTTGCCAGTTAGTTATGTTCCACTCGGTCAAGATGCCACGATGGCGGATAATGCGATTGATTTAAAGTTCATTAACACGCTAGAATATCCAATCTACATTCATACTTATGCGCAATATGGAAGCCTAACGGTTGAAATTTGGTCGAATTCCGAAGCGCTACATGGCATTACTTATCGTCCTAAAACGATCATCTATGATGGCGGGCTAAAGGCAGATACGACGCTTTATGGCTATAATGCTGATGGGGAAGTGGTCTACGAACAGTTTTTACATACGAGCGTTTATAAAAAGAAAACTCATTAAAAGGGGCTGTCTCAAAATGACTAAAATTTTATAGTCATGGAGCGACATGCTCCTTTTTTTGGCTATTCATCGTAAAAAAATTAGGCCCTGGATTGAATTTTATGGATTGAATTTATTTTTGAGTACGATGAAAAGAAGGACGTTTCTTTCCTTCAAAATGACCGTATATTCTGATTTTTTAAGCCACTTTTTGTGTATGGAGTTGTTGCCCGCAACGATTGTTTTGGATTTTGTTATGTAATTTTTGTACATTATATCCAAAACATAGAAGCAACATTTCTACTGTGACATGAACTTTTCCACGGGTTAAAAATTTTCTGAAGCCGTAATCTTGTTTTAACACGCCAAAAGCACCTTCAACTTGAATGGAGCGATTCTTTCTTAAAATAATCCCTTCTTCACTTTGGATATTTTCAAGTGACTCTGTTCTTAGCGAAAGCATTTTTTTAGACACTTCTATTCGTTTATGGTTTCCTTCTTTCGCTTTTGTACATTTGGAACGCAAGGGACAATCTTGGCAAGTTTCACATTCATAAATCGTGACTTCTTTTCGATATCCCGTCCGACTTTCTCGACTTTTAACTTCGATCGGTTTTAACACTCTTCCATTGGCACACGTATAGGTATCTGTGAGTTCATCATATGCCATGTTTTCTCGTTTCCCCAGTTGAGCTTTATATTTTCTTGTTTTTGAGGCTTCATAGTTGAGAGGCTTAATGAAAACTTTTTGATGGTTCTCCTTCAAATAAGCATAATTTTCTTCACTTTCATAACCTGCATCTGCGATCACCCGTTCAAATGTGTTAGATAATCGAGATTCCATGGATGTCAGAAAGGGAATCAAAGTCGTGACATCATTGGCCGAACTAAAGATTCCAACATGCACAATATACTCCGCTTCAACGCCAATTTGGACATTATATCCTGGTTTTAATTGACCATTTTTCATGTGATCGTCTTTCATTCTCATAAAAGTGGCATCAACATCCGTTTTTGAACAACTTGAACGATGCTCGCCAATCCTTTCTTGATACGTCAAATACATGTTCTGTTTTTCAATATAATCCTCGAGTGCTTCCACTTGACGTTGGAGAACGGTTTTTCTCTTTCCTTTTCCAGAAACAAATTCAATGGATTGTTCAATCACTCGTTGTTTCAAATTCATTAAACAAGATTCTAAAACATCTAAGGGTTGATTCGAATTGAACTGATACGTTGTTAGATACATTTCGTTGATTTGTTGAAGCAGTTTTTCAATTTTTGTATGAAGTTTAGATTCATTTTTAGTGACTGATTTTAACCAAACAAAGGAATAACGATTGGCATTCGCTTCAATTTTTGTTCCATCAATAAATAGGTTTTTAAAATGAATTTCATCTAAGGCGTGAAGACGCTCAATCCATTGATCAAATAAATCTTCCATGACACCATCGCTTAAATGATGTTTTCTAAATCGATTAATCGTATGATGGCTAGGCGCGGGATAACCGTTTAACAACCAGATAAAATGAATATCCCGTTGACAAAGTCGCTGAATTTCTCGCGAAGAGAAAGCGCGATTCATATACGCGTAAACTAAAATCTTAAACATAATAACCGGTGGTACGACAGAATTTCTCCCTTTATCAGAGTAAGTGCTTAATAATTTTTTATCATCTAATCCCTCCAATAATTGATTAAGCAAACGTACAGGGTCATGAGGTGCAATATAAACTTGAATATCCATCGTTAAAGAGAGTTGATATCCAGCTGAATAAGTTGTATAATCTTGAGGTATATTTTCTTTTTTTAGCATAAAAAAAGTATACAAAAAAGCAGTCCCGAATGGGACTGCCTTTTTTTGTAAACTGTAGTTTTTTAATTCAAAGGGTCATCTATTTTGAGACAGCCCCTTTGTTATTTTAATTTCGTTAAGTTCATAATGAAGCTTTCATCTGGATCGATATAAATCGTTTTTTGATTCTCATATGTGACGAATCCAAGATGGGCAGCAGGTACTTTTTTAACGTGGCGTACGCGTGTGTAATCAATAGGCACACTTGATGATAAGCGCCCTTTTGAGAAATAAGATGCGAGCTGTGCCGCTGAACGAATCGTAGCTTCGCTTAACTCATCGGCATCGCTTCGAACTAAGACGTGCGAACCTGGCATATCTTTAGCGTGGAACCACCATTCGTGACGACGGGCGAATTTATGGGTTAAGTAATCATTTTGTAAATTATTTTTCCCAACGAAAATCTCGACACCGTCTGTTGATAAATATTTCTCGATGTTTGGTTTTCCATTCGTTTTACGTTTTTTAATTTGACGTTTACGTAAATACCCTGCTAACTCAAGTTCTTCTTTAATCTCATAGGCATCTTTTAACGTTGCTGTTTCAATTTGAATCATCAGCGTTTCAAAGTAAGCAATCTCTTTTTCGGTTAACTCGAGTTGCTCTAAAATATAATTCACCGCATTTTTAGCTTTGGTATACTTTTGGAAGTATTTTTGAGCATTTTCAGATGCTGATAACATCGGCTCTAATGGAATATCAAGTTCTTCTAGGTTCTCTGAATAGAAGTTTTGTACACGCACAACTGAGTCACCGCGTTTAATTTGATAGATATTCGCTAAAATTAACTCACCTAAAACTTTATACTGCTCCGCTTTTTCGGAATTCACTAATTCCTCATTTAACTTTTCAAGTTTTTTTACGTTTTTGTCATATTCTTGACGGATAAAACGTTCAATATCATGGAATTGTTGTTTAATACGATCGCGTTCATCTTTTCCAAAATAATAGCGGTCAAACATGTCCCATAATGTAACGCACGGAATCAGTTCTCCTTCAATATGATATAGCGGAAGAAGGTAGAAGTATTCTTTGGACGCTATCATGACATGAGGAGTAGGTGCTTTTTGAATTTTAGTCAAGACATTTGTAAACGAGTCATAGATATTTTTGATTGAATCTGATTCACTGCGATAAATGATTTCACGCGCAATGAGTGGAGATAAGCCTTGGAACTTAGCGACCAGTTGTTTATCGTAACGTTCACCTTCAACAATTAAGCTTGAGAAGGTTTCAAAGTCAACATCTGTTGGGAGTTGTTTTTCTTGCGTAGGCGGTAAAATATAGGTAGCACCCGGTTGTAAAGAACGATAACGATTGACAAGAGGTGAGATATGTTTAATCGTATCTAAAATACGATGCGTCGCATCTGTTAAAATTAAGTTACTATGTTTCCCCATAATCTCAATATATAAAAATTTAATCATTTGATCACCGAGTTCGTTGATATGACGAATCGTAAACTTGATGATACGATCATGGTTAATCTGTTCGATGTTATAAATAATTCCACCTTCTAGATGTTTTCTTAAAAACATACAAAACATCGGTGGCTCATCTGGATATTGATAATCAAGCTTTGTGATTTGCACACGAGCATAAGATGAATGTGTTGAAAATAACACTTTCTGATTTTTTCCTTGCGCACGAATTTGCATTAAAATTTCGTGGTTTGATAATTGATAAATTTTATTGATACGCCCAGCAAGTAGCGATTCCTTTAAGGAAGCAGCGACACTAGACGTCATAAGACCATCAAAAGCCATTAAAAATCACCTCTTTAACAATGAATTTATATTCAAAAGTATATCATTTTTTAAAACTGTTAGACATAAAAATAACTGAAAAATCTCATAATAATCATACTGTGTGTATAGATATTTCTAAAATGTCTAAAATGAACTGTAAAATAATTCATGATAAATTCTGTGTCGAGCTATTTAATTTTGTTGAAATTCATGCTATTATAGTGGAATGAAAGTTTAAGGAGAAGTGAATGCATGAGATTAGTAGAAAAAGGCGTACTAATAGTCATATCAGGTCCTAGTGGTGTAGGAAAAGGAACTGTGCGCGCATCAATATTCGAACAAGAAAACCATAATTTAGAGTATTCAATTTCAATGACAACAAGAAAACCACGCGTTGGAGAAGTTCATGGTGTGGATTATTTCTTCGTTGAAAAAGAAGAATTTTTAGATAGAATTGATCAAGGTCAATTATTAGAGTGGGCTGAATTCGTTGGAAATTATTACGGAACACCGCTTGATTATGTGAAACAAAAATTAGATGAAGGAAAAGACGTTGTTCTTGAAATCGAAGTTCAAGGTGCATTACAAGTTAAAAATGTAATGCCAGATGCATGCTTCATCTTTATTGCTCCTCCTAGCATGGAAGAGCTTCGTAATCGCATTATGACTCGTGGAACAGAAGCGATGGAAGTTATTAATAAACGTATGCAAAAAGCAGAGTCTGAAATTGGACTTGCTCATGAATACGACTATATCGTTATCAATGATACGGTAGAAAATGCTCGTGATCGTATTATGGCAATCATTGAAGCTGAGCATTCACGCTCAAACCGTGTCTTAGAATATTATAATAAGAATATTGTGGAGGTTGAATAGTAATGACAGGAATGCGCTATCCATCAATCGATAAATTATTAGATAAAGTAGATTCTAAATACAAAATCGCTTACATTGCTGCAAAACGTGCACGTCAAATTGTTGACGCTGGACAATCACAATTAGATTATGTTGACGGATTACCAACAGCTAAATGTGCAAAACCAGTTGGGGTTGCTTTAGAAGAACTATTAAACGACGTTGTTGATTTCGAATTAAAAGAACAATAATGATTAAACCTTAGCGAATGCTAAGGTTTTTGTTTTTGCGTACGTTTATCAAAATATGTCGTGTGTTATAATAAAGGTAATGAATTGGGGAGGTGCCAAAGTGATTGCTGAAGTTGTTGTTGATATTAAAAATAAAGCTGTGAATAAAGTCTTTGATTATACGGTGCCAGAAGAATTAGCACATTTAATTCAACCTGGTGTTCGTGTTTTAGTTCCATTTGGACCTCGCACGATTATGGGCTTTGTTATTTCGTTAAAAGAACAGACGGAGTTACAAAATCTACGCCCGATTAAAGAACTGATTGATGTCGTTCCAGTTTTAAATGATGAGTTGCGTGAGCTTGGAATGAGTTTAAGTGAAGAAACAGGAAGTACGATGATTCAATGTTTCGAGGCGATGATTCCAAATGCCATGCGTGCAAAATATAAGAAAAAGCTTCTTTGTTTAAGTGACACGTTATCGCCAAATTTAGCGTCGCTATTTCAAAATTCACGCGTCATTGATTATGAGCAAATCCCTGCTAACCTTTTAAAAGAAGTTAAACAAGCAATTGAACATAAACAAGTTGAACTCATTTATGAAGTGAAAGATCAGCTTGGTAAAAAGATGATTAAATATATCGCACTTGTCGATCCGAAATTAGATTTATCATCATTTAATCGCGCAGCGAAGCAAAAGCAAGTGTTAGAATATTTAATAGCACAGCCGAACCCCGTTTTAAAGTCTCAACTAATGGATGAGTTACAAGTTACTCATGCCATTATGAAAACACTTGTAGATAAATCGGTCATTAAAGAAATCGAGGTAGAAGCCTATCGTGATCCATACGCAGATGTGGTGCATCAACAATCGAAGGCGTTAAAGTTAAATCAAGAACAGCAAGTTGCAGTGACTACTGTCGCTCATGCGTGCGAGGAAAATGCATGCGATATCTTTTTGTTACATGGTATTACAGGAAGTGGGAAGACAGAAGTTTATTTACAAATGATTGAAAATGTGTTGGTTAAAGGGCAACAGGCGATTATGTTAGTACCAGAGATTGCCTTGACACCACAAATTGCAGGGCGATTCAAAAGTCGCTTCCAAAATAAAGTAGCCGTTTTGCATAGTGCTTTGTCAATGGGTGAGAAGTATGATGAGTGGCGTAAGATTTTAAAACAAGAAGTACAAATTGTGGTGGGCGCACGTTCAGCAATTTTTGCTCCATTTAAAGACATCGGTATTATTATTATTGATGAGGAGCATGAGGCGACATATAAGCAGGAAGAGGCGCCACGCTATCATGCGATTGAAGTAGCTAAACAGCGTGCAATTACGCATCGATGTCCAGTTGTGTTAGGAAGTGCGACACCGTCTTTAGAATCATTTGCTCGTGCTCAAAAAGGGGTTTATCGATTATTAACGTTATCGAAGCGTGCCGTTTCTACAGCGAAGTTACCCACGGTCAAATTGATTGATATGCGTCAACATTCAACGGTCAGTGATCAAATGATTTTAAGTGATGTTTTGCAAGAGGCGATTGCAAAGCGTTTAGAGCGTCAGGAACAAGTCGTGTTACTTTTAAATCGTCGAGGTTATTCGAACTTTATGCAATGTCGCGAGTGTGGAGAAGTGGTGAATTGTCCAAATTGTGACGTCTCACTGACCTATCATAAACCAAATCAAAAATTAAAATGTCATTATTGTGGCTTTGAGTCATTCATTTTAAGACGATGTCCATCTTGTCAGAGTGAAGAGTTACGATTTTTTGGTTTAGGAACTCAAAAAGTTGAAGAATATTTACAAGATCAATTTCGGGGTGCACGTATTATGCGAATGGATGTAGATACGACATCAAAAAAAGGTTCACATCAAGAGCTCATTGCAGCCTTTGAACGAAAAGAAGCCGATATTTTAATTGGGACACAGATGGTGGGAAAAGGACTTGATTTCCCAGATGTAACCCTTGTTGGTGTCTTAGCGGCTGATTTAATGCTTCATTTATCTGATTTTAAAGCCGCTGAACGAACCTTCCAATTATTAACTCAAGTTGCAGGTCGAGCGGGTCGTCATGAACTAGAAGGGGAAGTATTTATTCAGACCTATAGTCCAGAACATTACGTCATGAAATGTGTCGTTGAGCAAAATTATCATGCATTTTATGTCGAAGAAATGAAGATGCGCCGTCGTTTTGGCTATCCACCATATTATTATTTAGCCAGTGTCATGATGAGTAGTGAAGACTATAATGATCTTATTATGGCATGCGATAAAGTGAATCAATATTTACGAAATCAACTTGGACATAGCTGTATTATTGTTGGTCCAACTATGCCGTATGTTGGGCGAATTAATCAGCGCTTTCGCATGTATTTTATGATTAAATATAAGCAGGAACCGAGGTTAAGAGCTATTTTGTCTCAGCTTTTAATGTATTTCCAAGAAGGTTCAGTGAGCTTATCACTTGATTTTTTTCCAAATCAGTTTAATTAATTAAAAAAACTTACTAAAGATGGTAGTAAAATGTCGATAGATGTGGTAATAATAATTAGAGTCTAGATTTATCGTTTAATCTCACATCCATATGCTAGATGTGATTTGAGCTACAATAGAGGAGGGACAACATGACACGTGTTGTATTTATGGGAACTCCTGACTTTTCAGTTCCTGTTTTAGAAACAATTATTAAAGAAGGTTATGAAGTCGTTGGGGTTGTCACACAACCTGATCGTCCGGTTGGACGTAAACGTATTTTAACACCAACACCAGTTAAACAAAAAGCGTTAGAGCACAACATCCCAGTGTTCCAACCTGAAAAAATTAAAGAAGATTATCAGACAGTTTTAGATTGGAATCCAGATTTAATTATTACAGCTGCCTTTGGTCAAATCATCCCGAAAATTTTATTAGATGCACCAAAGTTCGGATGTATTAATGTCCACGCTTCGTTATTACCAAAATATCGTGGTGGTGCACCGATTCATAAAGCGATTATTGATGGTGAAAAAGAAACAGGAGTTACAATCATGTACATGGATGTCAAAATGGATACAGGAGACATGATTAGTAAAGTGGTTGTTCCAATTGAGGAAAAAGATCACACAGGAAGTATGTTTGAAAAATTAAGTGTAGCTGGGGCGAAGCTTTTAGCAGAAACATTACCTAAATTATTAGCAGGTGAGATCGAGGCAATTCCTCAAAATCATGAAGAAGCGACATTTGCATGGAATATTAAGCGCGAAGATGAGCGTATTGATTGGTATAAACCAGCCAATGTTTTATATAACCAAGTTCGTGGACTTCACCCTTGGCCGGTAGCATTCACGCAATTAGATGAGTTATCAGTAAAAATTTGGTGGGCCGAACCAAATAATCATTTATATGATGCTGAACCTGGAACGATTGTGAAAGTTGAAAAGGATGGAATCGTGGTGGCATGTGGTGATCATGCCGGATTAAAGATTACAGATATTCAAATCTCAGGTAAAAAACGTATGGATGTTGCAAGCCTTTTAAATGGTTCACATCCAATTGAAGTTGGAAAGAAATTCAACTAAGAAATAATCTATAGGAGGTAGTAAGACATGGCAAAACAATATGTTGGACAAACAGAATACTCAAAAGATACGAATCCAGTGGCAACAATTGAAATGGAAAACGGTGGAGTAATGAAAATCGAATTATATCCAGAAGTAGCTCCACAGTCAGTTCGTAACTTCATCTCATTAGCAAACAAAGGATTCTACAACGGTGTTATTTTCCACCGTGTCATCCGTAGTTTCATGATTCAAGGTGGAGACCCACAAGGTTTAGGAATTGGTGGACCAGGGTACAGCATCTACGGAGAATTCAAATCAAATGGATTTGACAACCCAGTCAAACATGAACGTGGAGTTATTTCTATGGCGCGTACAAACGTTCCAAACTCAGCTGGATCACAATTCTTTATCATGCATAAAGATTCTTCACATTTAGATGGAAGCTATGCAGCCTTCGGTAAAGTGATTGAAGGAATCGATGTTGTTGATCAAATTGCTAGCGTAGAATGTAACCATTTAGATCAACCAGTCATTGGGCAAGTCATGAAATCAGTGACAGTTGATACTAAAGGTGTTGACTACGAAGAACCAAACAAATTATAATTTCTAAAAGGACTAAACGAAAGTTTAGTTCTTTTTCTATATATAAGTTGCATTAATTTTTTCATATCGTAAAAAAATTTAATTGGACTATAGGATGTCTTGATATCAATGTTTTTATGGTTTTAGTCTGAAGTAAATAATGTGAAAAACTTTTTTGTTTATATATCAGTCCCGATAAGTTTTTCACGTCGTAAAAACTTAAGCCCTGCCAATGCAGGATACATTTTCTTCGAAAATGACACGTGACCCCTGGACTATAGGATGTCTTATACCCTGCCAGTTGAGGATTAATGCTTCGCATGGTAGGTGACCGAGTATCAAAAAGCCTTAAGAACTATGTATTATTCAAAAAATTTGAAAGATATTTCGGCTTATATATAGTCACACATGAAGCTTATTTATTGAAGGTATAAGTCTTAAACTCATTAAATGTTTATCACATAGGCTAATAATAGAAACAGTAAATTTTTATGATTTATAAAAATGATGATTTCTTATTTATCATTTAAGGTAGCGTTTGTTTTTTTGGAGTAAAGCTAGTAAAATGATAGATAAAAGAGGGGGGAGATTGATGTTTAAAAATATTCATCATGTTGCGATTATTGCTTCTAATTATGAGGTATCGAAATCATTTTATGTGGATGTCTTAGGTTTTGAAGTGATTCGAGAAAATTATCGTATCGACCGTAATTCGTATAAATTAGATTTAAAAATTGGAGACAGTGAAATTGAGCTATTCTCATTTCCAAATAGTCCAAAGCGTCCATCTTATCCAGAAGCATGTGGATTAAGACACCTTTGTTTTAAAGTAGATGATATAGAAGCAGCTGTTAACATGTTAAAAGATAAAGGAATTGAGACTGAAGAGATTCGTCTAGATGAATATACTAATACAAGATTCGTCTTTTTTAGAGACCCAGATGGTCTACCACTAGAGTTACATGAGTAGAAATAAATTTAAAACATAATAATGTTTAAAATTAAAGTGCATATTATTGGGAATAAAAAGGATAGTATGTTAAACTTTAAAGGTAAAAAAACTATATAAAATACTTCGCAATTTTCTAAAGGAGAGATCAGTTAATGGAGAGTTTGAAGCTAGTTGAAAATGTTTACTGGTTAGGGATTCAAGATCACGATCTTGAAGTGTTTGACGTTGTTATGGAAACAAAATATGGAACATCATATAATTCTTATTTTGTAAAAGGAGAAGACAAGGTTGCGTTATTTGATACAGTGAAAGCGCCTTATTTTGAAGATTATCTTCAAAAAATTCAAAAACATGTTTCAATTGATGAAATCGACTATATCATCGTTCATCATACAGAGCCCGATCATGCAGGATCAATTGAAAAATTAATCAAATTAAATCCAAATATTACGGTTATTGCTTCAGCCGTAGCTATTCGTTATTTACGTAACATTGTGAATATTGATTTCAAATCACAAGTTGTAAAAATGAATGATGTATTAGATTTAGGTGGGCGTACATTAAAATTCATCTCAGCACCAAACTTACATTGGCCAGATACTATTTATAGTTATTTAGTAGAAGAAGAAATTTTATTTACATGTGACTCATTTGGTAGTCATTATGCGTTTGATGATGTATTAATGTCAAAATTACCAGTAGAAAAAAATGACGACTACATGGATGCATTATTAAACTATTATAATCCAATCTTCGCACCATTTAAAACGTATGTGTTAAAAGCAATTGCGACTCTTTCGGGATTAAATATTAAGATGATTTGCCCTGGACATGGACCGGTATTAGATGCACGCATTGAAGAAATTATGAATATCTATAAAGAATGGTCAACGGAAGACTTCTCAACAGAAAAATTAGTGGTAATTCCATTTACATCAGCTTATGGATATACAAAGATGATGGCTGATAAAGTTAAAGAAGGAATCTTAATGGTTAACCCGAATGTCACAGTTCGTTTATATGATTTAGATATTAAGAGCTTCCCAGAGGTAAAAGAACAATTATTTGCGGATTTATATGCAGCTGATGCGATTGCTATCGGAGCAACAACTGTGAATAAAGATGCAGTGCCAATTGTTTGGGATGTCTTAACAGGAATGAATCCCGTGACTCATGGTGGGAAATTTGGTGCAGCCTTCGGTTCATATGGATGGAGTGGAGAAGCGGTAGATAATGTTCATGCCCGTTTAACCCAATTAAAATTAAAAATGGTTGAACCGGTTAAGCTATGCTTTAAACCTGATGAAGAAAAATTAGCTGACGTACTAACGCTTGGAAAAACAATCGGACGTAGTTTATTAGAAGGACGTTTAGTTTGTGATTTAGATTAGTTATTTAAAAGACAGTCGATTAAGACTGTCTTTTTTATAGTGGTTATTTTGAGTGATTCATGTTATAATTTAAGAAAATTTTGGAAGAGAGGGTGCTTGAATGGAGTTAGAAAATCAGTTAGATATCAGTCAAGGTTGTGTGATTGAAAAGAAAAAAGGGTTAGATGCCTCGCAATTAAAAATAATCGCTCTAATCACCATGTTGATTGATCATATTGGTGCAATTATCATCCCTTTTTTACAAGGATATACTGAAAATATGACCACGTTTATTGCGCTTGAAGGATTGATGGTCATCATGCGTTTAGTTGGACGAATCTCATTTCTAATTTTTGCTTTTTTGATTGTCAATGGGTTCTACCACACGAGTAATCGGAAAAAATATTTATTAAGATTAAGTATTTTTGCTTTGATTTCTGAGCCATTTTTTGATGTTGCTATTTCAGGGAGATGGTTAGAATTCACTCACCAAAATGTCTTTTTCACCTTGGCTTTAGGTTTATTAGCCATTTGGGGATATGATAATATCTCTAAAGATCAAGGATTTAAATTTATAGGGGGATTATTTATTATTCTCATAGGCTTAATGGCTGCAAATTTAAGAACAGACTATGACCTTTATGGAATTCTCACCATTTTTATGATGTATCTCTTTTTTGAAAATAAAACTCGTATGAGTATTATGCTGGTTGTCCTTAATTTATTATTATATGGTCAATCGATTGGCATGTGGTCCTCTGTTTCATCTTTTATTCATGATGGATATGGCTTTGTGACGACCGATGGGTTGGGAATGATTCTACAAGTTTTAGTGTATTTACAGTGTGTTGCTCAATTGTTCTGTCTTGCTGCCTTATGGCCAATTTCGAAATACAATGGAGAGAAAGGATCAATAAAGCTGAATAAATATTTCTTTTATGCTTTTTATCCTCTTCACCTTTTTATTTTAAGTTTAATGATTGTTATTTTGAAGAATATATTATAACTCATTAGCGAAGGCTGGTGAGTTTTTTTGATATAAGATTTTTATTCATGTAAAATAGTGTATTTTTTACTAAAAATATATTATAATTTACTTAAGTTTTAGTAAAGGGTGGTGTTGGTTATGGCGAGAATGAATATTAAAAAGGCATATAAGAAAAATTTCATGTTAGCAAAAGTGTTATATGAGGATGGCTTTTTTGCCTCTTATCATGTCTCGAAACACTTAAAAAATTTATTACGTATCCGTTCAATTTTATTGTCATTAGGTTCAGAGTGGCAACAATATGGTTATTTAGAAGCTTCATTGTATAAAAAACTTGAGGATTTACAGCATCATACACAAAAAAGTTTAAAACAATCAACCATGAGTATTAAAGAGTGGGAAGCAAAAGTGTATGAATTAGAAGCTCATGTGGAACGATTACCACTTAAGACTGGAAATGAACAGTTATTTTTATATCTTCAAAAGTTAAAAAGTTTAACGGTTGATTTAAATGATAAATTATTAACGTATCATCGCCGTTATGAGCGAGTTGAAGCTGATTTATTATTTATTATGGAACAAGTTGAAAAGGAAGACTTCGTTGCTTAATTTGAAAGAGAAAAAAAGCCTTAAGAACCCTTTAGGAGTTTCTAAGGCTTTTAATATGAGCAGATTAACGTTCATCCGAATCGCTATAAACATAAAATGAATGTTGCAAAGTCATACAGTTTTCATGACTTTATGCTTCGATATATAAGTCCAGATAAGTTTTTTACATTGTAAAAAATTTTAAATCCCTAGCAGTTGAGGATTAGATTGTCTTCGACAATCTGCCAGGTGACCCATTCCCTAGCAATGGTGGATTGTTTCACAAGTGAAGCTGCTAGGTGACCCCTGGACGATAGTCTGCCTTGCATTCCCTACCAATGGAGGAAACATGCTTCGCATGGCAGGTGACTCACGGTATGACTATCATATATTTGAGTTGCTATATTAAATGTAGAAAAGGTTTCTGTTTCTATATAGATTTGTCATCGTGTTTGAATGAGTAGAAATCTTTGGTTTTAGTTAGGTAGGGTTGATCTTTTATTTTTTCCTGCTCATGACGGTAAATGTTTTTTTAAAAATGAATATTTAATGAGTAGATGTTCAAATTTAAAAAATAAGAAAAAGATGGATTGATTTAAGTAACGTCGGTGATAATAAAATTATATGTGATTTGATACATAAAACGATTAAATAGAGTGAAAAAGCAATTTCCACTTTTCACGAATTTTGGTGCATGTTATAATATATTGACTTTAAAAGGAAAGTAAGTGATGAAATGTTAGCAGGAAAATTTCATGAAATGAAAGTGGAGCGTCAGACGCCACTTGGTTATACATTAATGCTAGATGGTGAAGAGTTCTTCTTACATCAAGCAGAAGTAACGCATCCTATCGAAGTTGGAGAAACAATCGAAGTCTTCGTTTATTATGATGCAAAAAAACGTTTAACAGCAACGATGCAAGAGCCAGCAGTGACAACAGAAGAATTCGGTTGGGTTGAAGTAGTAGATGTGCGTAAAGATTTAGGAGTTTTTGTTGATATCGGAATTAACAAAAACATTTTAATCGCACCATCAGACTTACCAATTTTCGAATCATTATGGCCACAAGTCGGAGATTATGTGTATTGTTATTTAAAAGAATCACAATCAAACTACTTATTTGCAATCTTAGCTCGCCCACAAGAGTTTGGCGGAGTTAAAGAGGAGGCGCCACAATCATTACATGGTAAAAAGGTAAAAGCGCGTGTAATTCGTACAGGTAAAATCGGAACAAACGTCATTACAGAAGAAGGATACATGGGATTCATTCATGAAAGTGAACGTCGTGAAGAACCACGTCTTGGAGAAGTAGTTGAGGGACGTGTCGTACGTGTAAAAGATAATGGTGAATTTAATATGTCATTAATTCCACAAAAGGAATTTGCGATTGTGGAAGACTCAGACATTATTTTAGAATATTTAATGGGACGTCGTGGGGCGATGCCGTTTTATGATAAATCAGAACCAGACGATATTCGTCGTGTCTTTAAAATGAGTAAGGCCTCATTTAAGCGTGCATTAGGGCGTTTAATGAAAGAGGGAAAAGTTTATCAAGAAGATGGATGGACTTATTTAAAAGAAGACACAGATTCAAACGAATAAGTCTAATTATTCATCAGGACATCAGAGAAGGAGTGTGGAACAGATGAATATTTTAAAAAATGAACAAGTTTCAATTAAACTGAAGAACTTAGGGATTATGATTATAGGGGTATTTTTATATGTGTTAGCGATGAATATGTTTATTTCGCCTGCTAATCTATATACAGGTGGAGTGACAGGGATTGCGCAGTTAATAATAGCCTTTGCTTCTTCTGCATTTGGGATTCATTTAAGTTTAGGTGGATTAATTTTCTTATTGAATGTGCCACTTTTATATTTAGCGTGGCGTTCAATTGGAAAACGATTTGCTGTCTTAAGTATTTTAACAGTTGTGTTGCAATCCATCATTTTAGAATTAGTTCCCATGGGAAAATTCTCTGATGATATTTTACTAAACGCTGTATTTGGTGGGGTGTTAATCGGTGTTGGTGTAGGAATGATTTTAAAAATTGGTGCATCAACTGGGGGAACAGATATTGTCTCACAATACATCTCAATGAAGTTTAATGGTTCTTTTGGAAAGTACTCATTTGGTATTAATGCAGTTATTATTTTATTAGCTGGAATTACACAAGGATGGGAAACAGCCTTATATACTATTATTTCAATTTACATTACGTCCGTCGTCGTGGATAGAATTCATACGATTCATCAAAATTTGACATTATATATCGTAACGAGTAAAGAAGATGAAATGATTGATGCGATTCAAAAACAACTTTATCGAGGAATTACGGTTTTAGAAGGCCGTGGTGCTTATACAAAGAATAATAAAAGTGTGTTGATGATAGTATTATCAAGTTATGAGTTATATGAAGCATTAGCGGTTATTAAAATGGTTGATGATCATGCTTTCACAAACGTCGTGCGTAGTGAGATGGTTCAAGGTCACTTTGTTAGAAAAGAAATTAAATAGATTTCTGTTTTTTGACAAAAATTCAAAGCTTCGAATGGTATTCTGTCTTTAATGTGATAGGAGGGAGACAGAATGTCGGTTCAAGTGAAATGTTTTGATGAAGAACATGAGCTAGATTTAGAAAGTGTCGTCAATGAATTTTTAAAAACATTACCTTATCAATCGGTCATAGATATTAAATACTCTATCTCTCACTTCAGTGATACAGAGGGACAGGTTTATAGTTATTCGGCTATGATTATTTATGAAGCATAGACAAAAAGTACCTTTTTTTAGGTGCTTTTTTTCATGGAATAATTACCTCTAAAATCATGGGATAAATTGTATGTGGATGTACACAAAATAGTAACAATTTTTTCGTTTCCTGTCGGGAGAAAACATGTTATAATTTCTCAAGAATTAAATCAAAGATTCCGTTTTAATAGAGAGAAAGCTGCATGAAAAACGGAAGTGGAGGAATTTAGTAATGGGTATTATTAAGGCAGAACATTTGAAAAAAGAATTTAAAAGTTTAGCAATGATTTCGGTTGGGATTTTACTATTCTCCATTGGAATTAACTGGTTTATCAATCCATCGGGGTTATATGTAGGTGGGGTCACAGGGATTTCTCAGTTAATTAGTCGATTCCTTTATAGTGCATGGGGGATTAAGATTAATCTTGGAATGCTTATTTGGTCAATTAACATCCCGTTATTACTAATTTCATATAAGTTTATTGGGAAACGTTTCACCTATCATACGCTATATACGGTAACACTGATGACGTTAGGTTTAAATATTGTTCCAGAAATTTCTTTTTCTGATGATGTGTTATTAAATATCGTTGTTGGTGGAATGATTTATGCTTTAGGTAGTGGAACGATCTTAAAGTATGGCGGTTCAACGGGAGGACTTGATATTTTATCACAAATTTTATCCATGAGAACGCAAGGGTCATTTGGTCAATACTCATTTGCTGTAAACTGTGTGATTATTGCAATTGCAGGATGTGTTGATGGATGGGAAATTGCATTATATACGATTTTATTAATCTTTGTTCAAATGCAAATTATTGACCGTATTCATACTCCACATCAAAGCTATACAGTGTTTATTGTCACAAATAAGCAAGATGAGGTGATTTCAACTTTACAAAGTCGATTAGGTCGTGGGATTACTATTATTAATGCGGAGGGAGCTTACACGCATCAAAATCGTAGTTTATTAATGATGGTTGTTTCAAGCTATGAATTATATATTGCTTTACAATTATTAAATGAGGTCGATCCAAACTCGTTTACGAACGTCTTACAAAGTTCACAAGTTCAAGGGAACTTCGGGCGTAAAATTGTTGATAAAACACAATAATCAAAAAGTTGCTTCTAATTTAGAAGCAACTTTTTTAAAATTTCTCAATCAATGAGGAAAGACTGATGAATTTAGGGGAGAATTGTGTGAAATGACAGATGAAAGTAGGCAGATTATGTTATAATATAAAATGACATCACTATACATACATCAGGTAAACAGGAGAACGGAGTGGTATTATGGCAAATGCCCGCGAATTGGCATTGCAGACGTTAACCGATATTTTAATAGATGGAGCTTATAGTAATCATGCTTTAAGTGAACAAATTGAAAAAAATGAGTTAACAGTTCAAGATAAAAATTTCATGACTGAATTGGTTTATGGAACATTACAACATGAACAGTTATTGAATTTTTATGTGACACCCTTCTTTAACGGAAAAGTCAAAGCATGGGTTCGTATTTTAATTCAAATGACCCTATATCAAATGTTATTTTTAGATAGTGTCCCAGAACACGCAGCAATCTCTGAAGCGGTTAAGATTGCTAAAAAACGTGGAGGGCAATTTAATGGCAAATTAGTGAATGCTATTTTACGTGAAATGACACGTACCCCATTGCCAAGTCTTGATACGATTAAAGATGAGGCGGAGCGTTTGGCGGTTGAAACGTCACATCCACTTTGGTTGATTAAATTGTGGAGTAAGCAATTCGGTTGGGAAAAAACGATTCAGATGGCTCGTGCTAATAATGAGCGTGTCAATGTGACGATTCGTGTCAATGGTGTTCGTGGAACACGTGAAGAATTAAAGCAAAAACTTGAATCGGAAGGCATCACATGTGAGTATGGTAATTTGAGCCAAGATGCACTACTTATTTTAAAAGGTAATGTGATTAAGACGAAGGCTTTTGAGCAAGGATGGTTCTATGTTCAAGATGAATCGTCAATGCTAGTCGCACGTGCGTTAAAACCAAAACATCATTCGAAAGTATTAGATACATGCTCAGCACCTGGTGGAAAAACGACACATGTAGCAGAGTTAATGCGTCAAACAGGAACGGTTTATGCCCATGACGTTTATGAGCATAAAATTAAATTAATCAAAGATAATGTGAAACGTTTAGGGTTAACAAACGTCGTAGCGACATTGCAAGATGCAACAACTTTAAATGAACGTTATGAGTCAGATAGCTTTGATGCCGTTTTAGTTGATGCTCCATGTTCAGGATTAGGTATTTTAAGACGTCATCCAGAAGTTAAAATTACGAAACAACCTTCGGATTTAGATGAAATCATGATGATTCAAAAGAAAATTTTAAATACAGTTGCCCCATTAGTTAAAGTAGGGGGAACACTGGTTTATAGTACATGTACCGTAAATCGTAAAGAAAATGACAAAATGGTTGAGCAATTCCTAGCACAACATCCAGAATATGAACTCGATCCAACATTAGTCAATCGACTTCCAGAGGTTTTACACGAGCAAACGAAAAATGGAATGGTTCAATTATTCCCAGGTGATTATCAAACAGATGGTTTCTTTATTGCTTGCTTAAAGCGCCAAGCTTAATTTCAGAAATGATTGCATGAGAATCTGTGTTTTAGCAGGATAATATATAGAAGAAACAGTCGTTTTTTTACATCGGTAAACGTGATTATTTCTGGCGTTAGCCTTAGTTTAGGATAGTTTAAGACTATAACTTTGAGTTAGGCAATGTAAATGATTGATCTGTTTCTATATAGATAGATGACTGACACAGCAATGACTTTAACGAATTTAGTAGAAATGGTGGTGCTAATATGGAGTTTAAATCCATTTTTAGTTTAAATATTGAAGATTGGCAGAATTGGTTAGTAGCCAATAACCAACCAAAGTTTCGTGCGAAACAAATTTTTGATTGGTTATATAAAAAACGTGTGCCATCAATTGATGAGATGAGTAATTTACCGAAAGATTTAAAACATTTATTAAGTGAAACATTTGATTTCACAACCTTATCAGAACGTAAAAAACAAATCGCAAGTGATGGAACAACAAAGTTTTTATTTGAATTAGCAGATGGAAACTTAATTGAAACGGTGTTAATGCGTCACAACTATGGTTATTCTGTTTGTGTGACGACACAAGTTGGGTGCCGCATTGGATGTAAGTTCTGTGCTTCTACCTTAAGCGGCTTAAAACGTAATTTAGAGGCAGGGGAAATTGTAGCACAAGTTTTACGTGTTCAACAATACTTAGATGAAACAGAAGGTCGTGTTAGTCATATTGTTGTGATGGGAATTGGAGAACCATTTGAAAATTATGATAATTTAACTCGATTCATTAATATTATTAATGATGATAAAGGGTTAAATATTGGAGCACGTCATATTACTGTTTCAACAAGTGGGATTGTTCCGAAAATTTATGATTTTGCCGAGCATCATCCTCAAGTTTCATTTGCGATTTCATTACATGCACCAACCGATGAATTGCGTACGCAATTAATGCCAATTAACCGTGCTTATCCATTAGAAAAGTTAATGGAAGCGGCGAAGTTTTATGTAAATAAAACACATCGTCGTATCACTTTTGAATATGGATTAATTAAAAATGTCAATGATACAGTAGAATGTGCAACAAAATTAGCGGACTTATTAAAAGGAATGAATTGTCACGTCAATTTAATTCCGGTGAATTATGTACCGGAACGTGGGTTTGATCGTACACCAATTGAACATATTGAACAATTTGAGAAGACATTAAAAAAACGTGGGATTAATGCAACTGTTCGACGCGAGTTAGGAAGTGACATCGACGCGGCTTGTGGACAGTTAAGAGCTAAAGAGGGGGCTTTATAGAATGTTTGACCAGATGTGTTATAAGACTGATGTCGGAAAAATCCGACCACATAACGAAGATGCTGTTAAAATTTATAAAAATCAACATTGCTCAATTATTGTAGTAGCCGATGGCATGGGAGGGCATGAAGCGGGAGAAGTCGCAAGTGCCATGGTATTAAAAACAATCGAGCAATACTTTAATGAGGACTTAACATTTGATGACTCAGAAATATTGAGAAAATGGTTAAAGAAGATTTTACATCAAGTAAATCAAGATATCTTGACGTATATTGAAGATCATCATATCTCACATGGAATGGGAACGACAGCTATTGTAACTGTGATGACTAAGTCTTTTATCGCATTTGCACATATTGGGGATAGTCGAGCTTATCTTTTATCCCATCACCAATTAAGACAGATTACAAAGGATCATACCTTCGTTCGTAAACTAGTCGAAGAAGGAAAACTATCTGAACAAGAAGCAAAAAATCATCCACATCGTAATATTATTATGAATGCTCTTGGGGTGAATAAAGAATTGAAATTTGATTATCTTGTGTTAGAGCATTATCAATTAGATGCCATCTTACTTTGTACAGACGGGTTAACATCGATGGTAGATGATCAAGAGATTCTTGCTATTTTAAGCAAACAAACGTCAACAGAAGAAAAAGTAAATTTACTGATTGAAGTGGCGAATCGTAATGGAGGAAAAGATAATATATCAGTGGCTTTATGCGAACGCCTCGAAGGGAGTGACTCTTTATGATTATCGGAACAACGATTAATTCGCGCTATGACATTAAGATGCTAATTGGTGATGGTGGAATGGCTAATGTTTATTTAGCGTATGACCGTACACTAAAACGACATGTAGCGATTAAAATGTTACGATATGAGCTTTCGAAAGATGAACGTTTCATTAAACGATTTAAACGTGAATCAGCACAAGTGATTAATTTGGATCATCCGAACATCGTTCATGTTTATACAGTTGGTGATTATAAGCAACAGCCGTTTATTGTCATGGAATATGTTAAAGGAAAAACATTGAAAGATTATTTACGTGAACATGGAGCGTTAGAACCTCAAACAGTGATTCATATTATGACACAATTAGCTGAGGGGGTTTTATATGCTCATCAAAACAATATCATTCATCGCGATCTTAAATCGCAAAATATTATGATTACTGATGATCAAGTTGTAAAAATTACTGATTTCGGAATTGCTCTTTCAAGTAATGAGGCAGATATGACACAAACGAACACGATTATGGGTTCGGTTCATTATTTAGCACCGGAATTAGCACGTGGAAATTTAGCAACTGAGCGCTCAGATATTTATGCGTTAGGAATTATTTTATATGAATTATTAACGGGAGATGTGCCTTTTAAAGGAGAAGGTGCGGTTAATATTGCCCTTCAACATTTAGAAGCAGAAATGCCTTCAATCAAGCTAGTCAAAGAGGAATTACCGAATAGTTTAGATAACATTATTAGTCGTTGTACCTGCAAGCTACCAAGCGATCGATACCACAGTGTTGATGAATTATTAATTGATTTAAACTCAGCGTTAACAACTGAGCGTGTCGATGAGCCTCTTCTAAGTGAAAGTATAAAAGATGAGGCACTTGAAAAAACGATGGTGATGTCTGACCTGAAGAAGGAGGTATCAGAAGAAATGGCTAAGAAATCAAAGAAAAAGCGTAAAGGACGAAAAGGAAAGAAATTTGACTTTTTAAACTCAGCTTTATTAGTCTCTTTCACTGTTTTCTTAATTTGTGCCATCACGCTTTATTATGTCATTATCTATCGACCTGCAACTCATAAAGTCGCTGAAGTTTATGTTCCAGATGTTTCAACGATGACAGTGACAGAGGCAGAAAAGGAATTAAAAGACATCGGACTTAAATATGCAAAAGTCATTTATATTGAAGATGAGAATTATGAAGATGGTGATGTATTTAAAACATCACCGGCTATCGGAACACGCGTAAAAGTGAAGTCTAGTGTTACGTTATATGTCGCAAAGACTCCAGAAAAATCATCTTCAACGAGACAAGAATAATAGACAATAAAGAAAATGATGAGTGAACCTGATCATTTAGTAGGTGATAATTTGAAAAAGGGAATTATTTTAAAAGCCTTAAGTGGGTTTTATTACGTTGAAGATTTAGAAAGTAAAGAAATGATTCAATGTCGAAGTCGAGGATTATTTCGTAAACAGAAAATTACTCCGTTAGTAGGAGATGAAGTTGAGTTTTTAGTTGAATCTGATGGAAATGGTTATGTGATGGAAATCGGCCCTCGAAAAAATGAATTAGTGCGCCCACCTATTGCTAATGTAGATTTAGCATTAGTTGTTTTTTCAGTGAAAGAACCCGACTTCAGTCCGAAGTTGTTAGATCGTTTTTTAGCTGTTATTGAAATGAATCGCATTGAACCTGTTATTGTGCTAACGAAGATGGATTTATTGAGTGAAGAAGAGAAACAATCAATTGAACCAACGATTAATTATTACCGTGAAATTGGTTATGAAGTCATTGAGACCTCATCTAAACGACAATTTGGATTAGAATCGATTAGTGATTTAATTAAAGATCGTATTGTTGTGATTTGCGGTCAATCAGGAGTAGGAAAATCGTCATTACTTAACTCAATCGATCATACATTAGATATTCAGGTTAATGAAATTTCAAAAGCACTAGGACGCGGAAAACATACAACTCGACATGTTGAATTACATAAGTTAAGCGAAGGCTTAATCGCAGATACACCAGGATTTAGTTCTTTAGATTTAGATCAATTAGAACCTATCGATTTATCACAATGCTTTATCGAATTCTATGAGCGTTCAGAGCAGTGTAAGTTCAGAGGTTGCTTGCATGAAAATGAACCTCGTTGTGCTGTCAAATCGGCTGTGGAGGCAGGAGAAATCATCCCAACCCGATATGAGAACTACTTACAGTTCTTAACAGAAATTAAAACTCGTAAACCGAAGTATTAAGACATGAAGGAGTAGGAAAGATGTTGAAAATTGCACCATCAATTTTAGCTGCTGATTTCTCAAAATTAGCAGAAGAAGTAAAATGTGTTGATTCACTAGGAGCGGATTATATTCATATTGATGTGATGGATGGTCATTTCGTCCCTAATATTACATTAGGTCCAGGGATTGTGAAATGTTTACGTCCTCATACAGAGTTGCCATTTGATGTTCATTTAATGATTGAAAATCCGGATCAATATATTAAAGATTTTAAAGAGGCGGGAGCAGATATTATTACAGTTCATGTAGAGGCATGCCGTCATTTACATCGTACGTTACAATTAATTAAGCAATATGAGATGCAGTGTGGAGTCGTTTTAAATCCGCATACACCACTTGAAATGATTAAACATGTTTTACAAGAGGTAGATTGGATTTTAATTATGTCAGTTAATCCAGGATTCGGAGGTCAAACCTTTATTCCGGATTCATTAAATAAAATTGCGACATTAAATCAGTGGCGTCAAGAACAAAACTTATCTTATGTGATTGAAGTTGATGGTGGAGTTAACGAGGAAACAGCCCGCTTATGTGAAGAAGCTGGGGCAGATGTGGTAGTTGCTGGATCAGCTGTGTTTAATGCAGTAGACCGTCAATTAGCCATTCAAAAAATTAAGGGGTAATTTGAATGAAAATTGCGATTATTAGCGGAGCACCAAATGCGTGGTTAGATTTAGAACATATTAAAGCGAGCTTCGTGATTGGAGTCGATCGAGGAGCTTTAACTTTAGTAGAGCATGGAATTTGTCCGGATATCGCTATTGGAGATTTTGATTCAGTGACGGAATCTGAGTTTGCTAAAATTAAAGATTCTGCGTTGGAACTTGTTCAATTACCAAGTGAAAAAGATGAAACGGATACTGAAGTGGCTTTGAATGTAGCGATGACGAAAGAAGCAACTGATGTTCGGATTTATGGATCATTAGGTGGACGAATCGATCATAGCTTAGCTAATATTCGCTTATTACTTCAGTTTGCTAAAAAAGGCTTACCGATTACATTAGTGGATGAAAGAAATCACTTAATGGTGTTAGCCTCAGGTCAGCATGAAATCAATCATCCAGGCTTGCCCTATATTTCATTTTTTGCCTTAGAGTCAACGGTAACTAATCTAACGTTAAATCGTTTAAAATATCCATTAACGAATTATGAGTTAACACAGGATGATATTCGTTGCATTAGTAATGAGACAACTGAATCTAGCTTTTTTGTCTCGTTTGATAGTGGTTATTTATTAATGATATTTAGTCGTGATTAAGTTGTAGTCATATCTTTTTCCATGAGGACATATAGTGTACAGTAATTAATATCCTTGAATAGGGGAGCGGATAAGATGAGATTTTATACGATTAAATTACCAAAATGGATCAGTGCAATTGTTGTAGGTATTATGAACATCTTTAAAAAACATTAAAAATAGTTGTCGATTTATTCGGCAACTATTTTTTATTATTGTCTTTGTTTTAAGGACGGGGGATATCATATTAAATTAGCTTGAAAATTATTTTGTGCTCATTGAATTAGAATAACGATTGAATGATATAAAACAGTAACAGTTATTTAAAGCTAATTATTTTTCAAAAAATATATTGTTTTTTTAAATAATATTAATTTATATATTAATATTATTAATTATGGAGTTGGATTTTTAGATTCGTGGAGTATAATGGTAATGTAGAGACGTAGGAATTGAAAGGAGAGAAGCTTAAAGTGTCATATCTTTATGTTTTAGAGAAAATCGAAGACGGACGTCTGACAGTTCAGCAAGCAATTAAAGAGATTGAAAAAGAATCAAAACGGCGACAAAAGCATCGTGCTAAGAAGATTAAATTATTTATTGTCGATGATGGGAAGAGAATATATTTGCCGGCAGTTTCATTTGGATTGATTAAAAGTTTTTTTAGATTATGTGCTCCTTTTATTAAGTTTGATCAAGAGGCTATTAATGGAAAGTTTAGTAAAGAAGAGATACAGACTATTTTAGTAAACTTAGAAGAAGTGCTGAAGATTATGAAGGAGTATCCACCACTTGAGTTTATTAATGTGAAGTCTAAAAATACGGTTATTAAAATTATGACAAAGTAAGGAGGGTTTAGGTGAAACAGTACGAAGTGTTGGGACATTGTCCTATTTGCTATAAACGACTTTTAGTTACACAATTGACGTGCCAAGGATGTAAAACACAAATTAATGGTCAATACACATTAAATGAATTTTGTTATTTAGATAAGGAACTATTAAATTTTGCCATAGTCTTTATTAAAAATCGTGGGAATATTAAGGAGGTTGAACGTGAACTTGGAATCTCTTATCCAACCGTTAGACGAATGCTTGATCAAACAATTCAAGGATTAGGGTTTACAACAGGACAAGAAACAATCGATAAACAAGATAGTTTATCTCAGCTTGAACGAGGGGATATCACTGTTGAGGAGGCAACTGAGTGCTTAAAACGATAAAGAGGGGGAGTTTATATGGGTGATGAGTTAGGAAAGATTTTAAAAATGATAGAAAGTGGTGTTATTACGTCAGAAGATGGTCAAGCGTTGATCAAGGTGATTGATACAGCACATCGAAAAGTTAATGAGGTGAATCAGGGGATGACGGGACGTTTTTTACACATTAATGTAGACAGCCATGACAAAGAAGAAGAAGTCATTGAAATCAATATTCCTCTTAATCTTGCAAGGTCTGTTTTAAAAATGGGATTTATTCAAAAACAAATTAAGGCGCAGACTAGAACTGGAATTGAACCGGATTTAGATGAGATGATAGATTTGCTTAATCTAGATTCCATTGGTGATTTAATAACTATTGATCGTAATTCAGTAAATGTACGAATCTGGATTGATTAATGATTTTAGCTAGAAAGGATGATTAAAATGAGTGAAGAATTAATACGAGTATTAAAAATGATAGAAAGTGGTGTCATTACATCGGAGGAAGGTCAGAAACTGATTCAAGCTATGCAAAAATCTGAACAAAAAGTGGCCCGAGTAAAT